>JAFXPY010000012.1 GCA_017527495.1 Paludibacteraceae bacterium
GAGTGTCAGAAACTTTATTACTAACGCCTTTGCTGCTATTGCTGCTTATTGCTATTTCACAAAGAAACCATCACTAAATCTCATCTATGAAACAGATAATCAACTTCTTTTATTCTAAAGTTATATCGAACTCACGTTATTATTAGTGTTGCATATTAAAATACTATGCGGTAAATTTGACTAATTGACAATGTGCAACCACCACGTGGTTGTTGGTTTTGTAATCTTGATTATATCTATTAATATGCAACGGCTAACGCCGTTGAACGCCGAGATTTTATAAATTGTAATAACTTGCGAAACTTGAAAAGTTTAACTATTCCCAAGCAATTATTTCAATTCTTATATAAAATTATTTGTTTGCGACGAAATACACAAATACCACCCTCTGAACCGTCGCTTTTCGGCGATGAACTGTTGAATAATGCGGACGAAAAAATGGTGATATTCTTAATTTTTGTTAAAAATACAGGTGCGATTTTGTCATTTAACAAAAAAAATCTAATTTTGTGGTGCTTATTTAATAAACTTATTAAACTTTATTATTAAATAGATGTATAATTTAGGAATTGACATCGGTTCAACGACTTTGAAGATCGCTCTTACCGACGAGCAGGGTAGGCTTGTTTTCAACGATTATCGCCGTCATAATGCCAATGTTAAGAACGTGGCAAATCAGATTTTCGACGATTTTGTTTTGAAGTTGCAGAATGGAGAGATACCTGAAATGAGTGGTGTGCGGGCTGATGATGTTGAGTTGCGATTGGTTATAACAGGCTCAGTAGGTATGGGTTATGCCGAGCGTTTGGGGTGGAGTTTTGTGCAAGAAGTGGTTGCTGCGGCAGAAGTGGTTAAGCGTTATTATCCATACGTTCGCACCTTTATTGATATGGGTGGCGAGGATTCGAAAATGATATTTTTCGCCGAAGGCAAAGTGCCCGACATTCGTATGAATGGTAGTTGTGCCGGTGGTACAGGTGCTTTCATCGACCAGACCGCCACTCTTTTGGGTGTCGAAACTGTCGAACTCAATCGCCTTGCTGCTCAGTCAACAAACATTTATCCCATTGCGTCGCGTTGCGGAGTGTTCTCAAAGACTGATATCCAAAATCTCATGTCGCGCAAAGTTGCAAAGTCTGACATCGCAGCCTCTGTGTTTAATGCTGTTGCCTTGCAGGTTGTTGCTTCTCTTGCGCGTGGTATGGACATCGAGCCGATTGTATTCTTTTGCGGCGGTCCATTCGCTTATTTGCCTGAGCTCAAAAAGCATTTCATGCGAATTCTGAACCTCTCCGAAGACGATTGCCTCTTGCCCGACAACCCGCAACTCATACCGGCTTTGGGATGCTCCGTGATGGCCAACGAAGAAAAGAGATCAATGTCGCTCAATCAACTGCATGATTTGTTGATTTCAGAACAGACCATTGAAGTCGATTTTTCTGACCGAATGCAACCGTTGTTCAATTCGAAAAACGAGTTTGAGACTTGGTTGAAATCAAAACATGTCTATAATGTTCCGCGCGCAAAGATTGATAGTAGCTCAAAGCATAACTATTTCATGGGTGTTGACTCCGGCTCAACAACGACAAAACTCATACTCCTGAATGAAAATGGCGAGTTGGTATATACCGACTATCGTCATAACAATGGTGATAGTTTTCGTGCATTTCACGAAGCAATAACACAGCTATATGAATCGGTTGAAAATCCGGCTAATATAGAAATCAAAGCGAGTGCTGTGACGGGTTATGGCGAGAATTTGCTCAAGACAGCATTCAGTCTCGACTATGGCATTATTGAGACCATGGCGCATTTTATGGCAGCGCGGGCTGTAGAACCTGATGTGAGTTTTATTCTCGACATCGGCGGACAAGACATGAAAGCTATCTTTGTTGAAAATGGTTCTATTCGTCGCATGGAAATCAACGAAGCATGTTCGTCAGGTTGTGGCTCTTTTCTTGAGACTTTTGCCAATCAGTTGGGACATACGGCAGCCGATTTTGCACAATATGCCTGTGAGGCAAAGCACCCATGCGACCTCGGCACACGCTGCACGGTGTTTATGAATTCCAAAGTGAAGCAAGCCCTTCGTGAGGGTGCCACGGTGAGCGATATAGCTGCCGGATTTTCGTATTCGGTGGTGAAAAACTGTTTGTTCAAAGTGCTGAAACTAAAATCAATAGACGAGTTGGGCAAACATGTAGTGGTGCAGGGAGGTACATTCCGCAATAAAGCTGTTATTCGTGCTCTTGAGCTTCAGACCGGTGTGGAAGTGTCTTTCTCTGATATACCTGAACTTATGGGAGCTTACGGAGCAGCACTATATGCAATGCAAAAGGAAAAGTAATCTTCAAATCTTCAAATTTTCAAATCTTCAAATGAACCTACAGAATATAATCAACGCCAATTCATACGAGAGCAATTTTGAGATATGTCAAGGTTGCGACAATCATTGTACTGTCAAGGCGTTTATATTTCAGAACGGCAATACTTTCTATTCGGGTAACAACTGCGAGAAAGTCTATTCCAATGCGGCAGACAAAACACAAAAAGGAGTCAATATGTTTACCGACAAAATACGCCTTCTTTTTTCCAAACCGCAGGTTGAGCCACTTGTAAAATTCGACAAACCACTTGTGATAGGTATTCCGCGTGCATTAGGAATATATGAAAATTTTCCGTTTTGGAACACACTTTTCACTGCATGTGGATTTAAAGTACAACTCTCGCAAGTCTCTACCAACAAACTTTACGAGAAAGGTGTGCGTACTATCATGGCGGACAATGTATGTTTTCCCGCAAAACTAATGCACGGACATGTGTTTGACCTGATTGAACGGCATGTTGACCGCATTTTCTATCCCTATGTCGTTTATGAGCGCAAAGAAGACAAAACATCGCAAAATTCCTACAACTGCCCTATCGTTGCCGGTTATTCGGATGTTATACGCAGTTCAATCAATCCGGAAAAAAACTATAAAATACCATTTGATAGTCCTATAATAACTTTCAATGATACTGACTTACTTTACAAATCATGCTATGCCTATTTGGAAACATTAGGAGCGAAAAAAGCTGTTGCAGAGCAAGCCATCAAATGGGCAGTAGAGGCGCAAGACAGATATCTGCAAACACTCACCGACCGTGGCATGCAAGTCTTAGAACAGGCTCAGAAAGACAATCGTATGGTCATCATGCTTGCCGCTCGCCCATATCATATCGATCCGCTGATTGAACATAAAGTGTCGCAAGCCATAGCCGACATGGGAATTGATGTGATCACCGAAAATGTTGCATCAGTAGAAGGTAACGGCGTGTATCAAAATCTGAATGCCGTAACACAATGGGCTTACCCGAATCGTATTTTCAAAGCCGCCTATTTTGTGGGCAAACATACATATAACCGTCTTCATTATGTCGAACTGACCTCATTCGGTTGCGGTCCTGATGCCTTTATTCTTGATGAGGTTAGTGCCATACTTCAGCGCTTTGAGAAAAACCTTACTGCTCTGAAGATAGATGATGTCAACAACATAGGTTCATTGCGTTTGCGAATACGCTCGCTTGTCGAGAGTGTGGCGATGCAAGAAGAGCGTCAGCGCAAAGAACACACTTATCGGACAACAGCAAAATTTACAGAGGCAGAACGACACCGCAAATTGCTCGCTCCGTATTTTGCCGATGGTTATTCGGAGTTTCTGCCATCGTTGCTCAAAGTGGCAGGTTACGACCTTGAAGTGCTCCCTATGGGCAATCAGAATGATGCCGAGACAGGACTGCGATATGCCAACAATGATGTGTGCTATCCGGCCACTATAGTTATTGGCTCAATAATGAATGCTCTCAACAGCGGAAAGTATAATCTCGATGAGGTTGCAATAATAATGACGCAAACAGGCGGACAATGCCGAGCCTCAAATTATTTGTCGCTAATCAAAAACGCTATGGTGCAAGCCGGCTACGAACGAGTGCCGGTAATCTCGCTTGCACTCGGCGGAAATATAGCCAACGAGCAACCGGGATTCAAAATTCCATGGAAACGGTCGTTCAAAATACTTATTCATGGCATATTTTATGCCGATTGTCTTGCCAAACTCTATTATGCTGCGGTGGCAAGAGAAAAGCAAAAAGGCGAGGCACAACGCCTGCGAGACAAATACACTCAAGCCGCTTTCCCCGTAATCGAACAACGCGACACAAAAGGACTACACAACCTTATGCGACAAGCTGTTGAAGAGTTCAAGCAAATCACTGATTTCAACCGACAAGTGCCTGTCGTGGGGGTAGTAGGTGAGATTTATGTAAAATTCAATGGCTTCTCCAACAAATTCGTCATCAATTGGCTTATCGAACAAGGCGTTGAAGTGGCAGCCCCTGCTGTACACCGTATGCTTGTGCAGAAATTTGCCAATGTCAAGTGGTTCGAACAATACAACATAAAGAAAAACGATACATCGCTGTGGGTATATAATCTTGTCTATAAATATTTCAATTATGTGCTCCACTCGTACGAGAAGATATGTGCCGACTATCCGCTTTATCGACCATTTACCGATATAATGGACGACGCCAAATTGGCAAAAAATATAGTCTCACCGGCTGCCAATTTTGGAGAGGGATGGCTTATTCCGGCTGAGTTTGCCGTTTATGCCGCCGAAGGTATCAACAATGTGGTCAGTCTTCAACCATTTGGCTGTATTGCCAACCATGTCATCTCAAAAGGAATAGAGAAACGAACAAAACAACTATATCCAAAGATGAATCTACTTTTTCTCGATTTCGATAGTAGTACATCGGATGCCAATGTGTTCAATCGTCTGCATTTTATGGTGGAAAACGCAAAACAAACAATTAATAAGTAAAAACTATGAAAACATCTAAAACAGAGCAGGAAATCCTGCAGGCTGCAACAGAACTCTTTCTGGAAAAAGGCTTTGCTGCCACTTCAACCACTGATATTGCTAACAGAGTGGGGTGCAATCAAGCCCTTGTACACTACTATTTCAGAACGAAAGAAAATCTTGTCAGGCAGGTGTTTATGACTAATCTTGAACAAATACTTAACCTTCTCGACCAACCATTGCCTGAAGGACTTGACTTCTTTGGGATAGCAGATTATTATATCGATATCTACTACAACTATATCCTTGGCAGACCAACAGCACCATTAATGATAATCAATGAGTTGCTAACCAATCCAGAACGCCGAGAAATGGTCAGAGAGATATTTATGAAAAACTTGCGGCGACAACTTATGTATTACAATCTCGACCAAGCACTCAAACAAGCTATCGAAAAAGGACTAATTCGTCAGATTGAAACTCTTGATTTGCTCATTGATATAGCCTCGCTGACACTTGCAAGTTTTCTCATTGCTCCAATATATGCCGACCTTTTGCAGCGTGATGCAGAAGCACAGAAAGAGTTTATCATCCATCGCAGAGAAGAAACAAAATTGCTTATCCGCCTCCGCCTTATGCCACAAAAGATTTGAACATTTTGTCATTTGAAAATTTGAAGATTTGAAAATTTGAAGATTTTCTCCGACTGTTTTTGGCGCATTGTATGCGCCTTTCTTTATGCAGACTTCAAAAAAACGCATGATTATTCAGATAAATTTGTTAAAATGACAAAAAAGTATTAATTTTGCACGATTTTGCCGATTGTGGCACAAAACAAACAGAATAAAAATAATTAAAAATGGATAAAAACACTATTATTGGTATTGTGCTGATGGGTCTTATCGTCATCGGGTTCTCCTACTGGCAACGCCCTTCAAAAGAACAACTCGAAGCTCAACAACGCTATAACGACTCTATCGCACGCGTACAACAAGCCAAATTCGAAGCTGAAAAAGCTGCAGAGGCTATCAAACAAATGCAGCAACAACAACTTCAAGACTCAATCGAAAACGACACAAATGCTCTCGCTCAACATATACAACGCTATTATGGCGATTTTGCACCCGCTGCAGCAGGCGAGGAATCATTTACAATTGTTGAAAACAACCTTGCTTCTTACACGTTTAGTAACAAAGGTGGCTTCCTGAGCACTGTACAACTCAAAAAATACGACAATCAAGACAAACAACCCGTTACACTTTTTCGTCCTTTAGACATTGATTTTGCTCTCACTCTCGTTACAAGCAACAATCGTGTCTTGACAACTGACGAACTCTTTTTCCAACCACAAACAATTCTGACTACTGATTCTACTCAGCAGCTCACCATGCGTCTTTCAACCAACAAAGGTGCGTGGCTTGATTATGTCTATACTATCCACAACGACGACTATATGGTGGACTTCAACATCGTTGCCCACGAAATGCAAAATGTATTGCCACCGTCAACCAACTCGCTCGAAATGCAGTGGCAACAACGCATTCCTCAACAAGAAAAAGGTCGTAAGTTTGAAGAACGATATGCAACTCTGCAATATATGTTCTCAGGCGGTGACATCGAAAACCTCAGCGAACAAAAGTCAGATGCCAAAAAAGAAACTAATCGTCTGCGTTGGATAGCCTATAAAGACCAATTCTTCTCAACTGTATTTATTGCCAATCAGTATTTCAGCGGAGCCACACTCGAGAGTGCAGCCCTCAGTCCTTCAACAAGATATATCAAACAATACAAAACAGCCACTTCAATTGCTTTCGACCCGACAGGACGCGAACAATCTAATTTCTTGCTCTATCTCGGACCGAATCACTACCATACCCTTGATGCCTATAACGACAAGATACAAGGCAATGAGGACCTTGATTTGCAAACTCTTGTTCCGCTCGGTTGGAAAATTGTGGCATGGATAAATGTCGTGCTTGTCATTCCTATGTTCGACCTCTTCACTCGCTGGGGACTGCATATCGGTTGGATTATTTTCCTGATGACACTCGTAATCAAAATCATTATTCTGCCTTTTGTGTTCAAGAGTTATCAGTCGTCTGCCAAGATGCGTGCTCTCAAACCTGAGTTGGATGCTATCAATGCCAAGTATCCTGAGGATAAAATGCAAGAACGACAGCAGGCAACGATGGCTCTCTATCAGAAAGCCGGTGTGAGTCCGATGAGCGGTTGCTTGCCTATGCTTTTCCAATTCCCTGTTGTCATGGCTATGTTCTGGTTCTTCCCTACGGCTATTGAATTGCGCGGACAATCACTATGGTGGGCCGACGACCTCTCTACATACGATGCCATACTCTCATGGGATGCACAAATACCGGTCATAACATATCTCTTCAATAATCACATCAGTCTGTTCTGCCTCCTGATGACTATAACCAATATTGCATATACCTATCTTAATATGCAGACACAAGGCGATCAGGGCGGGCAGATGAAATTCATGAAATGGATGATGTATCTCATGCCGGTGTTCTTCTTCTTTATATTCAACGATTATGCTGCCGGCTTGAGTTATTACTACTGCGTATCTCTCTTGTTCACCATTCTTCAAACATTCATTTTCCGATGGACTCTGAACGAAGAAAAATTACGTGCGCAAATGGCTGTCAAAATGGCGAAAAACAGCAATAAACCTCAGAAATCTCGATTGCAGGAGAGACTCGAAAAAATGCAACGCGAACAACAAGCTATGGCGCGCGAGCAGGCAAAGAAAAACCAACGCAGATAGAATGAATCAACCAATATTGGTTGATTCAAAATTGGTTGATTCAAAATTGGTTGATTTCCCCAAAATATGAAAAAGATCGTTTTTGTCGGTGCCGGAAATGTGGCAAACAGCCTCGCACAAGCTGTTGCCAAACTGCCGGACATGCAAATTGTACAAGTCTATTCACGCTCAATAGAGGCAGCTCAACTGCTTGCCTCTAAAATTGATTGCGGGATATGCTATGTTAATTCTTTTGCCGACATCAATCCTGATGCCGATATCTATTTCTTCGCTATCAAAGATGATGTCTTGCCAAAAGTAATACGCAAAGTGCAGACAAATAGTGAAGCACTTCATTTACATACAGCAGGAAGTCACGGACTCGATATATTCGGAACAGACAAACCACATTGCGGTGTTCTTTATCCCTTCCAAACCTTCACTAAAACGCGCACACTGGATTTCAATGATATACCTCTTTTCGTAGAAGCCAAATCAAACGAAGATAAGGAATCTATAATGCAAATTGCAAAAATGCTGAGTATGCAAGTGTTTGAGTTCAATGCCGAGAATCGTAAGTATCTGCATCTTGCAGGTGTGTATGCCAACAACTTTGCAAATGCCATGTTCATTGAGGCACAAAACATACTGAAGCATACTGATTTGCCTTCCTCTGTGCTATTGCCCCTTATACGGGAAATGGTGAACAAACTCTCTGTTATGCCGGCTCTGCAAGCGCAAACAGGACCGGCAGCACGACACGACACTCATATCATTGAACGACAAGTACAACTTATCGACTCCGATTTGCAAAAACAAATCTACCAGCTCATTTCCGACCAAATCATACAATGGACATCACAACCTACATAGAGCAACATTCAGATCAAGAGTCACCTCTGCTTGCGCAAATCAATCGTGAAACCAATGTGCTCACTCTCAATCCTCACATGCTCTCAGGACAGGTGCAGGGTAGGGTGTTGAGTATGTTGTCCAAAATGATTCGGCCCAAGCACATTCTCGAACTCGGCACCTTTACCGGCTATTCTGCTCTATGTCTTGCTGAAGGACTGCAATCTGATGGCGTCCTCGACACAATTGAAATCAACGATGAATTAGAAGACCTTATTCGTAAAAATATAGCCTCCGAAC
>JAFXPY010000013.1 GCA_017527495.1 Paludibacteraceae bacterium
GTAGGCGACAAGATTATCGCCACCGGTAAGTTGCAGAACTATCGAGGCACCACACCTGAGATGGTACAAGGCGGATTGTATGCCATAGTTGAGAAATCGGTAGAGCCTATTGATCCTTCAGAGATAGAGTTTAATTATGGTCAAGCCGTATATATGAACGACTGGTATGCAGACGCAGGTTATAACTTAACAGAACCACTTTGGGAAGTAGATGCTTATCAATTAGTGAGCAGCTCAGATTACACCGCATTACTCTCTGCGGGTATATTTACACAGTCTGCAACATCAATAGCCGGTACCTACGCCATAGAAAGTGCGGGATGGACAGAACTTGACCTTGTAGAAGGTACTGACACAACAAAAATCGAACTCGTATCCGGTACGATAGAAATTAAATATATCGGTCAGGGTGATAATTATCCAATATATAGTTATACCGTTATAGGTAAAGACTCTCTCAATAATGATTACAACTTAAGCTACCAAGGTGAGTTCGTATGTTGGAATGCTAAAACCGATGCAGACATCACTATGACAGAAGGCGACGAGCCAATCATTGAACCGACACAAGATACACTCACTGTTGCACAAGCTCTTGAAGTTATTGCAACATTAGAAGGTACGACAACAACCGAAAAAGAATATACCGTAATAGGTTTTGTAACACAGATTGCAACACCGTGGTCAGACCAATATCAGAACATAACATTCTGGATTAGTGACACTGAAGGTGGCGAAAATCAATTACAACTCTATCGTGTTAAACCTGTAAATGAAGCAGATAAAAATGTAAAGGCAGGAGATAAGGTATATGCAACAGGAAAATTGCAGAATTA
Source organism: Paludibacteraceae bacterium (assembly GCA_017527495.1). Taxonomy (GTDB): domain Bacteria; phylum Bacteroidota; class Bacteroidia; order Bacteroidales; family Paludibacteraceae; genus RGIG6639. The sequence continues at coordinate 837 of JAFXPY010000013.1, forward strand.
TAACGGAAAAACACCTGAGATGGTTGCTGGTGGTGTATATACAGTTATTCCTCGTACAGGTCTTGAAATGGTTTCAGCAGAACAACTTGTTAGTGTTATCAATGGCGAATTAATAGTAGATGCAATCGGAATTGTTCAGATCTACAATGTTCAAGGACAGTTAATTTACAATGCCAATGTTGTCGGACGAACAACAATTCGTGGCTTACGACAAGGTCAAGTACTCCTTGTACGCATAAACGATAAAATAGCTAAAGTAGTTCTCTAAACAACAAATCTTGCAAATACCAAAAGTGGCAGACTCGAGTCTGCCACTTTTGGTATGCTTTTTAGAAAACGAATACAGCAAATTGAAACGATTTTTCTTATTTCTCACTAAAGTTTCCCACATTATTTCGAGTAATAAATATCAATCATCAATCGTTCTTCAACCGCTTTAGCGGTTACATATTAATAGAAAATGCTGTTATCATTACCTCTTTGCCTAACCGCGTTAGCGGTTACATATTAAAATACAACTCAATAAATTTGAATTTTAGACAATGTGCAACCACTACGTGGTTGTTGTGTTTGTATTCTTGATTGTGTATCTATTAATATGCAACGGCTAACGCCGTAGTTTTTAGTAAGTGGGAAAGTTTAGTACCTAATTTCTCACATCGTAGCGGTCTTACACTTTTGAGAATAGGAATTATACGAATTGTAGCGGATAATTGTTTTTTATTATTGTCCGATAAAAATGAATTTCCCGTTAGGGAATATCTTTTAATAGCATAATATCGTAATTTCATATCGCGATTTCCCGTTAGGAAATTTCTCTTAAACTCTTGATTTATATTGATTAAAAGAAATTTCTTACGGAAAAAATATAGAATTAAAATCTTTATTCTCTATTAAAAGAAAACTCCTACGGAGTATATCGAAAACATAAGTCCCCTCATAGATTAATATTTATATCGGCTTGATTGGCAACAATATACTGATACAATAAAAATTTTAATCGGACACCAATAATTGTTTTTTATTGTTGGTAATTGATGACCAAACATGATTCGTGTTAATTCGAGTAATTAGTAGATAAATAATTTTGTGTAATTTGATGATTATTTTGAGCAAATGCATCTAATGACTTTGAGAGAATAATTGTCTAACATTGCCTATTATTGTCTTGAAAAAATATTGTCTTCGATTGTTGTTGAAAAATATAATTGTCTTCGATGAAAACAATAGCGGTAGGGACAACTTCTCTACCGCTATTGTTTTGATATATATCAGATAGTTTTAGAACATATAGGTTAATTGTATTGCAAATGGGCGATTGAGTTTGAGTGGCTCACCATTTGATTCTCTATTCGCCTCCGAAAATGAATCACTAATTCCCCAATCAGCATACATGTCGAGGCGAAGATTTTTCCATTGAACGCCGCCACCAAAGCCCCACATCATGTGGAAACGGCTGAACAACTTTCGCTCATCTCTTGCGTTGGTGCTATTGTCAACTTTGATATCACTATTTGAATTTTTTGCTCTACCTGAATATAAATCGACTGTGGCCTTGTATTTTTTACTACTATTTTTGTAATCAATACTTTCGGTGTAAGCCAAACCAATGTCAAATGAAGGACCTGTATAAAGGAATACGGATAAATCTTTTAGCGGAGTGAAGCGAACTTGTACTCTTGTTGGAATAATAAGTTCATGATCATTGAATGCCCATTTCGTGACATCATAATATTCCTCCAACTCATTTTCTTGAGTTGTTGTACTGCCTGAAAATTCATACAACAAACCATACATTGCAGCAACTCCCAACGACATATTACCTATTCTCCAAGATTTACCACTCTCAGCTCGAAAACCTATTTGTAGAGCAGGTGACCTTTTGTTTTCATTCAGTGCTAAGTCAAAAATTTCGCCACTATATGCAAATTGTTTTTGAGCATAACCTATTGTCAGACCAACACCATTCCAATTGACATTATCAGCCCAACTATTGTCTCTTACAATCGGTTGTTGATATTGTGGTTGTTGGTACTGCACTTGTTGTTGCTGTGGTTGTTGATATTGTACTTGTTGCTGTTGTGGTTGCTGATATTGCACTTGTTGCTGTTGTGGTTGTTGATATTGCACTGTTTGTTGCTGTGCAGGTTGGTACTGCACTTGTTGTTGTGGTTGTTGATATTGCACGGTTTGTTGTGCCGGTTGATACTGCACAGGCTGAGGCTCTTGAACATTCTTTACCGTTCCGTTGGCATAAACAATAGTCTTGATATAAGATTTCTTTATCACATAGAGCGTACCTTGTGGGTCGTTGGCTAATTTGTAGTACACCTCTTGGTCGTTCTCTTGTGTGATAACGGCATCAATACGACCTGAATTGGTCAGAAGAATGATGTCGGCTGCAAAGATTGACATAACAGAACAAATCATTGCAATCAATAAAAAGTAAATTCTCTTCATAATTTAAAATATTTAGTTTGTTAAAAGGTCTATTTAGTATTTTTACCGAGCAAAATTATCTAATTCCGACGAACTGACAAAATACCCCCCCGAAATGACATATAATGGCGATGAACTGCAATATATTTATGATAAAGAAAAATATATCAAAGCGTGGCAAGAATGAATAATAAATTTGGCAATGTTAAAGATTTTAACTAACTTTGCAGTCCCAAACGAAGAATGTGTTAATATAGAATCAAGTTGAAAATGAAAAAAATCCTTACATCACTAATTGCAGTATTTTCTTTTTTAGGAGTTCGGGCAATACCTGCAAGTCCAAAGTCTATAGTTGTTGAACAACCTGATGGTTCTCAAATCACAATCATCAAGCATGGCGATGAACATTTCCATTACACAACAGACGCGCAAGGTCTGTGGCTAAAGCAAGACCTTAAAGGCTTTTTGGTGCCAACAGAGGCATTAAGTCTTGAGGCTATTGAAACGAAGCGCATGCAATCAAGCACTATGCAATGGCAGATGAGACGCGTAAAACAGCAAGCACAAACCGAAATCCCGCTCAACATAGCCGAAAAAGGTCTGATTATATTGGTCAACTTTAAAGATAAATCATTCAAATCTGCCAATACACTTGCAGCTATGACACAGATGATGACGGGCGATACCTACACTTATAATGGAGGTACGGGCTCTGCGCGACAATATTTCTACGACCAGTCTATGGGTAAGTACAACCCTCAATTTGATGTTGTCGGACCCGTAACTATCTCTCAAAATTATTCATACTACGGCAAGAATAATTCTAATAATGATGACACCAATCCGGACGAAATGGTTGAAGAGGCATGCAGATTGGCAGATAGTCAGTTGGGCGTTGATTTCAAACAGTATGATAATAATAATGATGGAATAGTAGATTTTGTGTATATCATATATGCAGGCAATGGTGAGGCAGATTCGTATGACGAAAACACCATTTGGCCTCATGCTTCATCGGTCTATTACAATAATGTCAAATTAGATGGTGTGCGTCTTGACACCTATGCTTGTGGTCCTGAACTTAACGGCTATGGCAGTCGTAATGGTATCGGTACATTCTGCCACGAGTTCTCTCATGTGTGTGGTTTGCCTGACCTTTATGCCACCAACTATGCTTCACACAAGACCATGGGAACATGGGATATTCTTGATGCCGGACCATACAACAACAATAGCAATACGCCTCCTGCTTATTCAGCATACGAGCGTTTCTTTTGTGGCTGGCTCACTCCGACATATATCAATAGTGCAGCCGGCCTCACTCTTGAAGAACTACAAGCTTCAAACAAAGCATATATAATAACCGAATCGAAAACACCTAATCTCGTTGGCAACGACCCCAATCCAACAACATTCTATCTGCTCGAAAATCGTCAGCAGACCAGTTGGGATAAATATATTCCGGGTCATGGCATGATGCTGACAAAGATAGCTTACGATTATACTAAATGGACTTACAACACGGTCAATAATACAGCCTCAAGTATGGGGGTTGATTTGATTGAGGCAGATGGTAGTGCCCCAAGCAATAATTATGGAAAAGCGAAGGATTTATTCCCCGCCGGCGCAAAATCTTATACTAAGATAGTCAATCGTGAGATAACCGATATTACAGAGGTAAATGGTGTGATTAACTTCAAGTTTATGGGTGGGGCAGAAGAGCCAATCGAACCTACCGAAATATCTTTCAATTATGGACAAGCAATCTATTTGACCGACAATTATGCCCAAATAACCGAGCCATTATGGGAAGTTGATGCGTTGAATATTGTCAATTCTAATAATGAATATGATGCGTGGCTATCTACATGTATAACTACAGTGTCGGGCACATCTATTGCCGGCACATATAATATAGAAGACACCCGCTGGACATCAATAGAAATACCCGTGAATGACACACTGAAAGAAATAGATATTGTCTCAGGCACCATCGAAATAAAGTATGTAGGTCAGAGTAGTGATGGTTATCCAATTTACAACTATCATGTTGCCGGGATAGGAGAAAATAATGAAAGATACAATCTGACTTATGAAGGTGAGTTCTATTGTTACGACAAAAAAACAGAACAACAAATTACAATGACAGATGGTTCTGTTGTGCCGATAAAGACAGATGTTGAATTCAATTGGGGTCAAGCAGCTAATATAAATGGTAAATATCCGCAAATTACAGACCCGATATGGCAAGTCGATTTACTTCATTTGACAGATTCAAACAATAATTATGATGCATGGCTCTCAGTGGGTATTTCAAGTAAATCAATGACTTCCATTGCCGGAGTGTATAGTATTTCAAGCACTTATTGGGCACAATTGCAACTGACTGTTGATGGGGCAACAAAAGAAATCCAATTCACCTCAGGGGCGATTGAAATTAAATATAAAGGATTGAGCACTCAGGGTTACCCGATTTATAATATTCATGTTGTAGGAATAACACAAGATGTTCAAATATATACAATAAATTACGAAGGTGAGTTTTATTGTTTCAATTCAACTACTGATGCGCAAATCACAATGATTGATGATATGTCAACAGGCCTTGATGTTGTTGCCAATGCCGATTTTGTCAGCATTGTAGATGGTTCGTTGCAGATTGATGCACAAGGCGATGTTCAAATATATAATGTCATGGGGCAATTGCTTTACCATCAGACACTGCAAGGTCCGACAATGATTGATGACATTCGTCGCGGTCAAGTATTGATAATCAGAGCCGGAAATAAAGCAACCAAAATTGTGTATTAGCCTGTAAATATAAGATGCAGAGCGGTTTCAACGCCACGAAGCCGCTCTGATTTATGTTTGATCCTCTTGCCGAATAAAAAATCGCCAACTTGCCGAATGAAAATCCGCCAACTTGCCGAACGAAAATCCGCCAACTTGCCGAATAAAAAATCGCCAACTTGCCGAATAAAAAATCGCCAACTTGCCGAATAAAAAATCGCCAACTTGCCGAACAAAAACACATAAATATTTGGTTATATGGAAAATATGTATTCTTAAAAAGGTGGTAAAAATATGCAGAGTTTGTTGCAAATAGAAAATCTTACAAAGTCGTATGCTGACAGAGTGTTATTTGAAAACATATCATTCAGCATAGCTGACAATCAGCGTGTGGCTCTGATTGCCCCTAATGGTGCAGGCAAGTCAACGCTGCTCAAGATAATCATGCAGCAAGAACCATACGATGCAGGGTTGATTACGATGCGTAACGATTTGCGCATAGGATATCTCTCGCAGAAACCATCTTTTCCTCCTGAATTATCCGTTATTGATGCCTGCTTGAATTGCGACAATACGGCAATAGAGACCATAAGGCATTATGAGCATGTGTTGTTGTCTGGCAACGAACATGAGCTCGCTCTTGCAACTGCTCAGATGGACGCGGAGCAAGCATGGCAGTATGAATCGAGAATCAAACAGATTCTTGGCAAATTGCAAATCAGAAAACTCGACCAACAAATTGATCAGTTGAGCGGAGGACAGCTCAAGCGTGTCGCTTTAGCTAATATAATTATTTCAGAACCTGACTTGCTTATACTTGACGAACCAACCAACCACCTTGACCTCGAAATGATTGAGTGGCTCGAAGATTATTTGCAGAAAAACATCAAAGCTCTTTTGTTAGTTACTCACGACCGTTATTTTCTCGACCGTGTATGCAACAAAATTGTTGAATTAGACAACGGACAGCTTGTCGCCTATCAGGGCAATTATGAATATTATCTTGAAAAAAAGCAGGAGCGTATCGAAGTACACAATGCCGAGACACAAAAGTATCAAAATCTCTATCGTACTGAATTAGAATGGATGCGTCGTATGCCGCAGGCGCGTGGCCATAAAGCTCAATATCGAATTGACGCTTTCTATGACTTAGAGAAAAAAGCTCAGCAGCAGTTGGAGCAAAAACAAATGCGATTAGAAGTGAAATCGGCATATATCGGCAGTAAGATATTCGAAATGAAATATGTGACAAAATCGTATGGCGATTTGCATATTCTCAAAGATTTCTACTACAATTTTGCGCGTTACGAAAAGATGGGTATCGTAGGTGCAAATGGAACAGGTAAGACAACTTTTTTGCGAATCCTTTTAGGACATGAAAAGCTCGACAGCGGTTCAATTGAAATAGGTCAGACAGTGCGTTTCGGTTACTATCGCCAAGATGGCATACAATTTAATCAGAACGATAAGGTAATAGATGCTGTTCGTAAGTATGCCGAGCAAATCGACCTCGGTGGCGGTAAGCGACTGAGTGCCTCGCAGTTTCTGCAACATTTTCTTTTTTCGCCTGCGCAGCAAAATAATTATATCTACAAACTCTCCGGTGGTGAAAAACAACGCCTACACCTATGCACTGTGTTGATTCAGAATCCTAATTTCCTTGTGCTTGACGAGCCCACCAACGACCTTGACATACCAACACTCAACATTCTCGAACAGTACTTGCAAGATTTCAAGGGTTGTGTTATTGTTGTGTCGCACGACCGCTATTTTATGGACAAAATAGTGGATCACTTACTTGTGTTCAAAGGCAATGCTGTGATAAAAGATTTTCCCGGCAATTATACGCAATATCGTGAGTTTGCAGATAAAGAGGAACGGCAGATAGTAAAAACAACCGAGCAGCCTAAGCAACAAAAGCAAAAAACATCAGAGCGCAAACTCTCCTACAAAGAGCAGCAAGAACTAAAAAGCATAGAGCAACAACTGACGACGCTGACTGACGAGAAACAACAACTCGAACAACAATTATCGGGTGGGGTATTAGCTCCTGAAGAAATTATGTCAGCAAGTCAGCGCTACGAGCAGGTCAGACAACAACTCGACCAAATAGAAATGCGTTGGTTGGAATTAAACGATTAAAATTATGGAATATACATTTGAAAATGAAGATGTCGTTCGCGACTATGAATGTGATATACAAGGTATAGTGAACAATGCCAACTATCAGCACTATCTGGAACATTCACGACACCTCTATGTCATCAACAAGGGCGTTAGTTTTTCAGCACTTCACGAGCAAGAAATAGATGTCGTAGTGGCAAAGTTGGAAATGGCGTTTAAGACGCCTTTGCGTCCTAACGACCACTACATATCTCGTTTACGAGTAGAGAAAAACGGCATACGATATGAATTTCATCAGGCCATATTTCGCAAAGCAGACAATCAGCTCTGTGTTACAGCCAAAGTAACATGTGTAGCCATTGTGAATGGCAAATTGGCAACATCAACCCCCGAATTAGACGAACTCTTATGAAAATAGTAGAAAAACTGAAAAATATGTTTGGAGCAGACAAACAAAAAGCACAAGACGAAAATCTGTTCTTGCAGACAGAAGAAAAAATCGTAACAATGCTCAAGACGGTCTATGACCCCGAGATACCTGTGAATATTTACGACCTTGGGCTTATCTATCGTATTGATTTGAAGGACGACGGCCGACTTGAAGTGGATATGACCATGACTGCGCCTAACTGTCCGGCAGCGGATTTCTTGGTTGAAGATGCAAAGCAAAAACTCGAATCAATCGATGAAATCAAGGAAGTCAAAATCAATGTAGTCTTTGAGCCGGAATGGACAAAAGACATGATGAGCGAGGAAGCCAAATTGGAATTAAATATGCTTTAAACGCTATTTAAACGCTATTTTAGCTCTTTAAGCAATCGTTTGTATCTGAGCATAAATAGTACAGCCATTGTTGTCAGTGTGGCGATAAAGCCTATCCATACGCCAATGGCGCCTAAACCGGTGCGGGTGAGAAGCAGATAACCGATTGGAATACATATTACCAAATAGCCTAAAAAAGAATACACAACAGGTCTTTTGACATCTGTCATTCCGCGCAATATGCTCAGACCAATCACTTGCAAACCGTCGGAAATCTGATATAACCCGCAGCAGATAATCAAAGCAGGAGCCATAGCAATAACAGCTGCGTCGTTGGTGAATATCATAGGAATTTGCTTGCAGAAACCGATAATAATCAGGCTTGTAAAGAGTTCGTAAATAATAGCGAGGTGAATACTTGCAGTAGCGCAGTAGCGCATATTCTCATAGTCTTTTACTCCATAGAGATGGCTCACTCTAATCACTGTGGCAGACCCTACGCCCATAATTCCCATCCATGTTATGTTGGAAAGCTGACACGCTATCTCATGCGAAGCCAAAGATACGGCACCAAGCCAGCCCACCATAATGCAAGATATTGAGAACGACAAACATTCTAATACGCTCTGACCGCCGATAGGCAAACCAACAACAGCCACTTCTTTGATTGACGACCAATTGATTTTTGACCACTGTATCATTTTTAGATACATGTTCCACTGCTTGGTTTTTCTTATGCAGACAAAAATAATCAACGGCGACAGAGTCCTTGCCGCAAGTGAGGCTATTCCCGCCCCTGTTGCACCAAGTGCCGGAGCACCAAAATGACCGAAAATAAGTATGTAGTTGAGTATGATGTTCAGAGTGTTGGTGAACAGCATTATCCACATTGCCACTTTTGTGTTGCCAAGTCCTTCAAGAAATTGTTTGCCGCAGAAAAACACCATTGCCGGCAATATACTAATCACTTGCAGGCAATAGTATGGTTTTGCCAGTTTTATCACTTCTGCTTCTTGTCCCATAAGTGGCATAAGCGGGACAATAGCAAAAAGCAGAATGCTAATCAATGTGCCAAAAAACAAGGTGAAACATAGTCCATTTCCCAATATGCTTGCCACTTCGTCTGTCTCCCCTCGTGCATCGCTCTGACCAACCATTGGCGTTATTGCCATCGGAACCCCCATCGCTGCTACAAAACCAATAACAAAAATTGAGTTGGCAAACGAAACAGCAGCAAGCGAATAGGCATCAACATGACCTACCATTATGGTGTCAAACATACCAACCAATCCGCCGCCAAGTTGAGTCAGAACAACGGGCAACGCAAGTCGAAGGTTGGTAATGTAGTATGGTATGTATTTGTTGAAAGACATTGTTTTTTGCCAAAATGGTTGCAAAGTTACTATTTTTTAGCCAAATAATTGCAAAATGTAGTAAATAATTTAGAAAAATAGCCCTTTATTTTGGTTTCAATCTAAAAATCAGTTAATTTTGCAAAAACAATAAAATTTTTTACTATTATGGCTCAAAGAATAACCATTATTGATTTCGTGGAGAAATACACTCGTCAATTTGCCAAAAACACTTTCTTGCGTGAAAAGGTCAATGGCAAATGGGAGGAGACTTCATTCGAACAAACTCGCCTGCTGGCGCATCGTGTCGGTGCCGGTTTGATGGCTCTTGGTCTGCAAAAAGGCGATAAGGTGGCATTCCTTTCTGAAGGTAGGAATATGTGGGTAATCGGCGAACTTGGCATTTTGTATGCCGGTGGTGTCAATGTGCCTCTCTCTATCAAACTTGAAGAAAGCAACGATCTCGTGTTCCGCGTAAAGCATTCAGACGCTAAATATGTGATGTGCTCTGAAGGGCAACTCAAGAAAATACGTACTATATTGCCTAATTGCCCGTTAGTAGAGAAGGTAATCGTTTTCGACGACCTTGCCGAGTATCAAGAAAAAGAAATGCCTATGTCGGAAATCTTCCGTATGGGCGATGAGTTTCTTGCCTCGAAAGCAGAAGAATTTGAGCAACGCTACAAATCTATCCTTCCTGACGATTATGCCAACATAAGTTATACATCCGGAACGACAGCCGATCCTAAGGGTATTCTCCTTACGCATCGCAACTATACGGCCAATGTGGAGCAAGCACACTCTGTGATAGGTGTTGATGAGGGCGATGTGATGCTCATCATTTTGCCGCTTGACCATTGCTTTGCTCATGTGGCAGGTTTTTACACTATGATGTCGTATGGTGGTTCTATTGCCACAGTACCAACAGGTAAGACGGCAATGGCAACACTCAAAAACATACCTATTGCAATCAAAGAAGTGCGTCCGCATGTGATGCTTTCTGTTCCGGCTCTTGCACGCAATTTCCGCAAAAACATTGAGACAGGAGTTAAAGCCAAAGGACCTAAGGTGGAAAAACTCTACAATTATGCACTCAATCTGGCAATAAGTTATTACAAAGAGTATTACAACCGCAGCGGTTGGTGGAAACTGCCTCTAATCAAACTTTTCGACAAAATAATATTCAAATCAGTGCGCGATAATTTTGGCGGCCGCATGAAATTCTTTGTTGGTGGTGGCGCATTGCTCGACATTGAGTTACAACGCTATTTCAATGCAATAGGTATTCCGATGTTCCAAGGCTACGGACTGAGCGAGGCAACACCTATCATCTGTGCTAACAGCGAAGGACATGCAATATTCGGTTCAAGCGGCCGTATCGTTAAACCTCTCGACATAAAGATATGCGACGAAGACGGCAAAGAGGTACCTGCCGGAACACGAGGCGAAATAGTTATACGAGGTGAAAATGTTATGGCAGGCTACTGGAAAAACCCGAAATCAACAGAGGAAACAATAATCGACAACTGGCTGCACACAGGCGATATGGGTTATATACCTGCCGACCATAAAGATTATCTCTGGGTTGTGGGTCGTTTCAAATCATTGCTTATCTCTGCCGATGGCGAGAAGTATAGTCCTGAGGGATTTGAAGACAGTCTCACAGACGGCTCAAAATATATCGACCAAGTGGTGCTTCATAACAACCAAGATCCTTACACAATGATCCTTCTTGTACCGAATAAAGATGCTTTACGCGAATTTGCCAAATCGCAGAAACTCGATCCGAAATCAGACGAAGGTAAGAAAGCAATGTTGCAAAAAATACAAGATGAGATTGACGCCTATCGCAAAGGTGGAAAACATCAAGGTATGTTCCCCGAAAACTGGTTGCCAAAGGCTGTGGCAGTGTTGCCCGAAGCATTTACAGAGCAAAACCACCTTGTCAATTCAACGATGAAAATTGTGCGTGGCAAAGTGGAGAAGTATTTTGCCGACCGCATAGAATATGCTTATACAGCTGAAGGTAAGAATCTCTTCAACGAGAAAAACATGGCTGCATTAGACTAAGCATAGCTTTCACAATAAAAAAAACACACGAGCTATACGGCTCGTGTGTTTTATTATTATTAACGTGAGTTCGATATAAGAAAAAGTTCGTATTTTATTGAAAATAAGTGCTTTAATATTTGCAAATATGCGGATTTTTTTGTATCTTTGTACCTGAAAAAACAACAAATTAACAAAAAACTCCGCATATGCAATTTTCAGAAAACAAAATTAGTGAAATTTTCTTTATCTTGGATGAATATAGTAAAAATTTTCATCAAATAGTAGATAAATCAGCCATAAACGATGGTAAAAAGCA
>JAFXPY010000002.1 GCA_017527495.1 Paludibacteraceae bacterium
GTAAAGAGCATCGGCCGATGAAAGCGAAGAAATGTTTGTTTTCAGTCGTCTATCGCTTGAAGTAACAAAAGAAGCTGCAGTCATTGTTCCTGTTGCCTTCACATCGCCTGAAAAATAACCGGCATAAGTGCCAAGACCAGAGGTCGGTAATGCAGAACCTGTGGCACCATAAATGCCCACGCCATATTCAGCCACACCGGCGACACCAATCATAACGATATTTGAAAAGGCTCTTGGTTCATCACTATTGAGAATAACAGGTCCGTTTCCTGCATATTTAACTTTACCAAAAATAGCTGATCCTTGGCGGTCTGTATATAAGTTTCTTTGTGAATTTAACTCTGAATATAAACCTATATAATTACCGTAATTAAGAAGCCTGATAGTTTGCAACCCTGCATTGACACTAAAATTAGTAGCAGAGCCGAGAGCGACGCTATTGTTTAGGCGAATGCGTCCGATGCTATCAACTTTGAGTTGAGCATTTGCCATAACAACCACTGATATGGCAAAAAGAAATAAAATTGTTTTTTTCATGATGTCTTGTGGTATTTAAAAATTAATAAAATATTGTGATAAACAAATTTATGCCTGCAAAGTTATATAATTAAATTAAAAACTCCCAAAAATAGGTGTGGATATTTGCTGTGCAACCATATCTGAATATCAGCGAGTTATGAAAATGAGGTGTGGATATTTTCATTTGCCGCTATTTTTGAGCTTTAATTTTTGCTTATTTCAGACATTAAAACTTGCTAATTATTGCGGTTAGAAGTGTAATTTGTAGTAATAATTCAATTTATTACAGTATTTAACAAAGAATATTGCTCTAAATTACCCGATGAAATCGAAGATTTGGACATGCTTGATATCTTGGCAGTGGTAGTATTGTAGATAAGTTAAAAATTAGTCTACATATTGTATGTTTATTATGTTTATTGCTGTTTCTATGCATTTATCGTATGAATTGATTTCTTTTTCTCCTTTCCAATCAATATCTTCAAAATCAATCTCAGTATTATCAAATTTTGATGTTATTCAACTGAAAATTCGCCTATTAGAATAAGATCATCACTCTGAATCTCTATTGAATAATCACCTGCCGATGGTATTTGTTCAATACTGATACCTACAAATTGTTGATTGACAATAATAGAGCCGATAGAATTGCGTACAATGACAGTAGCGATATTGCTATTTTGTGAGGATACCGCGAGTGTTCTTCCTGTTATCGTTGCCCGATAATCATTCGGTCGTGGCGGATTTTCTTCTTGTCCTATATTGCTATCTAATGGACTGTCCCCATTGTTGCTCTCAGAACTTGTTAACTCAAATAATAGGATTTCGTTTTCTGTTTCATCTGCGTTAAGCAGTAAAGTTGGTGTAGTGAATAACATACAACACAACAAAAGAAATAAATTTGTTTTCATACTCAAAATTTTTAATGTTTATATTTGTTTGTGTTGTGCAAAGTTATAAAGTTTTATTCTGCAAACCACAAAAAAATGTGGAAATTTGATTTTGCATAATTGTCTGAACTTTAGCAGAATGTGTAAATTGGGGCGTGGAAATTTTTGAATAGTTTTATTTATATTTGTCCATTTAGTGCTATTTTCATAAGAGCATTCCTTAAATTTTTACTATTAGTGTTCAGTTTTTTTGCTGTTATACTTTTGAGGTTTCTAATACCTGATTGAGAATAACATAGTAGTTCGGCTAATTGTTTTGAACTATATTCACCGATCAAAACTAAAACACAAAGCTGAATTTCTCTTTTGTTTAACTTTTGGGTAGCCTTAAGTTTGTTGGCAAACATGTAGAAAAGTTTGTTAACTATTTCGCACATAGTATTGTAGTTGTCCAAAGATATTTCCTTTTTTATGTCATGTGATTGTTGTAAGGCTTTACAATTATTATTGATCTGGCTAATAAGATCCTCTTTGTGCCGTTTGTTGTCTTGTTCTAATTGTTTTGATTCTTTTTTGAGTAATTCATTTTTTTGAATTATTACTTGTTGTTTTTTTCTCAAAATGTATTGTTTGCTTTGTTCTGTTTGGGTTTCAGTTTGTAATTTTTGTCGTTCTTTTACTATTTTGTATTGCTGTCTTTTTTGCCAATGTATTATTAAAAATATCACGAGTAGTAAAGTGAGTGCAATAATGAGGTAAATATAATTTGTTTTTTTTGAATTATCTTGTTCAACGAGAAGTATCGCTTGGGCAAGTTCATCATGGTAGCGATCCAAAATGTCATTTACATCTGTTCTATTTGCAGACAAGATATTAACGCTGTCTATTGAAATGTTATTGTCGTCATGTTGGAGTATATAGTAAGCATTGCTTAAATTTTCTAATGTGGCGTTTGGAGTGATGCATTTTGCTGCATAGATTAAAGCAGAATCTTTTATGCCCATAGAAGATAATATTTGGGCTTTCATCATAACTCCACATTGATTGTTGTTGCAATATTCAAGTTCTCTGTTTACACAAAACAGGGCGGAATCATACATTTGTAAATTCCTATATAATAAGGTTTTTACTTGATAATACTCGGAATATAGAATAGAATCATTAGTGGTTGTGTCAACTTGTGAGAGTAAACTTAATGTTTCTTGTTTTTTATTTTGTTTTGCTAATTCAAAGGCCATACTGCAAAGTCCATAGTAATAGGCTCTTTTGTTATTAGCTAACTTAAATTGTTTGGTTGATTTACTAAATAAGTCGAATGATAATTGGTATTTATGTTCAAGATGGCACATAGATCCCATATTGCTATATGTTCTGCCAAGGATATTATATTCTTCAGTGTTTATTTGCCGAAATGGAACCCCAATTTGATTGCTAAATGCCGTTTCCGGGTCTGTGTGAGAGGCTTTAATAAAACAGCGCATTGCTCCCAACTGATTACCTTTTTTTCTTAAAAGTTTTCCATAGTAGTAATTGATGCAGGCAAACTCTTTGGGATAAAAATTCCTATATATGAAATTATCAAGTGTGTGAGCTGATTTTGCCAAGCGAATACTATCTTCAAAGACAATATTATATGCACGCAAACTATCTGCTTGTATAGCTATTTGTCGAGCTTCTTGCAGTCTAACGCAAGAGGTTGCAAAAAACAAAAATGATATGTATATTACAACTTTTTTCAAAATGGATTATGCGAATATACAATTTACAGTTTTATGTAGAAAAATAGTTTTCCGTTTTATTCCCAACCATCAAAGATATGCTCGTCATAGTAATTGTGTTCATCTTTGTGTATAGGTTTCCACACTTGTGCAAAGAACGGATTGTTTTTTGCGATTTCATCGTAATTCCATGGAGCCGGTAAACATTCAGGACACCAATGCCCTCCAAGCAGAATGAGTGCCGGACTTGCTTTGAAACGATGCCCAAACTGGCATTGCCATTCAAGTTGAGTCGCCATATCGCCCGTTTTCATCGTAGTCGTAAGACATTTTCCGCCTCTATATTCTGCAGCTTGCTGCATATCTCCTATTGTTAGTTCTGAGATCTTTTTGTTCTCATCGTAGCCATGATTGAGTACGATGGCCTTAGTTGGATCGTCCATTGGACGCGATGTGTCTAATTTATCCCAATTAGGTATCTTTTGCCATTCTTCTTTTGAACCATAAAAGGCAGCGATGCGAGCTCGATTATTTGTTTTTATCCAGTCTTGAGTGCCGAGGTTTTTCTTGTAAGCTAATTGGCGCAAAATAGGTTTTATTAGCCATGCCGGTGCAAGTGGTGTTAAGCGGAAATACCATGGCAGATGTTTTGCCATTTGGGCAAAATATTCGTCAACTGGTGTATTTGCGCGGAAATGCAGATAATCTTCAAGTACCTGACTGTCCAAATACCATTGTCCATGAAAATTGCGAAGCACAAACCACTTTGGTTCAAAGATTTTTTCGGGAGGAGGACAGCCGATGGCTTTGAGAAGTTTTTGCTCAAACTCATAGTTTGAAAGACGATATTCCGGACCTGAGCCGATATTATAGAATCTATTCCAAAAGTCCTGGGGTACTGACGGGTCGCAAATATTGGCAAGCAGTCTGCCACTATCTTCAACAGTAGCCCATTCCAATACGCCACGAATTGGAACATGAAACATGATGGGATCAAAGTTCTTGAGTATGGCGGGGTAGAGAATGCCAGATTGACGCAGGCATACCCAGCGTTTTATGCCGGAATCAACAATAATGCGTTCGGCTATTGTTTTGGTTATTGCATAATGGTCGTAAACAGAAATAGATATAGGGTCGCCTGTTCGTCCCCAATGGATAGGTTCGTTGCGGTCGGATGTCTGGGCCACAGAGCCGATATAGACCACTTTAGGCTGTCTGTCTTGGGGTTGAGCAAGAACGGCTTTCGCTATGTTTTCTGCGGCGCCGATATTGATGCGACGGGTGGTCTTAGGCTTGTAGTCCGCTTGAGGTGAAACCATGCCACCGACATGCAAGACAATGTCACTATCGGTTACACCTTTGAGAACATCTTCGTAGCGGGTTAAATCACCCCAAACTATATTTATTTTGTCTTGCAGACTATGTAGTTTTTCGATGTTTTTTTTACTTTTACGTGCAAGAATGGTTACTTGCATATCGGGCTTTTTGAGCAGTTCTTGAAGTCCTGCCCAGCCCATAGTACCGGTGGCACCGGTGAGAAACACTTTTGTCATTTTTTATTCTTTTTAGAAAGGATTTTCCGTGATTTGAGATATTTAATTGCCCCCTGAAAGGCCACAGGCATGGCTATATTCTTGTGTTTGGCGTGTTCCAGAATGATGCTCTCAAGGTCAGCAAGCGCATTTTTGTCGTTACTGATAACAAGCAGATGATCGTTAGGACGAAGGTCTGTTTTGCCTGTTGGGACAAATAGTGCTTCACCGCTTCGTGAACGTCTCGGACGGCGCACCATGATTGCCAATGTGTGAGCAGGTAACCCTAAATCCATAAGCAGATTGCTGCCCTCAAGCATCTCTTCTGTAATCTTTATTTCTGTGGAAACAGATTTTGCTTCCTCTAATATATCTGTTTCGCTTGTGGCTTCAATATTAAGGTGTTGTTCTTTTGTCTCTTCTTCAACTTTGAGTAATTTAGCTGCGTATGGAATAGACGTTCCCTGAATAAGTAGCGAGATGAGTGTACAGACAAACACTATGTCGAAAATCTGATTGCCATTGGGTACTTGAGCAGCAACGCACAAAATGGCAAAAATAATGGGTGATGCTCCACGCAATCCGACCCATGAAACAAAGAGACGTGCATTGAATGGTAATGTCTTGCGCCACCCTAACAAACAAATGAATGTGCTCAATGGTCGGGCTATAAAAATCATAATCACGCTTATAATCAAAGCAGGAAGCCATACTTCACTTTGTATCATATCGCTTGGATTGACTAATAAACCAAGTGTCAAGAACATTATCAACTGACATAACCAACTTATTCCGTCAAAAAAATTCATCGTTGATGTCTTGTGGGCAAATTTGTTGTTGCCAAACATTAAGCCACCAATATAAACAGCAAGATACGGATTACCGGCAAGATAATATGTTGCCGAAAAAATGAATATGCAACTTGCAAAAACCAAAATAGGGTAAAGAGATTGATTGCTGATGGATATCTTGTTGATGAACCAAACTAATGCATTCCCGAGCAGAAAGCCGACGAGTGCTCCGATAATAATTTGTAGAAGTATCGTTCCTGCTATGTTTAAAGCAGATGGCACAAATTCAGCATTTACAATGCCTATCATCGTTGTGGTGAGAATATAAGCGACAGGGTCGTTACTTCCACTCTCAAGCTCAAGCATGGGTTGGAGATGGTATTTGAGCTTGATTTTTTTTGTGCGCAATATGCTGAATACAGAGGCTGAATCTGTTGATGACATAGTGGCACCAATCAAAAGACATGATGCAATCGGCACTGTGGCAAGCAAAGGTGTTTTGCCCAGAAGCCACCATGTAATACCCGTAAAACCTGCCATCAGCACAACGCCTATTGTGGCAAGGACAATTCCCTGACCCAAGATAGGCCGAATAGTCTCAAATTTGGTGTCCATTCCGCCGGAGAACAAGATTATGCAAAGAGCACAAGTACCAATAGCTTGCGCTAAACCTATATTTGCAAAATTAAGACCTAAGCCATCGACGCCAAATATCATACCGACAAGTAAGAATAAAAGCAATGCCGGGACACCGAATTTTGCCCCAATCTTGTCGGAAACTATACTGACAATGAAAAGAACAGAAAGAATTAAAAGATAAAATTCAACCATGGGGAAAAGTGAAAATACTTATTGCTGGGGTAGTAAAACTGAATTGATGGCACTTTCAAGCGTTTCTTTAGGCAATAGACCTTGTGCAAGTTGTGGCTTGCCTACTGCAGGGCAAAATAAGATTGTAGGAATAGAGCGAATTCCAAACACTGCCGCTAATTCACGCTCTTGCTCAATATCAACTTTATAAAAGCGGACTTTACCTTGATATTTTACAGCAAGTTCTTCCATTATTGGCGCCAATCGCTTGCAAGGACCACACCATGTTGTATAGAAATCAATAATGCATGGAATATCACTTTCATATACCCATTGATTTGGGTTTTGCTTGTAGTTGAACACAACCTCTTGAAACTCTTTGGTGGTCATATAATCAACTAAACTCTGTGAATAGGCACAAGTAATACAAAAAAAACAAAAAATAAGTGCTAATTTGAACTTTTTCATACAAAAACAATCTTTTGAAATGCAAAATTAACAAAATTATTTTGTTATTACAAGAAAAGCAGTAATTTTGCAGTGTAAAAAATGAAAAAAATGAAAATAACAGTTGATTTAGACCTTGAGCTTCGTGAGGCTGTCGCACTTTATGAACGAGAGCAGGTGTTTGTTCTAACTGACGAGAATGTTAGACAGAATTGCTTGTCGATTGTACAACAAACTCTCAGCCTGCCGGAAAATAATATACTTGTGATTGCTGCCGGTGACGAAAACAAAAATCTTGACACTCTATCATGGATATGGACACAACTATCTAATCGTCATGCTACTCGCCATTCGTTGTTGATTAATCTCGGTGGCGGTATGGTTACAGATATTGGCGGTTTCGCAGCTTCTACTTTCAAACGCGGAATTCACTTTGTCAATATCCCCACAACACTTCTTGCTTGTGTCGATGCGGCTGTGGGGGGCAAATGTGCCATCAATTTTAATGGTTTGAAAAACGAAATCGGTTTAATCAAATTGCCGGACGAAATCATTGTTTATCCTCCATTTTTTGCAACACTATCTGAACAACAATTTCTATCTGGTTATGCAGAGATGCTAAAACATGGACTTATCTCGTCAGATATAGACACAAACATATTGCTCTCTTTCAATCTTGATGAATTTTTCGCCAACATCAGCAAACCCATAATTACCGATGAAATCGGGAATGAAAGCGTCAATCCTTTTCTCGAAAATTTCATTCACATGCTAAGCCGAAGTATTGAGATTAAACAATATATTGTAGATCAAGACATAGAAGAATCGTCGTTGCGTAAGAGCCTAAACTTTGGACATACTGTCGGTCATGCTCTGGAAACACTTTCTCTGCATAAAGGTCAAGCCCTTCCTCATGGTTATGCTGTGATGTATGGAATGATAGCAGAACTATATCTTTCTGTAGCTAAACTGAATTTTCCAACGCAAAAATTACAGCGTGTCATAACTTTTATGATAGAAAATTATGGCAAGCCATCGTGTCAGTGTAAAGAATATGAATTGTTATACGATTTGATGTTACACGACAAAAAAAACCTGAATTCATCGGAAGTCAACTTCACTTTGCTTGCTGATGTCGGTCGCCCGAGAGTTAATCAAATTGCAAGTAAAAATGAAATATTTGAGGCATTGGATTTCCTGCTGAATTTATAGTATTAATTCTTTCACTAATAAATATTTTTGTTATGAAAAGACTCCTTTCTATCGTTGTTTTTATGTTCGTTATGACAGCAACTTTTTGTGAAGACGTGCGAATTATTCCAAAAGAGTGTGTTGTTGTTAAAGGTAACGAATTATTGCCTTTATATGGTAAGGTGAAGATTGTTGACTATGGTGAAGACCTAAAAGTTAAGATTGTGGATTATGGTGAAGATGTGAGAATAAAAATTGTCGATTATGGCGCTGATAGTTGCGGTAAAATCAAAATTGTCGATTATGGTCAGGATGTGAAGGTTAAGATTGTAGATTATGGTGAGGATATCAGAATCAAAATAGTTGAATACGGCGAGGGTATTCGATGATGTTTTTGTTATGCTGTTTTATTCCTCTGCTCTCGTACAATCATAAGTGCTTCGTCTCGAAGCTGTTGAGGTAGTTCAATTTCTCGAAGCTGAAGACTTCTAAGCCATCCGGCCACTTCATTTTCCTTCAGAGTAAATAATACCTCACTGAATTGTGATATTTCGTTTTCATCGTAAGTATTCGATTCTCTTCCTATGTACTGGTCCAATTCTTCATCATTGTAGTATATTATTTCTGTTGATGAGTTGAGTAAGGTGTCTTTTTCGCATACCAAATGAGCACCACAGCAGTCTGCCGGTGGACTTTGAATTTTCTTTGTAGCGTCGGTGGAAACGGTCTTTTTGCGCCTACGCTCTCTGATTTCAATCAGTACGACAACACTGGTTACAAAAGCAATGAAAACGAATAAAATTGTCATATTAATCAGCTGCGTCTTCTTCTATAGTTAGGTTGTTGATAATAAATTCTTGCCTCTCTTGACTATTCTTTCCCATGTAGTAAGCCAACAAGTCAGCTACAGCATCTTCTTTTCTGAGTGTGACTTGGTCTAAGCGAATGTCTTTACCTATAAGTTTTCTAAACTCGTTTGGCGAAATTTCGCCAAGTCCTTTGAAGCGAGTTATCTCAGGTTTGGGCCCTAAATCGTTTATTGCACTAACTCGCTCTTCGTCGGTGTAGCAATATCGGATTTCTTTTTTATTTTTTACACGGAAAAGCGGTGTCTGCAGTATGTAAACATGACCTTTTTTTATCAGATCAGGGAAGAACTGCAGGAAAAAAGTTAGCATCAGAAGCCTAATGTGCATTCCATCCACATCGGCATCGGTTGCTATGATGACCTTGTTATATCTTAGGTCGTCAAGCCCATCTTCAATATTCAATGCAGCTTGCAAGAGGTTAAACTCTTCGTTTTCATAGACCACTTTTTTTGTAAGTCCATAACTATTTAATGGTTTACCGCGGAGGCTAAACACAGCTTGTGTGTTTGCATCTCTACTCTTAGTAATTGAACCTGAGGCAGAGTCTCCCTCCGTGATGAATATGCTTGATTCCTCACGTAGATCGCCTTTAGCGTCATTGTAGTGTATTCTGCAATCACGTAATTTACGGTTATGGAGATTAACTTTTTTTGCTCTTTCTCTTGCTACTTTGGTGACTCCCGCTATAGCTTTTCGTTCTTGTTCTGAATCTTGTATTTTCTTTAGAAGTATGTCCGATGTTTCCGGATTTTTATGTAAGTAATTGTCAAGTTCTTTTTTTATAAAATCGTTGACAAACTTATTTACTGAGATACTTCCTTCTTGGGGCGACATATCTCGCGAGCCAAGCTTGGTTTTAGTCTGGCTCTCAAATACAGGCTCTTCCACATTTATTGCTATAGCGGCTACAATACCATTTCGGATGTCAGACAAATCTTGGTTTTTGTTGTAGTATTCTTTCACTGTACGGCCGATTGCCTCACGAAAAGCTGCTTGGTGAGTCCCGCCTTGTATCGTGTGCTGACCATTGACAAACGAATGGTACTCTTCACCCGATTGGTCTGTATGTGTGATAGCAACTTCAATGTCGTCTCCTTTCAGATAGATAATCGGGTAAAGGGGATCAACGGTCATTGTCTCATTGAGCAAGTCGAACAAACCATTTTTAGAGTGAAATTTCTTGCCGTTATAATTTATTGTTAGACCCGTGTTCAGATACGCATAGTTGCGCATCATTGTCTCAATATATTCGTTGCGGAATTGGTAGTTTTCAAATAATCCCTTCGATGAATCCGGCTCAAACTCAGTAAGCGTACCTCTTGCAGTGTTGTCGGTGTTATCGATTATTCCTGTGTCAGAAATCAATTTCCCTTGTTTGAATTCTGCGCGTCGTGTTTTCCCGTCGCGCCATGCCTGCACCGTGAAATGCCAACTCAAAGCATTTACCGCCTTTGTACCAACACCATTCAATCCGACTGATTTTTTGAAAGCAGCAGAGTCATATTTAGCTCCTGTGTTGAGCAGTGAAACAGCCTCTACCATTTTCCCGAGTGGAATACCGCGACCATAGTCGCGCACACGCACTTTACCATCTTGAACCGTAAGCTCTATGACCTTGCCCTCGCGCATGCGGAATTCGTCAATAGAATTGTCTATCGTCTCTTTAATCAGTACGTATATACCATCGTCAGAATGGCTTCCGTCCCCCAATTTACCAATATACATACCTGGGCGGAGACGGATGTGCTCCATGTCTTCCAAATGTCGGATGTTTTCATCACCATACTCCGCTGAAATGAACTCTTCTTGATTGTTTTCGGCCATAGTGTTTTTGTTTTATCATTTTACTATGCAAAATTAGTTTTTTTTTGCGATATGTGCAAAATTGATAAATTTATTTCACCATTATATGTTAAATTTCACCCCTAATATCATAATTTTATCCCAATCAATTCTGTTAAATACCTTAAATTTGCTCGTTTATCTGCGTGTTTGTAATTTTGCAGCGTCAAAAATTTTAACATTAACAAAATTTAAAGAAGATTTCAATTTTATAATTATGTCAACTAAAGTAATTAAACAAGGTGATGCTCAAACACCGCATTTTTTTGAGTATTTTAATGAACGTATTCCACAGAATTGGAACGAGCCGGCTCTAACAGACTATAATGGTACCAATAACTACACTTATGGTGAGATGGCAACTCAAATGGCAAGGGTACAGGTGTTATTTGAAAATACGGGCATAAAAAGAGGTGATAAAGTTGCGATATGCGGTAACAACTGTGCCAACTGGGGAGCTGCGTTTGTTGGAGTAGCAGCTGCACAAGGTGTGATAGTGTCAATCCTCTCTGATTTCAATGGTGAAGATGTTGAAAAATTAGTGAATCACTCTGATGCAATAGCTATGTTTGCAGGCGAGTCTGTTTGGAAAAAAATAGACGTTACAAAAATACCTAACATAAAGTTCGTCCTCAGTTTACATAATTTCGAGTTGTTATATGCAAAGACCGATGAAATCGGTGAAACATACTCAAATTGGGATAAATTATTTGCGCAAAGATATCCCGATGGTTACTCTGCCAAAGATGTCAAATTCCCGACTGATAATCTTGACGAGTTGATGCTCATTAATTACACCTCGGGTACAACAAGCGATCCTAAGGGCGTTATGCTTACCTATCGTGCGATGAGTTCTAATGTGCATTTTGGTCAAGAGCGTATTCCGAATCATGCCGGTTGGACAGAGGTCTCGATGTTGCCTCTTGCTCACATGTTTGGTTTGACTTATGAATTTCTCTATCAGATAGCAGGCGGATGCCACGTGTATTTCTTTGGTAAGACACCGGCAGCTTCTCTCTTGTTGAAATGTTTTGCAGAAACTCATCCTTATATGATTCTGACGGTACCTCTCGTTATAGAGAAAATCGTGCAGGCAAAGGTCTTTCCCGCTCTGCAAAAACAGCCAGTCAAGTTGCTTTGGAAAATTCCAGGCATAAACAAATTGATAGGGAAGAAGATTCGTTCTCAGCTAATGGAAGCTTTTGGCGGAAAACTGATTTACTTTATTGTTGGTGGTGCAGGACTTAATCCGGAAGTAGAAAAGTTACTTCGTAAGATTGATTTTCCGCTACATGTCGGGTATGGTATGACTGAATGTGCTCCATTGATTTCATACGAAGATTGGAACGAACAGCCGTTCGGAAGTTGCGGTAAGTGCGTTTATCGTAATGAATTGAAAATAGATTCAGCAGATCCACACAACATCGTAGGCGAGATATTGGTTAAAGGTCAGCATGTCATGTTGGGTTATTATAAAAATGATGAAGCAACGAAAGCTGCATTTACCCAAGATGGTTGGATGCGCACAGGCGATCTCGGTGTTGTTGATGCAGAAGGCAACTTATTTATTCGTGGAAGAAGTAAAAACATGATATTGAGTGCAACAGGTCAGAACATCTATCCTGAAGAATTGGAGGCAGCCATAAATATGTTGGATGGTGTTGTAGAATCTGTTGTCGTTGAACGCCAGAACAAACTTGTAGCTCTTGTGTTCCCTAACTATAAATTGGAGGGAGATGCATCGCTCGGTGGAAAGTCGCTCGAACAATATCTCAATGGGCAATTGGTTCAACTAAATCAGAAACTACCTGCGTATGAGCGCATACACTCAATAGAACTTGTAAAGGAAGAATTCGAAAAAACTCCAAAAAGAAGTATCCGACGCTTCCTTTATAAGTAAAGCAGAAATCTTCAATTTTGTTTCCATAAGGCTGCCCGATGGGAATCGTGCAGCCTTATTTATTTTTATTTGGCAGAATCGGAATATTTGAAAAACTTGTTTTTTTCAAATAATTAGTATAACTTTGCAAATTGTATGAATTTTTAGTAGAATTATGGGTATGACAAAACATTTTTTAACTTACATTAGAGAGCAGATAGAGCGCGGTGAGAATAATCCGGCGCTGACTGATTTGGAGGGACAGGTGAGTTATACCTACGGTGAAATGGGGGTGCAAATAGAGCGTTTGAGAGTTCTATTTGATTTGTTGGGTATAAAAGAGGGAGAGAAAATCGCACTTTGTGGGAAGAACTGCTCTAATTGGGTTGTAGCCTTTTTGGCTATTGCTGCGGCAAAAAGAGTTGTAGTCTCTATTTTGCCTGAATTCTCTGCTGAAAACATTTATTCTTTGGTGCAACATTCGGATGCAAAAATGTTTTTTGCAGGTCCTTTAGTGTGGAAAACACTTGAGGCTGATAAGTTTGCAAATCTTGAGGCCGTAGTTTCGCTTAGTGATTTTGAACTATTAGTCAGTAAAAATGCTGAAATCGCGTCTAAATATGCCAAGTGGGAAACGGCTTTTTCCAATCGTTATCCCCAAGGGGTTAATGTTAAGTCATTAGATTGGCCAAATGAAAATCTTGATGATTTAGTTTTGATCAACTATACTTCTGGTACCACAAGTCAGCCCAAAGGGGTGATGCTTTCTAACGAAAACATCTCAAATAATGTTGAATATGGGCAAATTCGAATCCCTAACCATCCGGGTCAAGCGTCTATTGTTGTTCTGCCTTTGGCTCACATGTTTGGATTGGTTTTAGGCCTGCTCTATCAGTTGGCAGGAGGAACACATTGCTATTTTCTCGGACGCAATCCGTCTCCTTCAAGCCTGAAAAAAGCATTTGAGCAGGTACATCCATACATGCTTGTTACTGTACCGCTAATTTTGGAAAAAGTTGTCCGCAAAAATGTTATTCCGGTACTCAATAAGCAACCAATTAAATTTTTATGGCATACTCCGATATTGCGTAAGATTGTTCAGAAAAAAATTTATAAGGAATTACAGAAGGCTTTCGGTGGTCAGTTGGGTTACGTGGAGATTGGAGGTGCTGCATTAAGTGAGGACGTCGAAAAAATTCTCGTTTCCATCGGTTTCCCCATAACTGTTGGTTATGGAATGACGGAAACAGCACCACTGATAGGTTATGAAGATTGGCAACAATTCCGACCTCACACTTGTGGCAGAATTGCCGGCGGAATGGAACTGCGTATCGATTCGCGCAACCAACATAAAGAAGTAGGTGAAGTGCAAGTTAAAGGCAAAAATGTTATGCTGGGGTATTATAAAAACGAAGAGGCGACAAAAGCAGCTTTCACTGAAGACGGATGGCTTAAAACCGGAGATTTAGGTGTTATTGACAAAGATGGTTACATACATCTCAGAGGACGGAGTAAAAATATGATTTTAGGCGCCTCGGGTCAAAATATCTATCCCGAAGAGATAGAAGATAAACTCAACAGCCTTGATGGGGTGGCAGAGTCGGTTGTTGTAGAGCGAGATGGAAAATTAGTTGGGCTTGTCTATCCTGAAAGTTTGCAAGCACTTGGTGCAAAATACGATGAGTTGAAAGATAAAATCGCTGAACAAATGAAAGCTAATCTTGAAAAACTCAATCAGATTTTACCAAAATTCAGCAAAGTATCAAAGATAGAGGTGGTCGATAAAGAATTTGAAAAAACACCTAAAAGAAGTATAAAAAGATTTCTTTATAAATGATGAAATTCAAGGTAAGCAAGGATATAATCGAAAACTTAATTAAGTTCGGAGCACTGATATGCCTCGTCTTAATTATGGTGCAATTTCATTCCGTTCGGACAAAATCTTTTCGTTATCATTACGTAGAAGGGCACCCATGGACTTATGAAGGTCTGCAAGCGCCATTCGATTTCCCAATCTACAAATCGAATGCGGCCATTGAAGCCGAACGGGCTGAAATGTTGCGTAATTATATGCCTTGTTTCCGTCTTGAAGAAGTAAGTATAGAAACTATTCTTGATTCGTTACAAAAACAGTATTCATTGTCAATTCAAGAAAGAAATCAATGTGGACAGGTCTTTTTGAGAATCTTTTCCGAGAATATATTGTCGGGGCAGGATATGCAATGGCTTGCAGATAGCACTTATTCGAATATCAAGATTATTGACGACCATAATGTTGCACAGTCAAAGACTCTTCTTGAATGTTTTACTCCTTTAACGATTTATTCGAAAATCACCGCTATTTCTGATTCTGTAACTCTCGAATTAATAGATCGTTTTTCTATATATAAGTATATAGTTCCCAATCTTACTTATGACGAATCAATGTCAGAAAAATTGCGTAATGACATTCTTTCCAAGATAGCCATTTCTGAGGGGACTATTCAATATGGAGAAATGATAATCGACCGCGGTGAAATCGTAACAAAAGAGAAATATCAGATACTTCAATCTTTAGAGCGTCAGTATCAAGAAATTTATTCTTCAAAACAATCATGGTTGTCTTTGTTAGGCGATGTGATGCTTGAATTATTCTTTGTTCTTTTGTTGATATTGTATTTGGTAAGATTTCGCCCGGGCTATTACAAGGGAATGAAAAATGTTATGTTTTTCTTTATTCTTGTTGGTTTGATGGTTTCACTCTCTGCTGGTGCAATAAAACTTGGAGAAATGCTCAATCTCCCCATGTGTGTCTATCTTGTTCCGTTAGCATGGGTCCCTATATTGATAAGGGTGTTTTTCGATGCCCGTACAAGTTTGTATGTTCATTGGATAACTCTGGTGCTTGTGGCATTGATGCTTGACGACCCATTCACGTATGTCCTTATTCAAGTTGCCGTAGGAATGGTAGTTGTTACAAGCTTGAAAGATATTACGGTGAGGTCGCAATTGGCAACAACAGCATTATATGTATTCCTGACCTATTCGTTTATATATACTGCTCTGACACTCTCTATAACAGGAGATATAACGAAATTGGATTGGATAGTATATGTCTTGTTTGCAATAAATTGTGTGTTGCTTTTGCTTGCCTATGGTCTGATCTTTTTGTGCGAAAAATCTTTTAAGATGTTGTCGTCGATGACTCTTGTGGAGTTGTCTAATGTTAATTCGGAGTTGTTGATGAAACTTGCTCAAGAAGCTCCGGGAACATTCCAGCATAGCTTGCAAGTGGCTAATCTTGCTTCAGAGGCAGCTAAGAAAATAGGTGCTGATAGCCTATTGGTACGGACAGGTGCTATGTATCATGATATAGGTAAGATGGTTAATCCTCAAAATTTCACGGAAAATCAGCAAGGAGGAGTAAATCCATTGTCATCTATGCCGATTATGGAGGCTGTTGCAATCATTTTAGCGCATGTGACAGATGGTGAAAGTATTGCAAAAAAGAATCATTTACCACAGAAATTGATCGATTTCATCGTAACCCACCATGGAACATCAAAGGCAAGATATTTTTACAACACTTATGTTAATACTCATCCAAACGAAAAAGTTGATGAGTCGCTTTTTATGTATAAAGGTTTAAAGCCATTTACTCGTGAGCAGGGCATACTCATGATGGCAGACGCAGTAGAAGCAAGAAGCAGAAGCCTAAATGAGTATTCCGAAAAATCTATCGATGAAATGGTAGAGCAAATGGTCAATGCGCAAATCAATGACGGACAACTCAATCAAACGCCACTCACCTTCAAAGACATTGAAGATATAAAGGCTGTACTTAAAGAAAAATTACGTAATATATATCATCATAGAATAACCTATCCGGAATTAAATTTTCAGGAAAAAGAAAAATAAGATATGAGTTCAAAACGGTTATTACGTTCCAATAATAGAATTATTGCCGGAGTATGTGCAGGTATTGCGGAATATTTTGATGTTGATCCTACTCTTGTCCGTATTATTTACGCTTTAGTCTCGATGTCGTCAGCCGGTTTTCCCGGTTTGCTCGTATATTTGATTTTAATGATTATAATGCCTCAAGCAGAATGATTAAAACTCTTATATTTGATTTTGGCGGTGTCTTGATCAATCTTGACAAAGAAGCTTGTGTTAGTAGGTATAAGCAATTAGGTGTATCCAATGTTGATAAATTGCTCGACAATTATATTCAGTCAGGAGTATTTCTCCAACTTGAGCAAGGAGAAATATCGCTTGCAGAATTTCATGATAAAGTCCGACAGCTGTCAGGACATAACATTTCAGACAAAGATATTGATGATGCCTTTTGCGCTTTCTTGCTTGATATACCGGACAAGAAAATGCAAAAAATAAAACAGCTGCGCAGTAAATATAGGATAGTAATGCTGAGCAATACAAATGAGTTGCATTTTCCGATGAATTCGGGTAAACTCGTAGGTGGAGATTATTTGATTTCCGACTATTTCGACCATTGTTATTTGTCTTTTCAGATGCATTTGTCAAAGCCGGATAGTCGAATATTTCAAGCATTATTAGAGAATGAAAAGGTCTTGGCTGAGGAGTGCTTATTCCTTGACGATGGGCCGCAAAATATAGCGGCTGCTCAGAAAATGGGCTTTAATTGTTTTCTTGTAGAAAACGGTCTGTGGATCGATGAAATCGATGAATTATTACAATCATTAAATAAATAGGTACAAGTATGGATGAAAAAAAAGTGTTGCCGGAAAATGCTTATCGTGAATTGAAAGACGGTGAGAGATATGAGCCTATTCTTAAAGGCGATAAGTTATATCCGGAAGTTAGTTTCTATTCTGTAGGTGTTGGTTTGTTGATGGCAGTGATATTTTCTGCAGCAGCAGCCTATCTCGGACTTAAAGTTGGTCAGGTCTTTGAAGCCGCAATTCCGATTGCAATTATTGCTGTTGGTTTGTCAAGCGTAACTAAACGCAAAAATGCTCTTGGTGAAAATGTTATTATCCAGAGCATAGGAGCAAGTAGTGGAGTAATTGTTGCAGGTGCAATATTTACTCTTCCTGCTTTATATATTCTGCAAGCAAAATATCCGGACATAACAGTCAGCTTTATGCAGGTTTTCCTTAGCTCACTTCTTGGTGGGTGCTTGGGAATTTTGTTCTTGATTCCCTTCCGTAAGTATTTTGTCAGTGATATGCACGGAAAATATCCTTTCCCCGAGGCAACAGCCACAACGCAGGTGCTCGTTAGCGGTGAAAGCGGAGGAAATCAAGCAAAACCACTGATTTGGTCTGCCGTAATAGGAGGGCTATACGACTTTGTAGTGTCAACATTCGGTGTTTGGCCGGAGACATTGTCTTCTCGTATGACCGCATGGGGAAATGCTATTGCAACTAAGACGAAATTCACGATGTCGCTCAATACAAGTGCTGCTTTGTTGGGACTTGGTTATATCGTCGGTTTGAAATATGCTGCCATAATATGTGCCGGTTCGCTTTTCGCATGGTGGATTATTGTGCCATTGCTTGGAATGACAACAGTTGACTCCGTAATGCTGAGCACACAAGAGCCTGAGTGGATTTTTTCTAATTATGCTCGATATATTGCCATTGGCGCAATAGCTATGGCAGGTCTGATTGGTATTGTGAAATCTTGGGGTGTAATAAAAGGAGCTGTCGGACTTGCAACAAAAGAATTTGGGAGTAAAGGAAAGCAAATTGCAAAAGCTGTACCTCGAACAGATAAGGATTTAAGTATGAAACTCATTGTCATTTCTATCGTTGCAGCTCTTGTTATAACTTTTGTGTTTTTCTATTTTGGAGTAATACATAATCTGTTACAAACTCTTGTTGCTTTCCTCGTCGTTGCTGTGATAGCTTTTTTGTTCACCACTGTTGCCGCCAATGCTATTGCGATGGTTGGTTCTAATCCTGTTTCCGGAATGACACTTATGACGCTTATAATTGCTTCTGTAGTTCTTGTTGCTGTTGGACTTAAAGGAACAAGTGGTATTGTGGCGTCAATGATAATCGGTGGTGTTGTGTGCACAGCACTCTCTATGGCAGGTGGTTTTATCACCGATTTGAAAATCGGTTATTGGATAGGTACAACACCGGCCAAACAAGAGTCATGGAAATTTTTGGGCACTTTGGTTAGTGCCGCCACTGTTGGTGGTGTCATAATTTTGATGAACGAAGCTTATGGCTTTACCGGCGAAGATGCTCTTGTGGCGCCTCAGGCCAATGCTATGGCTGCGGTTATTGAACCTTTGATGATGGGGCAAGGCGCACCATGGTTGCTTTATGGAGTAGGAGCTTTATTGGCATTGATGCTCAACTTCCTTGGAGTTCCTGTTCTGGCGTTTGCTTTGGGTATGTTCATTCCTTTGCAGCTTAATATGCCACTTCTTGTAGGTGGACTAATTAGTTGGTTTGTTTCTTCTCGCTCAAAAGATGCAGAAACGAACAAAGCTCGTTTAGACAAAGGGACTCTTATCGGGTCCGGTTTTATTGCCGGTGGTGCATTGATGGGCGTGGTAAGTGCCGGACTGAAATTTGCTAATGTGGATTGTTTCCTCACTGAGTGGGAAGCCTCTTCTGCTGCAGGTATAGTAGGAATTGTGGCATATCTGTTGCTGATCGCTTATTTCATTTGGGCATCGATGAAAACAGAGAAAAAGTAAAAAAATGTATGACCCAATAAAAAGCCCTGCTTTATGTTAAAGTAGGGCTTTTTTGTATATGATTAATGCAAGTTGTTGCATTGAATGGAATGTCGTTTTGGGGAAGAAATCAAATTAAAATGAAACTTATTAACCTAGCATGTAATTTCTATGTTTATAACAGAAGTAAAAAATAAATTATGTGTAACTCGCACAATGGAATATTATCTTAAGGCATTACCATTTCGCCTTTTTGTGTCATTAATCCTCTATCTATCAAAGATTGACAACGCTTGATGTTTAATTCCGTCCAGTGGCTGTTTTTGCGTCTTGGAGAAATCCTTTGTGCCAATCTCCCGTCAGGAAGGCGTTTAAGTGTAGAGTCAATCCACCCAAAGCATAAAGCTTCCTCAACAATGTCAAGATAGGCCAACGAAGCATAATCAGGTTTGACCTTCCCTCTATATGACGATACCCATACTTCTTTTTCACTATTGTGATTCTCACTTAGCCATTGGCGAAGTTCCGACCTATCGTTCAATTCCAATAATAATGTTATTTCCATGTCTTAGCTCTCATTAATTGCGCAAAATTAGTGTTTTTTTTTGATTATTTTCAGAAAAACACTTAATTTTGTAAAAAATATTTCTATTATGTCTAAAATCTTAATTATAGATGATGAACTTGCTATCTGCGAGTCAATGAAAGAAACGCTTGAGTTTGAGCAGTATGAAGTTCAGTATGCCACTGACCCCAAAGTAGGACTTAAAATTGCACAAGAATCTGATTTCGATTTGATTATTTCAGATGTTAAGATGCCCGGAATGGATGGCATAGAGCTTGTGCATGCTTTACGAGAAAATGGCGTTAATGCTACTATATGTATGATGTCGGCCCATGGCAATATTGAAACTGCTGTTAAGGCTCTGCAAGAGGGAGCATTTGATTTCCTTGAAAAACCTTTTGCTCTCGATCGTTTGTTTGTTATGGTGCGTAATGCATTGGAGCGCAAAGCTTTGATTGCTGACAACCAGCAGTTAAAAACAGACAATCGCGACCTGAAACGCAAGGTAAGCCTTAAGAATCAAATGATAGGCCAAAGCAAACCGATACAAGAAGTGCGTGAGATGATAGATCGTGTTGCGCCAACAGATGCAAGCGTGCTTATTTTGGGCGAGAATGGTACAGGAAAGGAAGTTGTGGCGCGTTTAATTCATGAACAATCGCAACGCAATAAAGCACCTATGATTGAAGTCAACTGTGCTGCAATACCGGCAGAGTTGATAGAGAGTGAGTTGTTTGGACATGAAAAAGGCTCTTTCACATCGGCAATCAAACAGCGTGCCGGCAAGTTTGAGCAAGCCAATGGTGGCACTTTGTTCCTCGATGAAATCGGCGATATGAGTCTGTCTGCACAAGCAAAAGTACTCCGTGCATTGCAAGAACGTGAGATAACAAGAATTGGTTCAGACAAAGCGATAAAAGTCGATGTGCGTATCATAGCAGCAACAAATAAAAATTTGCAAAAAGAAATAGAAGAAAAAAACTTCCGAGAAGATCTCTATCATAGGCTTAATGTTATTCCTATTCATGTGCCGAGTCTTGACGATAGAAAGGACGATATCCCGCTGCTTGTAAATTACTTTGTTCAACAAATATCAGGAGAACAAGGAATTGCAGAAAAAACCTTTGACAATGATGCTATTGAGGCACTCAAAGAAAGACATTGGACAGGCAATATACGCGAACTGCGCAATATGGTAGAACGATTGATAATTCTTGCCGGCAATCCGGTGCGAAGGGCTGATGTTCAAAAATATGCCTAAAAAATTTTAAAAAGTTGGAAAATAATTGTAATTTTGCAAACTAATGTGTTTTTTTGATTGAAAATGAAAACCTTTAAAGAACTAAAAAGATTGCTCAAAAATGATACATCAGCTCTGCCTACGCTAAAAGTATCATTATTAGGAGATACTGCAACACAATTTCTTGCGACAGCTCTAAGAGGAACTGCTATAGATAGGAAATATGATTTTGATCTTTTCGAAGCAGAGTACAATCAAGTTGAGAGACAAGTTCTTGATCCAACCAGTGACCTCCATCAGCACAACGCAAAATACACAATCGTTTTTCAGTCAACACATAAATTGCTCGAACACTTCAGCAATCTTGCTCCCTCGCAACGCAATATAGCGGCAGAGCGCATTGATTTTGTTCGCACGCTATGCGAAACGGTTCAGGGGAAAATCATCTATTTCAACTATCCGGAAATTGACGATACTGTTTTCGGTCAGTATGCCAATCATTTAGAAGAATCATTTACATGGCAAATTCGTCAGCTTAACTATGAACTGATGAAGCTCACGCAAGAGTACCCCAATCTATTTATTTGCGACATAGCGTCGCTGCAAAACAAATATGGTCGTGATTGGATGTTTGATTCGTCGGTGTATGTATCCACGGAGATGATTCTTTCTCTTGATGCTGTTCCCGCTGTTGCCTCGCTTGTTTTGGATATCGTTTGTGCTATTGAAGGAAAATTCAAAAAATGTCTGATTTTGGATCTTGACAATACTCTTTGGGGCGGAGTTGTTGGAGATGATGGATGGGAAGGCATACAAGTCGGGCATGGACTTGGAATAGGAAAGGCTTTCACCGAGTTTCAAGAATGGATCAAAAAACTTCGCCAGCGTGGAATAATAATTTGCGTATGCAGCAAAAATGATGAAGATAAAGCCAAAGAACCTTTTGAAAAAAATCCGGAGATGGTGCTCCGACTTGAAGATATTGCAGTCTTTGTGGCTAATTGGGACAACAAAGCAGACAACATACGCACAATTCAAAGCATACTCAACATCGGTTTCGATTCAATGGTCTTTCTCGACGATAATCCTTTTGAGCGGGCTATGGTCAGAGAACATGTACCGGAAATATTAGTGCCCGAATTGCCTGAAGATCCCGGGGATTATCTTGAGTATCTCTATTCGCTCAATTTGTTTGAGACAGCAGCGTATAGTAGTGCCGACAAAGATCGAACAAAGCAGTATCAAACAGAGGCAAAACGTGTTCAGGCTGCACAAAAATTCACCAATGAAGCTGATTTTCTAAAATCACTTGAGATGGAATCTGTTGTAGAAGGATTTACTCCCTTCAATACACCTCGTGTTGCACAGCTTTCACAGCGCAGCAATCAGTTTAATCTCCGAACAGTACGATACACAGAGGGAGAAATAGCCGAACTTTCGCAAAGCCAACAACATGCTTGTTTTTCATTTACTCTTGAAGACAAATTTGGCGACAATGGGCTGATATGTGTAATCATACTTGAAAAACAAAACAAAGAAACGCTTTTTGTCAACACATGGTTTATGTCATGCCGAGTGCTAAAACGCGGTATGGAAAACTTTACACTCAACACCATTGTTGATTATGCACGACAAAATGGTTTCAAAAAAATTATAGGTGAGTATATTCCAACGCTGAAAAACGGCATGGTTAAGGATCACTATCCAAATCTTGGATTTCAACCCTGTGGCGACAACATGTACGAATTGCAGGTTGATAATTATAAAAACAGAGAATGTTATATTAAAAGAAAATAAATCAATATGGAACACGCACAAATTTTGGCGGAAGTGCAAGACATATTCCGCGACATACTTGACAATGAAGACATTGTACTGCAAGACCAAACAACGGCAGATGATATTGAAGAATGGGACTCTTTGACTCATATTCAACTCATAGTGGCAATAGAAAAACATTTCAAAATCAAATTCACTTCAGCAGAGATTCTTTCATGGAATTGCGTTGGTGAAATGGTTGATTGTATAGCAAAAAAATAAATCGATGAGAGTACATCATATTGGTATTGCATGTTCTGACATTGATGAGGCAATTGAAGAATTATCCAAGTTTCATACCATACTGAGCCGTAGCGAGACAGTGTTCGACCCTGAGCAGAATGCATCATTGTGTATGGTATCTACAGAGTTGGGATTAGATTTTGAGTTCATCAGTGGTGAGCAGGTTGCGCGCTTACTCAAAAAAGGAGTAAGCTATTATCATTTGTGCTATGAAGTGGAAAATTTAGAGGCTGTGATAGAGAAATATATAGCCGATGGAGCAATGCTTATCTCTCCGGCAAAACCTGCAGTTCTCTTTGGCGGAAAGAGAGTAGCTTTTCTTTATGTGTCATACGGATTGATTGAATTAGTTGAACAATAAATTTTATGGTATTTAATTCTTTCCCTTTTGTTGTCTTTTTCATAATAGTTTTTCTCGTCTATTGGTATCCTCTGAAAGAAAAAACTAATTTGCAAAACTTCTTTTTGCTCGTAGCAAGTTGGTTTTTCTATGGTTATGCCAATTGGAAAATATTGCCTTTACTTATTGTTTCTATCCTTATCTTCTATTTTCTTGGAAAAGCAATCAGCAAACATAAAACCGATAAGACAGGCTCGTGGCTTACAACCTTGGGTGTTGTCCTTGGTATTGGCGCATTGGTCTATTTTAAATATTTCAATTTCTTCATAGACTCTTTTGCTGCACTTTTCAATTCGTTAGGTCTTCAAACAAACCTGCACACATTCAACATAATATTGCCTCTTGGCATAAGTTTCTATACTTTCCGTCTCTTGAGTTATATCATTGATATCCATCGTGGAAAAGGAGAGGCAACAAATGACTTCGTGGCATTTGCCACTTATATATCTTTTTTCCCATGTTTATTGTCAGGACCTATTGATCGTCCTAAGTTTATTGCTCAATTGCAAAAAACTCGCACATTTAGCTATGCTTTTGCAGTAGATGGTAGCCGCCAAATCCTCTGGGGATTGTTCAAAAAGATGGTTATAGCCGACAATATAGCCACTTATGTAGATGCAGTTTGGGGCAATATGGACGCTCGCGGAGGGTCAACATTTGTTCTTGCTGCAATACTATACTTATTCCAAATTTATGCCGATTTCTCAGGTTATAGCGATATGGCAATAGGTGTAGGTAAGTTGCTCTGTTTTAAGATAGCCGACAACTTCAAAGCACCACTTTTTGCACTCAATATTGCCGATTATTGGCGTCGCTGGCATATCACACTGACGCAATGGCTGACAGATTATGTCTTTATGCCCCTAAACATCAAGTTTAGAGACCTTGGCAATGGAGGTATAATTCTTGCTATCTTGATTAATTTCGTCTTGATCGGAATGTGGCATGGAGCAGATTGGACTTTTGCTCTTTTCGGACTATATCATGGTCTGCTTTATATTCCGCTTATTCTCTCAGGTGCATTTTTCAAAAAAACAAAACTGCAAACTAATAAGTTGGGATTGCCTGTGTTGAAAGATTTTGGGCGCATCATTCTCACTATGTCCCTTGTCGTTGTCGGGTTGATACTTTTCCGTGCCGACAATATGGGACAAGCCATTGATTACACACAGCATATTCTCCAAACAAGTCTGTTCTCTATGCCATGGCTCTATGCAAGTAATTGGTACCCAACCGTGTTTATAAGTATCATATTGCTAATAGTGTTAGAATGGTTGACTCGTAAAGAAGAGCATCCGCTGACTCTATTTGCAGGTAAGCCAATCGCTTTGCAAGTTGTAGTTTATTATGCCTTGGTAATTGCTATCTATTTCCTTCATCCACAGGCTGAAATGACATTTATTTATTTCCAATTCTAATTTGAGCAAAAAGAGTGAAACGATTCATAACTAATATATTGTTGTTGATTATTCCCATAATCATTATCGTTATTCCTTATTTTGTTTTAGATCCGTTCAAGGTTTTGCGTGATTACGACTTATATGGAGCACCGGGAAATCCAATGTATGTTAATATCAATCGAACACTTATTTCGCAAAAAATGTTTGATCGCTATCGCGATTTTTATGGTTGGGACTCGTATGTTTTTGGAGGCTCACGAAGCGGGTACTACAGATACGATATATGGTCGGAACACCTTGATTCAACAGCAAGTATAGCACATTTGGACGGCTATGGTGAATCACTTTATAATATCTATCACAAAGTAAAATATATCGATGGCAAAACGCCAATCCAAAATGCTCTTTTGTGTATTGATGAGCAAGTTCTATTCAACACCGAAAATGAACTCAATCCGATAAATACAATCACTTCGGATTTAGATCCGACATTTTCAAAATTAGATTTTCATGCCTTGTTTCTTAAAGCATATCTAACGCCGTCATTTTTTGTCGGCTACTTGCATTTCAAAATAAGCGGAAAGTTATATCCCTATATGTTAGAGAGTCAGAAACTGCAAAAGTCAATTTATTATTATGATATGACTCACAATGAGATGCTCAACGAAAACGACTTCAAAAATATACCAGACTCTGTCTATTATAACGAAAAACGCATGGCACTATTCCCGAAAGAAAGGCCAACAGAACAGCAATACTTCAAACCTGTCGTGAAAGACGAACAAGTTCGTATGCTGACTGAAATAAAGCAGATATTTGAGAAAAACGGTACTAATTATAAAGTAATAATCAATCCAATTTACGACCAGAAAAAACTTTGCGACTCGGATATGCAACAACTATATGACATCTTTGGCAAAGATTTGATATATGATTATTCGGGTATAAATTTCATTACCAATGATTATCATAATTGGGCAGACACGCAACACTTCAACAAACATTGTGCTCGTCAGATGCTCAAGTGGGTGTATGTAGATAACGCTCACACCATTCCGGAAGGTCAAACTGATTTCGATTTATAGCACATGAAGAGATTTCTAAGAAATATCATCCTGATGAGTTTGCCGGTAGTCATAATCTGCCTTGCCTATTTGATTATGGACCCATTCAAAGTGGTGTATGATTATGATATCTATTGTGCGCCGGGTTCGCCGTCATATATAAGTATAAATAGGTCTATGGTGTCGCAAAAAATGTTCGACAAATATCATGATTTCTACCATTGGAATTCCTATGTCTTCGGAGGGTCAAGAAGTCTTTATTTCAGACATGATATCTGGCAACCATATCTTGACGATACATGTTCTATAACCCACATGGACGGCTTTAATGAATCGCTATATAGCGTCTATCATAAGATAAAATATATTAATGGAAAAACGCCAATAGATAATGCTTTGCTCTGTATTGACGAGGATCTATTGTATAAAACTGTAAATGAATTAGAACCTCTTTCGTGCATAACACCTGATCTTGATCCTAATTTTTCGTACTTTGAACAGCAAACGTTTTATCTCAGTGCTTTTATGCGTAAGCCCTTAGTTGCAATAGCTTACACGTACTATCGGCTTTCGGGAAAAGTCAAGCCGTAGGTTGTCAGACTTGGTGAATTCGACACAACAATACGCTATTATGACATTCGTCACAATGAAGATGTCAATATGATAGAGGTGAAGAACTTGCCTGACTCTTTGATATACAACGACACCCGCTTGGCGATGTTCTATCAGCGACCGAACTATCAGGTTTATGGACAAAAGGTGATAGACACTACCGCACTGAGAATGTTGACTGAAATAAAAGAAATATTTGAAGCAAATAACACTGATTACAAGGTGATTATCAATCCGACCTACAATCAAAAGAAATTATCTCTTGACGACCGGCAAATCATAGAATCGCTCTTTGGTGATAGATTGTACGATTAT
Source organism: Paludibacteraceae bacterium (assembly GCA_017527495.1). GTDB lineage: Bacteria > Bacteroidota > Bacteroidia > Bacteroidales > Paludibacteraceae > RGIG6639. The sequence goes on from JAFXPY010000002.1 coordinate 26,801, forward strand.
TCAGGAATAAATTTCATTACACAAAATTATCACAACTATTCCGACAATCTGCATTTCCGCAAGCATGTCGCACGGCAAATCTTGAAGTGGATATACGAAGATAATGCCCACACAATACCCGAGGGACAAACTGATTTTGATAAATTCTAATTCTCTAAATCTGTAAATGAAACTGCGATTGACAATCATATTGTCTATTGTTTTTGTAGTCTGCAGTTGCTCGACAAGTTCGTTTCGCAAGGCGCAAAACATAATTGAAAACAACAATTGGTACGCAGTTTATATGTGCGTACCAATTGCCGTTTTATGAATAGATATATATGCTTTGATTAGCTATTTCTCTCTTTTACACTCTGAGAGTAATTTACAGCCATTACAATCTTTTGTGCATGTCTGAGGATGATTAATGCGGTATATAGTTAAATACACCGCATACGCTATTGCTAAACCAATTATTATGTAAGCTATCCAATCCATCAAAATAAACTTGCTATTTGATAGAATATCGTACTGACAACCCATGCCAGAGTGGTGTTGTAAAGCACACTGAACCACATCCATTTCCTGCCAATCTCTTGTCGTATTGTCCCCAGGGTGGAGATACATGGGAAATAAAGCAGAATGAACAACATCAAGGCAAAGGCCGAAATGCTTGTCATTATGGGATTGCCTGTTTTGTCTGTCATGTCTCTTAGGTGTTCTGCGAGAGGCTCTTGCTCGTCAATGATGTTCTCATCGTCAATACCGTATGTTACTGCCATTGAGGAAATAATCACTTCTTTAGCAGCGGCACCGGCAATCAAACTTACCCCCGTACGCCAATCTTGACCAAATGGCTCAAAGACAGGCTCTATCGTTTGGCCAACCTTACCAAGATACGACTGCTCTAATTGTTGCTCTTTGTCCAAATCAGTGTTGTGAGGGAAATAGCCTAACCCCCAAATAATGATTGAGGCCAATAAAACAATTGTAGAAACGCGTTTGAGCCATTCGGATGTCTTGTCCCACATGTGGATTACTGCATTGCGGAATGTCGGGAAACGATATGGAGGCAACTCCATAACAAACGGATTGGGTTGTTCCTTGAATGATATCTTGTTGAGTACAAGCGATGTTACCACAGCAAAAAGCAATCCGATGAGATATATCGACAGCATTACCAAAGCTTGTGAGTGCGGGAAAAATGCTGCAACCAATAGCATATAAACGGGCAAGCGCGCGGAGCAAGAGATAAAAGGAACGGTTATTATAGTCAGAATACGGTCTTTGGGGTTTTCAAGTGTTCGTGCTGCAAGTATGCCCGGCACAGAACAACCGAAACCAATAAAATATGGAATAAATGATTTGCCGTGTAGTCCCATGCGGTGCATTATCTTGTCCATGAGAAAGGCGGCACGCGCCATATAGCCGGAGTCTTCAAGTAGAGCAATAAAGAAAAATAGAATGAGAATCTGCGGCATAAATACAAGTACCGAACCACAACCGGCTATTACGCCGTCAACAAGTAAGTCGGTCAGTGTGCCTTCGCTCATTACCGACCGGCACCAATCGCCTAAGGCCGTCATGCCCGTGTCAATCCAATCCTGGAAAAAACCACCTACATAGAATGTCAACTCAAAGATAATGAACAAAAAAGCAAGTAAAATCGGGAACCCCAACCATTTGTTGGTTAGAATTTTGTCGAGTGCATACCCGATTTCGTTCTTTTCTCTATTGGCGTTGGCAGTGTAGGTCTCGCCCAATGCACCACGAATAAAGCCAAACTTCATGTCGGAAATAATACTTGAAGCATCTTGATTATATGTCGTCTCAAGACGCTCACGCCACGACTTTGCCACACTGACGATTTCACTTCCATTGGCTAATTGCGAAATGCGTTTGGTTGTCATCTGGTCGTTTTCAATCAGTTTTAGTGCCACATAGCGTGGATGGTAGAGAGGGCGAACGTCTGCATTAGTATCGAGTAATTGCTTGATTCCCTTAATTGCCTGCTCTATTTCTGTGCCGTAATTGATGTGGATGTGTTTCGACACGCTTGCCTTGCCTTCGTACACCTCAACAATGGCTTCAAGCACATTGTCTATTCCCCAGCCGGTGCGAGCAACAACAGGAACAATAGGGAAACCAAGAAGTTGCGCAAGGGCATTGTGGTCTAATGTGTCGCCGCTTTTTTGCAATTCGTCGTACATATTCAGAGCCAACACCATAGGGTGGTTGCGGTCGATAAGTTGAGTCGTGAGATAGAGGTTGCGTTCCAAATTGCCGGCATTGACAATATTGAGAACCACATCAACCGGACTATTGTCGAGATAGTCGCGAACATACATCTCGTCTGGACTATATTCTGTAAGCGAATATGTTCCGGGCAGGTCAACAAGATTGATTGTGTAGCCCTTATGATTGAATGTGCCTATCTTAGAATCTACGGTAACACCTGAATAGTTGCCTACTTTTTCTCTCATTCCGGCTGCATAATTGAAAAATGAAGTCTTACCGCAGTTGGGATTTCCAACAAGGGCAACAGTAATTTGTTTCCCTAATTGCTCAACTTCAGCTCTGACATGTTCCTCAATTGTCATGGTGGAATTATTTTGCTCACTATTGAAATCAGGGTGAGCCTCGGCAGACAAATCAACAACTTCAATGCGTCGTGCCTCAGCGCGTCGCAGAGCGACATGCGAACCCATAATCTCATACTCGATAGGGTCGGCAAGAGGAGCTTGTTTGACAACGCTCACTTTCTCACCACGTACAAAACCTAATTCCATAATACGATGGCGAAAACCTCCATGCCCATGAACCTTAACTATAATACAATTGCCGCCAATAGGCATGTCGGCAAGCGTATGTATATTCTCTTCGTTTTGCATAAACCTAAAAATATAATTTTGCAAAGATACTCCAACTTTTGCAAATACACAATAACCACAAATGGCGAAATTTATAGACAAAATGAAGTTGCATACCAATAAATAATCAGCAGTTGCAAGTCAAATCTATGAGCAAAGATAGCAATTAATTTGCTTTTTTACAAAAAAAAAGTTAATTTTGCAACCTAAATGATAGAATGATTGTTAGATACAATGTTTTTGAAGCAACTCAATATTCTCAATTATCGTAATTTGCGTGAAGCAAATCTTGATTTCTCGCCAAAAATCAATTGCTTGATAGGCAGCAATGGCATGGGGAAGACTAATGTGCTTGATGCCATTTATTTCCTTTCCTTCGGAAAAAGCATTCATACAAATATCGATAGCCAGAACATAACTCATGGTGAGACTTATTTCATGCTGAAGGGAGAATATGAGCGCAAAGAACAGCCGGAACTGATTTCATGCGGTTTGAAGTCAGGGCAGAAAAAACATCTCAAACGCAACCAAAAAGAGTATCAACGACTGACCGACCATATTGGTCTTTTCCCACTTGTAATTGTGTCGCCAAAGGACTCTGAATTGGTGGCAGGAAGTAGTGAGTTGAGACGTAAATTTATCGATGGCGTAATATCACAAACAAATCGTGAGTTCCTGCAATATACATTGGCTTATGCTCAACTCTTGAGACAACGCAATGCCTTGCTCAAAAATGACGATTTGCAATACGATTTGCTTGAGGTGATTGATTTGCAAATGGGGCAATATGGGACGAAAATATACGAGCAAAGACGACAATTTATCGAACAATTTATTCCGATTTTTCAAGATTATTATTCCTTTATAGCCAATACTTCGCAAGAAATTATTTCTCTTGACTATAATTCACATCTAAGCCAAAAAGATTTGTATGATGACTTGGTCGCCTGTCGCGAGCGTGACCATATCATTGGTTTCACTACTCATGGTGTTCATAAAGACGATTTAGAAATGCTGCTTAATGACTATCCTGTTCGTCAGGTTGCATCGCAAGGGCAGCAGAAAACATTTCTCTTGGCGCTGAAATTAGCGCAATTTGAATTCCTAAAAACCTTTCATGGCTTTTGCCCATTGCTGCTGTTGGATGATTTGTTCGACAAATTAGATTCTTTGCGAGTGGCTCGTTTGGTTGAATTGGTTAATTCGGAGCGTTTTGGTCAGATATTCATCACCGATACGAATCATGCTCATATAGATGAAATATTGCAGCCTATTGAGCAAAGTAGCAAGATCTTTTATGTAGAGAACGGCAATGTGACAAATCAAACTAAATAGTGAGACAAAAGGATAATTAAATACTGATAAAATCATATTTAAACAGCTATGAAACGATTATTTTACACCTTTATTTTTGCAATAACAAGCGTGTTGAGTTTTTCTCAGGTTGTGAGCTTTGATTTGTCCGACACTGCTCTTTCTGCCGAAGAGGTAAAGGCCAAGACGGGTAAAGCTGTAAAGTTGATTTACCCCACGAGCATGAAAAGCAAAATACCCGCAATGGAATGCAATGTTCAAGTAGATGGTTTAGGTCCTTTCAGTGTGGCCGAGGGTAAGCAAGTGATGTTTGCTCCGGGTAATTTGCAGTTCAATGCCGCTCTGGGTACTCATCAATGCGCCGATGGCACCACGCAAAAGGGCACATGGCGTTTTGCCGAACACCAATGGGATTATGTCGGTGATGCAAGTAATGGTAATGTCTATCACAATGGCACCAAATGCGATAATACCAAAATCTCAGAAACTTACGATGGTTGGATAGATTTGTTTGGTTGGGGTACGAGTGGTTGGAATAGTGGTGCTGTCGCTTATCAACCATGGTCAACAAGCACGAGTGATTCCGACTATTATCCCGGCGGCAATGAAAATAATGACTTTATGGCTGAGTACGCTTATGCCGATTGGGGTGTATATAATCAAATAGGTAGTGATGCTTCGAACGCATGGCGTACATTGACAAGCGATGAATGGTTGTATATATTTCGTGACCGTGCCGGTGCAGAGGAGTTGTTCGGATTAGGTAGCGTTAATGGTGTTAATGGCGTGATAATACTGCCTGATGTATGGAAGACACCGGATGGTTTAAACTTTGTTGCAAGTACTTCTAAGGGTTTGATGTGGATGAATAACTATTATACTATTCCGGGTGTTGATTGTTTCTCTCATAACACCTATACCTCTGAGCAGTGGAAGCAGATGGAGACTCATGGTGCGGTGTTCTTGCCTGCTGCCGGTCGTCGCAATGGCACCTATATACTCAATGCCGGTTCGTATGGCTACTTGTGGTCCGCTTCAAAATACGATGCCGTCTATTCTAAAACTATCTATTTCTATGCCGGCTACCTAAATCCGCAGAACAACTATTATAGAGACAATGGACATAGCGTGCGCCTCGTAGCTGATTTATAGAATAAAAGACACTATTAGACCGCATTGCTGTTTCCATTGGGCTTTTTCAAATCTTCAAATCTTCAAATCCTCAAATCTATCCATTCCGATATGTTTTGGGGCTTACGCCGACATGTGTTTTGAAGTATTTGTTGAAAAACATCACATTGTCGAAACCGAGTGATACTGCAATTTCTTTCACCGGTGTGTCAGTTAGTTTCAATTGCGATTTAGCATCGGTAAGTATCGTTTCGGCGATAAAGAATGCTGCTGTTTTGCCTGTAACATCTTTTATAGTTGAACAAAGGTGTGGCAGTGTTACGTGCAGTCGGTCGGCATAATAAGAGAGCTGGTGTTCTCTCTGATAGTTGGCGGCAACGAGATCAGAGAATTGTTGTGTAAGTTCTTGTTTGCGTGAGTGTGTGCGGTTTTGAGGTTGGTTGTCGCTTGCAAAATCTGATATGAGTTGCTGGATTATGTTGTACACCTGTACCATGATGGGCAGTGTCAGCATTGATGGCTCGCAATTTGACGCATCCATCATAAGGTCAATCATTGATTTGATTACTTTTTTTCTGTCGTCAGGAAGTGAAAAATATGGTTGACGTAACTTCAATGAGTGCAAATTCATTTTGTTGCCATACACTTGTTTGTCCATAAATGAGGCAGAGAAACCTATGTAATAGACAAGTGCGTCTTCTGAAAATTCGTGAATGAGCAGAAACGCCCCCGGTTGCACAACAATAGCATCACCTTCTTTGAATTTGTATTTTTCGATATTGATGGTGGCTTCTGCATGTCCGCTAACCATATAGGCGAACACACCGCATTTTATTTTGCATGGAAAACGGCCGTATTGGTTGAGTATTTTGCCTGTCGCATCACCAATTAGATAATCAACAGGAAAATCAAGTAGAGGTATAGATGATTGCATAAAAAAGTATCTTTACAATGTGACTGAAAAAATTACTTTGCAAAGATACTAATTTTGTTCTAAAATTACAAATTATCTTAAAAAAATAGCTGTTTTTAGTTCGAAAAAAAACTGTTTTGTTGCTTATAATGAAAATTATTGTAATATTTTTATGCACGCATGGTTTTTGAATCCGTCAATAGTGATTTGTATATCGTTGTTGAGTCTGACATGTCGGACAAGTTCTGTTTCTTCCAGTGCAGGTAGTTCATTGAGTTGTTGCTCGTTGTAAGTCTCGTTTGGTCTGCTGTATGGGTCAACATTGATATATCCTACGTTGAATGATGTCATGTTTTGGAAAAAGTGTGAGCCCTGACTCGGGTCTGTTCTGAACCTTTCCAAGCTGCACTCTACGATGGCTTTTGCCTCGCTTATGTCGCTCCATTTGACAGGGACGCCAAGTGTCGGAATCGTTGAGCCCCAGCGACCAAAACCAATAAGCACATAGCTCTTTTGTTGTTCGCGCATCTTAGAGTTCCATTCTCGTAATGTGTTTGCAATCTCCTCTGTCTTGAGTATGTCAAATGTTGATTGCTTTAGGTAGATGATATCTCTGACACCTTTCGTTTGACCTGTTCCGAGTGCGCTATCTGACACTATGAGCGGGTTGGTTTGGTCTATAGTGTTCCAATCGACTTCGGCATTGAGACTGTCTGCCGAGATAGGTCTGATTTGCAAAACATTGAATATCGCGGGTTCGGCTTTAAGATTGGCTGCAAACTCTATTTCTACCGGACATTTCATTTCTTCTTGCGCTATGTTGAGCAGTCGCTCGATGATTTTAGCAAGAGGGAAGGTGTTGAATTTCAGGACAGGTGCAAAAGTGATGAACCGTGGACCTTTGGGATAGCAGGAATCAACTATACGCTGATTTTCGTAATCGTAGGTTGAAGCAATGAGTTTGAGCGAGTCGAATTGCTCACATTCATGTATGCCTAATCGTGTAAGATTAACGGCATCATCAACTGAGGTCTTGAATCTGTCGGGCTGCATAGAAAGAGCCAGTATGGTCTTTTGCGTCTCGCCCATAACTTGTTCAGGTGTTGAAGTCTGCATTGTGTGTTTCGGGAACTTGGGTGAGAAGCGTAGTACTTGTTCACCTTCGACGACAACTTTTCCAAGGCCATAGGCTATTTTCACTATTCCGTCCTCTGCTTTCTCGTGCCCGACGGGATAGAAATTAATGCTCCTTGCAACACCGGATATCGTGGGGAAAAAATATCCGTTTTCTTCTGCTCCGCAAACTTCTTGAAGCACTATTGCCATCTTCTCTTCAGAGATAACATTGGCTGTTGATGTTATGTAACCACGTGCAGCGGCAAAATACACGGCGGCATAGACGCTTTTTATCGCTTTACCGAGGAGGCGGAGTTGTTGGTCTTCATTCTCAGTGCATGGCACCATATAGGTGGAATATACTCCGGCAAAGGGTTGATAGTAGGAGTCTTCAAGCTTGCTTGACGAGCGTACTGCCAATGGACGATGGCTCACACGTATAAAATGGCGAAGAGCGTCGTTTAGGTCTTGTGGCAGTGTTGAGGCTACAAATTCTGAAAGAATCTCTTCGTCTGATAGGTCTGATTCAATGACATATTGCAACCCGTTGTCGTAGATAAAACGGTCGAAAAACTCAGTGGTGATGACCATAGTGCGCGGCACAAGGACTCTTACGTCTTGCCACTCGTCATAGAGATTGTATTTTTGCAGGATGTGGTTCAAAAAAGCGAGTCCGCGTGCCTTGCCTCCCAATGAGCTTGAACCTAATCGTGAGAACCAAATAGTGTCGTTGAATGTATCAGGATTATATTTTGCCACAACACCTTGCGCTTGGTTGATGCGGTAGTCGTGGATGAGGCGTATGTTGTTCTGGCGTATGTTTTCAATGTCGTCGTCGTCTCTTATCTTGAGTTTGTTGACTTCTTTGCCCACGGCGAATAATCCTCTTGCAAAAAGCCATTTGCTCAGATAGTTGTTGTCGGACAAACGTCTGAAAGCTTTGGCAGGGATAGTTGATATAATACGTTCGAAACCTTCGAGGTCGTTGGCTCTTGCTATTTCGCGTCCGCTTTCAGGGTCAATGGCGACGAAGTCGCCGAAACCAAATTCGCGTCCGATATAGTCGCTAAGTTGCTGGGTAAGTGTTTTGCTCGATTTAAGGATAAAACCGAAACCTAAATTATGAGCATTTTCACGCATAGATTCTTGCGATGATTGCATCAAAACAGGCATTGTCGGAATGTCTTGTCGGATGAGTTGGCAGAGGTCGAATCCGGCATCGAGTTTTTCTGTCTCGGGTGCATCGTTTTTGTGGATTACGAAGCCTATGTCTGATATTACGCCTATAATGTTTTTGCTGTATTTTTTGTAGATGTTGAGTGCTTCATCGTAACATGTTGCCATGAGTACTTTTGGGCGCGAGCGTTTGCGCAGAATTTGCTGTTTTTCGTTCAAAGCGTCACGAATGGCGATGCTGTTTTGTTGGAGCACAAGTTTGTACAAGAGTGGCAAATAGGTAGAATAATAACGCACAGAGTCTTCAACGAGGAGTATAGCGCGCACACCTTCGGTGAGAATGTCGTGTTGTGCATTGAGCTTGTCCTCAAGAAGTTTTATTATGGCGATGATGAGGTCGGTAGAGTTGTTCCAACAGAAGATATAATCAATATCATTATCTTTTGATTTGCTGAACTGTTCGTATATTGTTTTTGAAAACGACGATAGCAGAACAATAGGGGTCTTTGCATTGATTTGCTTCATGTCGTGTGCAAAGGTGAATGTGTCGTCGAGTGCGGCATTGTGCATCACTATGACAAGGTCGAACATTTCGCCGTTTTGCACAAGTTGCAGTGCGTCATCTTTTGTTTCAGTGCGCACAATTGCCGGAGGGTTGCTCAAGTTGAGCTCGGCATATTCTTGTGCTATTTGTACGTCAATGCGTCCGTCTTCTTCGAGGGCGAAGCTGTCGTAATTATTGCAGACTAAAAGAATTCGTTTGATTCTTATAGCCATGAGTCTTGTCAGGTCGGTTGTCATAGTTGTTGGATTTTTTCTACACGACGCCTTGCTCTACCATTGCGTTGGCTACTTTGATAAATCCTGCAATATTTGCACCTTTAACATAGTTGATATAACCGTCGTCTTGTGTGCCGTATTTGAGGCATGCTTCATGTATGTCTGCCATAATGCGATGTAGGTGTTGGTCCACTTCTTCTGCTGTCCAGCGCTGGCGTATTGAGTTTTGTGTCATCTCCAGACCGCTTGTTGCCACGCCTCCTGCGTTACTTGCTTTTCCGGGACTGTAGAGTATTCTTGCATTTTGGAAAATGGCTATTGCCTCTGGTGTTGATGGCATGTTGGCACCTTCTGCAACGCAGTAGCAACCATTATCAATGAGGTGTTGTGCGTCGTCTTTTTCTATCTCATTTTGTGTTGCGCAAGGCAAAGCTATGTCACATTTGATGCGCCAAGGGCGTTCGCCGGCAAAATATTGAGCTTGAGGATATTTTTTGACATATTCGCTTATGCGTCCGCGTCGGATATTTTTGAGTTCAAAGACAAAATTGAGTTTTTCCTCGGTAAGTCCTTCCGCGTCGTACATGAATCCATCGCTATCAGATAGTGTTACCACTTTTGCTCCTAATCGCATTGCTTTCTGAGCTGCATATTGTGCCACATTACCGGCTCCGGAGATACATACTGTTTGTCCTTCAAATGTTTTGTTTTGTGTGGCAAGCATGGCCTGTGTGAAATAGCAGAGTCCGTAGCCTGTTGCTTCAGGACGCAGACGGCTGCCGCCCCAGTATTGACCTTTGCCGGTCAGTGTGCCGGTGAATTCATCGCGCAAGCGCTTGTATTGACCGAACATATAGCCTATTTCACGTCCGCCAACGCCAATATCGCCGGCAGGAACATCAGTGTCTTGCCCTATGTGTCGTTGGAGTTCGGTCATGAAACTTTGGCAGAAACGCATCACCTCGGCGTCTGATTTGCCACGTGGCGAGAAGTCGCTTCCTCCTTTGGCTCCGCCCATAGGTAAGGTGGTCAGGCTGTTTTTGAAGGTTTGCTCGAAGGCAAGGAACTTCATTATGCTGAGGTTGACGCTTGCGTGAAAACGTATGCCGCCTTTGTACGGACCGATGGCTGAATTCATCTGCACGCGGTAGCCTCGATTGATTTGTATCTCGCCTTGGTCGTCAACCCATGGAACGCGAAACATAATGACGCGCTCGGGCTCAACAATGCGTTCAAGAACCTTCTGTTCGCGCAAATAAGGGTATTGCATAATATAAGGCGCAACACTCTCAACAACTTCTCTAACTGCTTGATGAAACTCTTTCTCGTTCGGATTTTTTCGTTCCAATTCCGACATGAATGAGTCGATATATTGGCGTGTTTGTTTGTCTATCATAATGTTGTTTACTTAGATATTAGATCACTTACTTCGTTCGCTGTTGGAGGAAGGAAATTGGCAATCTAATTTATTCGCATATTTACTTTTTTATATATAGCCATTTTCAAGAAATGAGTACATCTTGTCATGTGCTACAATAATATGGTCAAGAAGCCTGATGTCAAGTAGTTTACAGGCATCATTGATTTTTTTTGTCAGATTGATGTCTTCTTTTGATGGGGTGGGGTTGCCTGAGGGGTGATTATGAGCCAGAAACATGCCTGTTGCTTGCACCTGCAAAGCATATCCCATAACAACTCTTACATCTACAACACTTGCGGTCAGTCCGCCTTTACTTATACAACGTTTGTCTATAACACAATTCTTTTTGTCGAGCAACAGAATCCACACTTCTTCGTGTTTGAGGTGGCAGAGCATCGGTTGGAGAATATTGAAGGCTTCTTGTGGTGAAGTGATGCTTTTTTTGTTTTCCCATTCCTGTATAGAACGGCGTTTGCCGAGTTCTATTGCTGCAAGAATGGTTATTGCTTTAACTTCTCCTATCCCCTCAGATTCGGATAGTTTTTCAACGCTCAGTTGGGCTATTTTGTTGAGGTCGTTGTCGTATCTGGCTAAAAGCCGTTTGCAACATTCGAGTACATCAATATTTTTAACTCCTGTTCTAACCAAGATGGCAAGCAACTCAGCATTACTCAAAGACTGGGCTCCTTTTTTGTGCAGTTTCTCTCGTGGTTGGTCGTCTGAAGCCCAATCTTTCACTGTGATATGTCGGTCGTCATCTATCACGCAAGTGCTTCTTCAGGTGTGTTGTCGAGTTGTTTTTTTGCGTAGTCGTAGGTGATAACCAAATCAGTTTGTTTCAACGAAGGTGCGTCAAACATTATGTCGGTCATAACCTTTTCTGTCAGAGCTCTAAGCCCGCGTGCTCCAAGTTTGGACGAAATGGCTTTGTCAACAATATAATCGAGAGCCTTATCCTCAAATTTGAGTTCTATGCCGTCAAGTTGGAGTAGGCGTGTATATTGTTTGATTAGAGCATTTTTAGGTTCTGTCAGAATAGTGCGTAATGCTTTTCTGTCGAGTTGTTCGAGATGACATAACACAGGCACACGCCCTACAATCTCAGGAATCAAGCCGTATGATTTGAGGTCTTGCGGCGAGATGTAATCAAGCAGGTTGTTGCGGTCGATATGCTTAGTTGTCTCACTTGTATCGTACCCTACAACGCGTGTGTTAAGTCGTTGAGCGATGCGTTTCTCTATTCCATCGAAAGCACCTCCGCAAATGAACAATATGTTTTGAGTATTGACAGGGATAAGCCTTTGTTCGGGGTGTTTTCTGCCTCCGTATGGAGGTACATTGACTATAGTGCCTTCAAGTAGTTTGAGAAGTGCCTGCTGTACGCCTTCGCCTGATACATCGCGAGTTATAGAAGGGTTGTCCGATTTGCGGGCAATCTTGTCTATCTCGTCAATAAATACAATACCTTTTTCTGCTTGTTTGGCGTCGTAATCACATTCTTGCAACAGACGCGAGAGAATTGACTCAACATCCTCACCGACATAACCTGCTTCGGTCAGCACCGTGGCGTCAACGATAGTGAAAGGAACGGAAAGCAAACGAGCAATAGATTTGGCAAGCAGTGTTTTCCCTGTACCTGTCGGACCAACCATGATGATGTTTGATTTTTCAATCTCTACATCTGTCATTTGTGCGTTGTGTGCAAGGCGTTTATAGTGGTTATATACCGCCACAGAAAGTACGCGTTTGGCCTGGTCTTGCCCTATAACATATTGATCAAGAAATTTTTTTATTTCCTGCGGCTTTGGGATGGCATTTTCTTGCTGTGCTTTTTTAGGTTTGGTGGGTTGAATGACCGGTTGAGCCTGTGCCTGTTGTTTTTTGGGCTTTTGTGGTTCGGGATAGTCTTGTTGGAATCTTTCTTGAAGGAGTTGATCAAGCGACATAATGCAGTCAGTACAGATATGGGCGTATCCGTCCATACCAGGTACTAACATTGCTTGTGATTCATCGCGGCCACAGAAAGAGCAGTATCTGAGTCTGTTGTTTTTGCTCATTTATTTTTTGTTATATACTTTGTCTATCATTCCGTATTCTGCTGCTTCTTGGGCTGTCATCCAGTAGTCGCGGTCGGAATCTTTTTGTATTTTTTCGAGTGTGTTGCCTGAGTGGTCGGCTATGATTTGGTAGAGCTCCTGCTTGAGTTTGAGTATCTCTCGTGCGGTAATCTCAATGTCGCTTGCCTGACCTTGAGCACCTCCCATCGGTTGGTGAATCATGATTCGGCTGTGTGGCAGAGCGGCGCGTTTGCCCTTCTGCCCGGCAACAAGCAGCACGGCTGCCATAGAGGCTGCCAAACCTGTACAGATAGTTGACACTTCGCTATGAACAAATTGCATTGTGTCGTAAATGCCAAGTCCTGCATAGACGGAGCCGCCGGGGCTGTTGAGATAAATAGAGATGTCTTTGTCGGGGTCGGCAGAGTCGAGATAGAGCAACTGTGCTTGAACAACATTGGCAGTATAGTCGTTCACCTCTGTGCCGAGGAATATAATGCGGTCCATCATCAAACGAGAGAACACGTCCATTTGAGTTACATTCATCTGGCGCTCTTCAAGGATTGACGGGTTGATATAACCATAGCCGCTACTCATTTGTGCATCGTGCATAACATTTTCCACGTGCATAGAGTTGAGTCCGCGGCTAACGGCATATTTCAAAAAATCATTTTGCATAATCGTCTATTTTTCAAATAATTTGTTGAAATCAGCAAGAGAGATTTTTTTCTCCTGAAGTTTAACTTGTGATTTGATGATTTCGAAAACTTTGTTTTCTTCCACTTTACTTACGATGTTGCGAACTTGATCTTCATGTTTGAGCATTTCAGCAGCATAGTTTTCGAGTATGGCATCTTCAATATTGGCAATGCCGTATTGCATGAATTGCATTCTTGCAATTTCCTTGGCGTATGCCTTAACATCAGTATCCTCAATCTTTATGTCGTTGGCTGTTGCAATTTGTTCTTTTGCGAGATGCCATTTGAGGTCTTCTATCATTTTTGGCATATCCTCATCGATTTTCTCAGGGGTGAGTTTTTTGTCGTCTTTGTTTGTTGCAAGGAGCCAGCGTTTGAGGAAAGCCTCAGGGAATTGCAGGTCTTTCATTTTTGCAAGAGTCATTTCGCGTGCATCAAGACCAAATTTGTAGGCAGAGTCTTGAGCCATATTGGCTTCAATGTCGGTCTTTACTTTTGCACGGAACTCTTCTTCTGATTTAACAGCGTCTTTGCCGAACACTTTGTTGAAAAACTCTTGGTCAATAGCAGATTTTTTGTAGCGAGAGATGCGACCGATTTTGAATGTAACATCGCTTTCAAATTTCTCAGCTTCCTCTTTGCTTATTTTTAGAAGCCCTTCAAGTTCAGCGTCGCTCTTCATCGCTTTTTTAGGATTGAAAACTATTTCGTCACCAACTTTTTTTCCAATGAATAATTTCTGACTTTTCTTGTCTTTCAAGTAGTTAGGAGTGATTGTTGCATCGTCAAGATGTATGCCGTTTTCGGCATTTTCTGTTAGTGTGCCGTGGACCATGTCCTCTAATTCTACTTCTTCGCCATCACTATATGTGCCAAAGCGCTGAGCGTATGCCTCTACTTGTTTGTCAACCATCTCGTCGGTTACTTCAATTTGATAGTTGGTGAGTTTGTCCTTTGCTGTCGGTTTGGCATCAAACTCAGGTGCTACAGCAATATCAAATTTGAAATCGAACTCAGTGTCGTTGTTGAAGTCGATGGGTTTATCGTCTTCAGTGTTAGGCAGTGGGTCTCCAAGAATGTTAAGTTTGTTTTCTTGAATATAGCTGTAGAGCTTTTCGGAAAGCAGGTTGTTGATGACATCAGCCATTATTGAGCCGAGGTACATCTTACGAATCATGCCCTTTGGTACCATGCCTTTGCGGAATCCCGGAATAGTGGCACGCTTACGGATGTCAATAATTTCTTTTTCTACTGCTTCTTGATAGTCAGCAGGCTCAACATGAAGGTTGAGAGTAGCATTGAGTTGATCAATGTCTGTTTTTGTAATTTGCATAATTATATAGTGTCTAAAAATTTATCTTTATTAAAAAAACAAGTAAATCGTAAATAAGTAAATAGGTATATCTTATTGTCTATTTGAGCGTTTGCGCTCTATCTCGTCGAGGATGATCTTGCGCATACGCATGTGTGTTGGGGTTACCTCAACATATTCGTCCTCTTTGATGTATTCAAGTGCTTCTTCAAGTGAGAAAATGATTGGAGGAGGCAGTACGGCTTTGTCATCGGCTGATTTTGAACGCATATTGGTGAGTTTTTTCGATTTGGTCACATTAATCACTATATCACCTTCTTTGGCATTTTCTCCAACCACTTGTCCTGCATAGACTTCATCTTGCGGATTGATGAAGAAACGGCCACGATCTTGCAATTTGTCAAGAGCGTAAGCATAGGCCGTTCCTGTCTCCATCGCAACTAATGAGCCGTTTGTACGGCGCTCTATCTCACCTTTATATGGTTCGAAGGCAACAAAACGATGTGTCATGATAGCCTCGCCGGCTGAGATATTGAGTATGTAAGTTCGCAAACCTATAATACCACGACTCGGTATCTTAAACTCTAATTGTATGCGATCTGACACGGTGCTCATCGAAACCATCTCGCCTTTGCGACGCGTAACAGCCTCAATAATCTTGCCTGAACATTCCTCAGGGGTATTGATTGTCAATTGCTCTATTGGCTCGCATTTCTGACCATCTATTTCTTTGATGATCACTTGTGGCTGACCTACTTGCAACTCATAACCTTCTCGGCGCATCGTTTCAATCAGTACCGACAAGTGGAGCACACCACGACCATATACATGCCATACATCTTGGTCTTGTGATTTCTCAACGCGGAGAGCAAGGTTCTTGTCCAATTCGCGCATCAGACGCTCATGAATATGGCGTGAAGTAACAAATTTTCCTTCTTGACCGAAAAATGGAGAGTCATTGATGGTGAATACCATCGACATTGTCGGCTCGTCAACAGCAATAGGGGTGAGTGGTTCCGGATTTTGAATGTCGCAAATGCTGTCGCCAATTTCAAAACCATCAATACCAATCAGCGCACATATATCGCCGGATTGTACTTCTTGTGTCTTTTCGCGTCCAAGACCTGTGAAAGTGTCTAATTCTTTAATACGCACTTTTTGCTTCGTGCCATCGCGTTTCACAAGCATAACATCCATGTTTTCGCGCAGCGTGCCGCGGTGCAAACGACCAACAGCTATACGGCCAACGTATGGACTATAGTCCAAACTCGTGATGAGCAATTGAGGTGTACCTTCAATGAATGGTGCTTCGGGGATATATTCTATTATCGCGTCAAGCAATGGTGTGATGTCTGTTGTCGGTTTCTTCCAATCTGTTGACATCCAACCATTTTTGGCAGAGCCATATATGGTTTGGAAATCAAGTTGGTCCTCTGTTGCATCGAGATTGCACATTAGGTCGAACACTTGTTCTTGAACAACATCCGGATGACAATTCAGCTTGTCAACTTTGTTGATAACCACGATAGGTTTTAGATTCATTTGCAAGGCCTTTTGTAGTACAAAACGTGTTTGCGGCATAGGACCCTCAAAGGCATCAACGAGCAATAAGACTCCATCGGCCATATTGAGTACTCGCTCAACTTCTCCACCAAAATCGGCGTGCCCCGGAGTGTCTATGATGTTGATTTTGTAGCCTTTGTATTCAATGCTGACATTCTTGGCAAGGATAGTTATTCCGCGCTCGCGTTCCAAGTCGTTGTTGTCAAGAATTAATTCGCCTTTTGTTTCATTGTCGCGGAAAAGATGTGCGGCGAGAAGCATCTTATCAACTAATGTTGTTTTGCCGTGATCGACATGCGCTATGATAGCGATATTTCTAATTTTCTGCATATTACGAAGAGCAACTATTGTGCAGTATTCTCTACTGCATATATAGTTTGTTATGTGTTATTTTTTTTAAGCAAACTTTTCAAAATGCAAAAATACAAAAAAATGTTCAAATAGCAAAATTATGTGTTTGATTTTCAAAAAAAATAGCGACAAAAGCCGCTATTTTTTCAGTTTGTGTTATTCAAATACTTATATTCGGATTGGACAATGAGTCTCAGTTGTTGTCATTATTGAGTAAAGAGCAACTATCCTATATTGTAAATTGTGTCATAACTGCTAATTAAAAAAGATCTAATTCTAATTCTTGCGAGCCGTCATCGTTGTTGTTTACTATCTGGCTGTCTTCAGGCTGTGGAACAATGATTTCCATCTTGATGTCGTCTATTGGTGTAGTTGACTTGTTGGGTGTTTCGTTTTGAGGCGCTGATGGTTCAGAAGTCTTTTCTTTTGTAACGTTGTCTTCCGCTGTCTCATTTCCTTCTGTTTCAATCGCTTCCTCAACTTCTTCTGTCTCTTCAACAATAGGCTCGGGTGTGATGTCTTCTATGCGTTCTACTTCGTATGTCGTAAGTCGTTTGCCCTTAGCTTTGAAGCCTTTAACAGCGATAAACTCCTCCATCTGCACTTCAAGGGGTTCACGATTTTCATCCTTGAATATAATTCTGAAGGTGGCATTGATTTGGTCTTGAAGCAGCACAATGCGACTTTCTTCATTCTCGCCGAGTATATTCTGAGGCTTGTTGCTGTCTTCCAGTAGGAAGCGTTTTGCGTAGTAATAGTTTTGGTCGGCATCCCAAAGAGCAAGCGACCATATCTTTTCACTATCGTATTTTTCTATACGCAAGATATTGTCGTCGTAGTGGTTGGTGAGTTCAAAATTTGTGAGATAATAGTTACCTGTTTTTGTGATTACCAGCACTTTGTCGTCTGAATGGAACTCGCCAAGGTACAAACCGCGATTGTCGTAATTGATGCGTAATACATCAGGATCAAACCACACTTGTCTGCCACCGAGTGTGCTGGCGCCTTTTTGCTTGAGGGTGATTTTCGATACCTCAAATTTGGTGAGTAGGTTGCCTCGACTTTGTCGTCCTTTAACTGCCAGTTCGCTGAAGTCTTTGAGCACTTCGAGCTTTTTGAGTTTCAGAACAGGTTTGAGGTGAACATTGATTATCTCGGCTTCGCCGTTGTGGTTGGCGGTGAAGTAGATAACCTTAGAGCCGGGTTTGCCCTGCGTGAGATCATATTCTTTGTCGCGCGACAGACCTGTGGCAGCAAAGCGTTTCATAAAGTACCAACCGGCTTTACCATCGCGATAGACTGCATTGTAGATAGTGCGGACATCATTTTTCTTGAATATGTCGATATGCAGAATATTGGTGCCAACAAAAAGTTTTTCTGCGACGCGCACGATTTTGTATTTTCCGTCTTTGTAGAAAATAATCACATCGTCCATGTCGGAGCAGTTGGCAAGGAACTCATCTTTTTTGAGACTTGTGCCAATAAAGCCTTCTTCGCGGTTGATGTATAGTTTTTCGTTTGCTTCTGCCACTTTGGCAGCTACGATAGTTTCAAAGTTACGTAGCTCTGTACGACGTGTGAAGTCTTTGCCGTATTTCTTTTTCAGGTTTTCAAACCATGCAATTGTGTAGTCTGTTATTGTGGCGAGGTTCTTCTCTATTTCTGCGATGCGCTCTTTGAGGCTTATCATGAGGTCGTCAGCCTTTTGTGCATCATAGCGCGTGATGCGCACCATTTTGATTTCGAGTAAACGGAGCAAGTCTTGGTCGGTTACCTCACGAATGAAATCTTTTTTGAAAGGTTCAAGCCGTTTGTCGATATGTCTGATTGCTTCTTCAGGCGATTTACTTTGCTCAAATTCAGTGTCTTTATATATTCGTTGCTCGATAAATATCTTTTCAAGTGAAGTATAGAAAAGCTGTTCGAGCAGCTCACCTCTTTGTATTTCCAGTTCCCATTTGAGCAATTCGCGTGTGTGATCTGTTGATATACGCAACAGGTCGCTCACCGTTGTGAAAATCGGCTTTTTGTCTTTAATCACGCAAGCATTTGGCGAAATGCTTACTTCGCAATCTGTAAAAGCATACAGCGCGTCGATAGCCTTATCGGATGAACTGCCGGGTTGAAGATGGACAAGAATTTCCACTTGTGCCGCAGTGATGTCTTCAACCTTACGAATCTTTATCTTGCCGCGCTCATTAGCTTTCAGAATCGTTTCAATAAGTTTGGGTACGGTAACCCCGTAAGGTACTTCGCTGATAACAAGTGTTTTATTGTCGAGTTTGCTGATTTTCGAGCGTATCTTCACCACTCCGCCGCGTTGTCCATCGTTGTAGTGACTGACATCTATTGAGCCTCCCGTTGGAAAGTCCGGGTAGAGTTGGAAATCCTCGCCCTTCAAATAATTTATTGATGCGTCGCAAAGCTCGTTGAAGTTATGTGGCAAAATCTTTGAGTTCAAACCTACGGCAATACCTTCAACACCTTGTGCGAGGAGTAATGGAAATTTGATTGGCAGCGTAATAGGTTCTTTGTTTCGTCCATCGTATGACAGCTTCCAGTGTGTAGTTTTGGCGTTGAATACTGTTTCGAGGGCAAATTTTGATAATCGCGCTTCGATGTAACGCGGAGCGGCTGCACTATCGCCGGTCAGGATATTTCCCCAGTTTCCTTGTGTGTCGATAAGAAGTTCTTTTTGTCCCAATTGGACTAAGGCATCACCTATTGAAGCATCACCATGAGGGTGGTATTTCATCGTGTTACCAACCACATTGGCAACTTTATTGTAGCGCCCGTCGTCAAGTTCTTTCATCGAATGTAGAATGCGTCGTTGTACAGGTTTGAGTCCATCATAGATGTCCGGTACGGCGCGTTCAAGTATGACGTATGAGGCATAGTCAAGAAACCAATTCTGGTACATACCCGTGAGATGATACTTTTGTGTACCATCAGTGTCGGTTGGTGCAACATAGTTGGAGTGCGCGGTTGGTTCGCTCTCTTCGGAGGAATCTGACGACGCATCTGTTTCTTGTGTTTCCTGAGCGTCTTGAAGCTGATCTTCAGATTGCTCGATAGGCTCTTCGATAGGTTCTTTGTTGTCTATGTCCATAGTCGTTAATTTATTCTTATCTGCACATAACTTGCATGCTAATTAAATCCTTAATTAGTAGGCTCTGTTTGTCATCGGCGTACAATTTCGATGGCAATACTGATTTTTCGAAAAATAGTGTGTGTTCTCTTATTGTTTGAGGCGGTTAACCACGATATGTGTGCCTATGCCTACAAGCATCAAAACAATTGATACAACAAGCAAAGCGTTGGAAGGTGTTCCAAAGTGATAAACCACCAAGACAATAACGCCAATCAAGACGATTATTGCGCCTAAGTATTTAAGTAATGTGTCCATAATTATATAATTATTTGTTTATTTTAGTGCTCTATAAAGTCCGCCGGGGAGTGATTTCACGAGTCCTTTCATTTCCATGGTAAATAGTTGTGCGCTGACTTCTGCAAAAGGGAGTTCAACAAATGTAAGTATTTGGTTGATGTGCATCCCGTCCGGTTCATGGTGTAGTGTGTCAATGATTTTTTGTTCATTAGGCTCGAGCTCAGGCAAAAGCTCGGTTTGCAATGGTTGCAACTGTTTTGTTTGTTCCCACATCATGTGTGTGAGCATGTCTTCCGCGTTTTCAATCAGGCGTGCTTTGTCATATTTGATTAGTTTGTTGCAACCTTTTGATTGCTCATCATTCCCTCTCCCCGGAAATGCAAAAACTTCTCTGCTGTATGAGTTGGCCATTTCTGCCGTTATGAGCGAACCACCGCGCTCTTTAGACTCCACCACCACAACTGCGTCGGCAAGACCGGCAATAATTCTGTTTCGTTGTACAAAATTAGGTTTATCCGGTCGGGTTCCACTCTTAAATTCTGTCAGTATGCCACCATGCCTAACTGCTTCCATAGCCACATTGCGATGAACGGCAGGGTAGATGCGATCAAGTCCGTGAGCAGGAATAATTAGAGTGGGCAATCCGTAGTCAAGTGCAGCTCTATGGGCTGTAACGTCAATTCCGTATGCCAACCCGCTGATGATTAGTGTGTCGGGCAGTAAGTTGGCAAGGTCGGCAACAAACTGGCGGCACTGCTCTTTGCCTCTGTCTGTCGGCATTCTCGTGCCTACAACAGATACAACATGTTTGCAATTGTAATCGTAATTGCCTAAACCATAAAGTAGTATAGGTGCGTCAATACATTCTTTGAGCCGGTAAGGGTAATCATCGTTTTGGTAGTAGGCAACGCGTATGTTGTGTTTGTGTATAAATTCCATTTCGGCATCTGCTTGCTCAAGAGCTTGCTGCTTAATTTGTTTTATACTTACATTGCCATGTTGTGTTTTAGCTATGTCTTTGTCGGCATACAAAAAAACATTTTCAGCACTTCCATAGTGTTCAATGAGGTGTTTGGCGTTATTCAAACCAATGCCATAGAGTTGCTGTAGTGCTATTTCGTAACGAAAATCCGACATATCAAAAAAGCTGCAAATGTACCTATCGTGTTAGCAGCAAAATCAGCCCAGTCGCCAACGCGCGGTGCAAAAAAATAGTGTTGTAACAATTCAATAATTCCTCCTAAACATATTGGAATACAAAATAACAAAATAGTTTGTCTTGGCTCAGTAACATTGTCTTGGCGCATTTCAAAAAAGAGCAGTAAGGTTAGTGCGGTGTACGCCAAAGCGTGAAATATCTTATCTCTCCATGAAAATATAGGTTGCCATAATAGTGGGACTTCTCTAATAAGCGATAAGTAAATAATTACAATAGCGCAAAGTGTTGTTTTCCAATATGTTTTAATTCGTTCAATCATAGTTTATCGCCAAAAGCGAGGTCGCCGGCATCGCCTAAGCCCGGAACTATATAGCTATGTTCGTTCAGTTCAGGATCGATGGCGGCTATCCAAAGCTCTGCATTGTCGCCAATCTCTTTCTCGACATAGTCTATGGCTTTCTTTGTACCCAAGACACTTGCCAAGATTACTCTTTTAGGTTGTCCGTTTTTGAGTAAAGCATGGTAGGCCGTAACCATTGAATTGCCCGTGGCAAGCATAGTGTCGGCAATAACTACTGTTTTGCCGTTTAAATCGGGAGCTGCAAGATATTCTGTCTCAATCGTGAAATGTTCTTTGTCTGTATATTTTCTAAAGGCAGAGATAAAGCCACATTCAGCCTTGTCGAAAAACTCCATGAATCCTTCTTGCATCGGTAGGCCTGCGCGAAGGATTGTGGTGATTACAAGACTATCACTTATTGTGTTGACTTCTGCAATACCAAGTGGCGTTGTAACTTGTTCGGTCTGAAATTGAAGTGTCTTGCTTATTTCATAGGCCATAACAGAACTGATACGCGCAATGTTTTTCCGAAAACGCATCGAGTCTTTTTGCAGTTTTGTGTCGCGAAGCTCCTTCAAAAACTGATTAATAACACTATTGTGTTGATTAAGAACCGTTACTTTCATATCGTTTTATGTTGTTGGTTTGTCTTCTTGAATTGTCGTTCCTGACAGTGCGCTGAACAATCGGTTGCTGTATGTTTTGGATATCGGTATGTTGGGAACTTTTTCTGTATCAAGACCGATATACAAACCATCGTCTTCTCGCCTTATCAATTTTACTTTATTGATATTTACAATGTAAGAGCGATGACAACGAATCAAATAGTCAGGGTATAATTCCTCAATACTTTTCATCGTGGCTCGGTGCATGTAATATTGTATCTTGCCTTGATGAGAGTAACATATCTTAGCATAATTGTCTGCACTTTCAATGAAATAAAGGTTGTCGATAGCCACAGTCAGTTTCGGGTTGCCTTTTTCGTCGTTGAAACGCAACAAAATACTCGTTCTGTCTGGCGTAACGACTATTGGCTGTATGCTGTTGTTGACTTTGTTTTCTCTTTCCAATTCTACAAGCAAACGACTCTTATTGTCCCACGCAAAATAAAAGTGAAAAATCAAATATGGAAGCAAAAGTGTGAAACCGGTGTATAGCAGAACTTTGACAAATAATTCTCCAAATGTCTCTTTGGGCGTACCAACGTAGAACACAAAGGTTGAAAAAATCACTGCCATTGCCAAAACTTCACCTGTAATCCAAAGTGCGTAAATCAGGTAAGTGAGCTGATTTCCTTTTTTTACCCATTTATACATCAAAACACGGCTAATTGCTATTACGCCAAGTGCAACAAGAGCAATGGCGTCTGCCAGCAAAAAATATGTTATTGACGGATCGATGATGTTGATGTCAAGTTTCTCAAGCAAGTC
Source organism: Paludibacteraceae bacterium (assembly GCA_017527495.1). Classification (GTDB taxonomy): domain Bacteria; phylum Bacteroidota; class Bacteroidia; order Bacteroidales; family Paludibacteraceae; genus RGIG6639. The sequence continues at coordinate 49,798 of JAFXPY010000002.1, forward strand.
AAAAAAAGGACGAAAGATATTCAGAAATAATAGGCAAAATATGGCAGTACCAACTATAAGTGTTGTTACATTACGTTTAGAGTTTATGTATTTTGGCACAATTTGCATAGCCCTTTTACCACAAATTAATCTTTCGTTGCAAAATTACAAAAATTTTGTTTATATTGCAAATTTAATTTAATCGTTTTTATTTATCGGACAAAAAAAAACATAGTCTCAATCACTTTGAAACTATGTTTTAATTGTTTATTAGAATTGTTCTATTCAAAATTTGCAGCAATTTTTTCTGCTGTTTCCTTCATCTCTTCCGGACTGAGTTTTAGCTTCGGATTGGTGAATAGCATGTCTGTCTCTTTGTCGAGCGGGATGAGGTGGATGTGTACATGCAGAACTTCCATCCCGAGTACTGCCACTCCAACTCGTTTGCAAGGAATGGCTTTTTCAATCGCCGATGCAACACGTTTTGCAAACACTGCCATTTCGGCTAATGTCTTATCGTCAAGAGCAAAGATATAATCGGCTTCAGGTTCAGCCAATTTAGGAATTACAAGCGTGTGGCCTTTCTTCAAAGGGTTGATGTCGAGAAAAGCAAAAAAATGCTCATCTTCTGCCACTTTAAAAGAAGGAATCTCACCCTTGATTATTTTTGTGAAAATAGTCATTTTTATTTTTGATTTACTTATTTACGATTTTTCAATTTACTTACAAGCTTATTTCAAGGATTTCAAACTCCATCAGACCCGCAGGTATTTGTATTTGTGCTTTTTCCCCTACTTTTTTGTTGAGCAGTCCTTTGGCTATTGGAGTTGTAACCGATAATTTGCCTTCTTTCAGATTGGCTTCGCCCTCCGGAACGATAGTATAATTCATAACGGCTCCGTTTTTTGTGTTTTTGATTTTCACTTTAGTCAAAATCTGAACCTCGTCGTTCTTAATCATACTTTCGTCGATAAGCCTTGCATCTGCAATCTTTGCTTTGATTATCGCAATTTTCGACTCTAAAACACCTTGCTCTTCTTTGGCTGCATCATACTCCGCATTCTCACTCAAATCGCCTTTGTCGCGAGCCTCGCCAATCGCCTTAATTACGCGAGGACGTTCGACTGTCTCTAAATAAGACAGCTCTTCGTTTAGTTTTCTTAGCCCTTCGGCTGTTACATAAGTTATTGCCATGATATTTTCTTTTTGTTGTTATTTTTCAAAATATGTTATAAATGCCCTTTCCCTTTTAATGAAAAAAGAGAAAAAGCAAAAAACTGCAACGAGCAACTTCCCAGCTACTCGTCGCCATAAAACCTAAACCTTAACTATGAAAAAGATTTGTTTTTCAAATCCGTTGCAAAAGTAATTCATTTTTTTATATTTACCAAATTATTTTAGTTTTTTTAATATTTAAATGGTTTTTGTTTTGTTATTTTGCTAAAATGTATTAATTTTGCATTAAGTATGTGAAATAGTTTTATGCGGAATAAGCTTTTATTTATATTCTCACTTGTCCTTATTCATTATGCTTCTGCTCAACCGGCAGCAGAAGCTGAACGATTGTTTTTTGAAAAACAATACGCTCAATCTGCCGAATTGTATAACAAATTGTTGAAGCAAAATCCGCAATATCAATTGTACAACTATCGTTATGCGCGTTGTTTGTATGAATTGGGGCAGACCGACCAAGCTATTGATTATTTTTTGAAGTCGGGCAATCGTTACCCTCTGACCAATTTCTATCTTGGCGAGTGCTATTTTAGAGCTTATCAATTTGAACTCTCGCAAGATGCCTTTACCTCATACTTATCGCGTATTGATTCAACAAGCCCTAATTGGGCTATAGTAAATCGGAGAATACAACAAAATACTCTTGGCAAGCGACTGATCAATAGAGTTCTTGATGCAGAAATAATTGACACCATGATTGTTGGGAAACAAGGTTTTTTGTCGGCACTCCATTTCTCGCCGACATCAGGACGAATTGTTGATAGTGAAGCATCAATTGATTATATCAACTCAAAAGGAGATCGGAAAATAAGTGTCATGCAGAATGATACAACAGAGAGTCTGTCTTTCTATTCATCGCAAAAATTGATTGATGGTTGGACGCTTCCCGTACACTATTTCTCCTATCAAAATTCTGACATTAATTTTCCGTTTTTACTCAATGATGGTGTAACATTGTATTTTGCCTCTGATATTCAAACAGGTATGGGAGGATATGATATTTTCAAAACGCGAATGAATCCGGAGTCGCAAACTTTTCTTAAACCTGAAAATTTAGGATTTCCATTCAATTCGCCCTACAACGATTATCTTTTGGCAATTGATGAAGATAGGCAAATTGCATGGTTAGTGTCTGATCGTTATTGCGCTGACGACTCTGTTTGTATCTATGTGTTTGATTGGAACGAAACAAAAAAATATTTGCAACAAAGTCAGGATAGCAATTCACGCTCTTTTGCCCAACTCAAACAATTCACCAAATCTGAGCGAGAAATAACTCTCTCCGACCGAATGCCAGACAATATCGTGCAAGAACAAGAGCAGCACCAAAATTCGGATTTTGTTTTTATTGTGGCAGATGGAGTTGTTTATACTCGCCTCGATAACTTCAAAAATCAAGAAGCTAAGAAAAAATTTGTAACATATAAAAATGAGCAAGAGCAATTTGAAACCCAACAGAACAAATTGCAAAATATGCGCAAAGAGTATGCAACCGTTTCTGTTGCCAACAAAAGTGTACTCGCAGTGAAAATACAAGCGCTCGAACAGACATTGCTCGAACAAGAAACAACGCTTAATCAAAAAGCAAATATAATCAGACAATTAGAACAACAAAAATTATGATAGTCATTGCAACACCTAAAGAATTAGAATTGGTTGACAAAATATTTGGCGACCAAGCATATCGTTATTATCCTATTTTGGTAACCGGAGTAGGTGGAACAAATGTTGTGGAGAAACTTCGTGACATACCGCGCGACACACCTATTATAAATATAGGTTATGCCGGTAGTTCAAATACAAAAATCGGTACAATCGTTGAAGTTAGTCAGTGCAGCATTTACCATCCTAATGTTGAATACAACGAGTCTGTATTCCGATTGCCAAAAGGAGTTTTTGATGATAAAGTATTAGATGCCTTATCACAAAAGCGAATGACTTGTTATACTTCTAATGATTTTGTGCTCGAAACAAAACAACACGATTGCGTTTTCGACATGGAGTTGGCTTTTATCTGTGCCCTTGGCTTTGAAAACCTTAGAAGTATAAAAATGGTTAGCGACAACCTGAGTATCGACCAATATGAAACAGTAGAAGAAAAAATAATAACTTTCACTAACAAATAAAATTACTTTTTTACCATGAACACACTTTGGAAAACCCATGCGAAGAATTTTATCATTTCGCTGGGGCTTTATGCAATTCTTTTTGTTGTATTGCTCGTAATGCAAGAGTATGCACATTTCGACAACTTACTTCGCTTTGGCGATGTCGATTTTCTTGTTGGCATACCGGCAAGTATTTTTGGCGTAGCGTATATCTTGACAATACGCGATCCGCAAAACTATACCGGTTTCTATTCCGGAATAATTATGTCATTGCTTCTTGCTGCACAATTTTATTTTCAAGGACAATACGATTCAACCATTCTTTATGATGTCATTTTTATTCTCTTCCAGATTATGTCTATCATAACATGGAAGAGGAGTTCAAAGCAAAAAGAAAGTACAGACGATGCTTTTAAACCTGCATTTTTAGAGTGGAAACCAATGATTCTTGCCAATCTTTGTTTCTTGCTAATCACAGTGGGCGATTATTTTCTTGCTACCTATTGGTTCAACCCTGATGGTGCAGGAATGATCAATGTCTTAAATGCGTTGCTTATTTCCTCGTCTGTGTTAGCCAACTACTTGTTGATTTTCAAGAAAACCGATTCGTGGATTTATTGGCTTGTATATAGTGCAGCCGGAATTGTCTTGTTTGCCTTGGTTCACAATGTGTTTAGTATAGTACTTTTCATCTTTTTCTTGATTATCAATGGTTCTGCTGCAATAACATGGTTCAAGATTACAGAAAAAGAAAACATGGGGTGGCTCAAGTTTTTGAGTAAGTCAAAGTAATGTATCCATTAGAGCATATTGAATTAAGACAATAGCATTTAAACAAAATATTGCTCTCCTCTAAAAAAAAACAGATATGCAGCGATATATTAATGAAAAAGGATATAGTGAATGTCAAAAAAGGGGCTTGTTTTTTGAAAATATCGCGCAGCGATTCTCTTTTAATAGTATAGTTAAATGTATCACGGTGCTATATTCCGTAGGGATTTTCTTTTAGTTTCGAAATATCATTTATTTGAAAGAAATTCCCTAACGGGAAATGAGATTAGGATATGCGTCAAATTGCTATTAAAAGTTATTCCCTAACGGGAAAACATGGATTAATCGGACAATAATATAAAAAATTGAGTTAATAACTATGGCAAAGAAAGTGAATATAGAGATTAACGAGGCCACGCTTGTTGCTTATCGGAAGCGAGTAGAGAAAATGAAAAAGGTGACCAATGTGCTCTTTTTCATCACCTTAGGGCTGGGAGTGTTTGATATTTTTTATCTGACGTTTTTCCAACATGTGCCATGGGAAGAGGCTGTATTCCGCGTGATGCAATATGTAGGAATGATGTTTGTGCTTGCAGCACCTAAACTTTTGCGTCGTTTTAATATCTTTGTTCCTATCTCCCTTTCGGTAGTAATCTCGGTGTTTGCTTTTGGTGCTTTAGTGTTAGGCGATGGGCTTGATTTGTATGGCCGTTTCACGTGGTGGGACTCGTTGTTGCATACTTTTTCCGGTGCTTTGCTGTCGTATATTGCGTTGTGGCTCATACACTTCATTATGGCTCATAATGACAAATATATCTATCTGAACAAATATTTTCTTGCTTTGTTTTTGGTTTGTTTTGCAGTAGCTATGGGGGCTTGTTGGGAGATGATAGAGTTCACCTACGACCATCTCTTTGGCACTAACACACAGCAGTTTATGGCAACCACTACGGGCAGTATAATTGGCCCTGACGACCAGCCACTATGCGGTCATGAGGCTTTGATAGATTCTATGGTAGATTTATTGCTCGACCTTGCTGGAGCATTGCTTATAGCAATATATAGTATCCTCCGCCACGACAGACTCAAAAAGAACTACGCACTGATCCAATTAGTTATGAAGGAAAGTGTGAAATAAAATACAAGAACAACGCTCCCACTCAAATCACTTTGAGTGGGAGCGTTGTTCTTGCTTCTCACATCTTACTTCTCACCTCTTATTCACACATTTTGTAGATATTGACGACATCTTGTTGTTGTAGTGGTTTGAAGCCGTGGAGGGTGCCACCGCCTACGGCCTTGCGAGCCATGTGCTCAAAGTGGCTCTCGTCAATGCCTACTTCTGTCAGGGTGCTCTTCAGTCCTAATGTGTCGAACAAGAAATGGCTCATACATTCTATTGCTTTATGAGCTATTTCCATTGGAGGCAAAGTTGCATTTATGCCAAACACATTAACTCCAAATTGAACATATTTGCTCACTGTCGTTTCATCAAGGCAATATTCTAACCAGCGCGGCGTGAGTATTGCAAGTCCTAATCCGTGGGTTATGTCATAGATGGCTGATAACTCGTGCTCCATTGGGTGACACGACCAAGCAAGCTGTCTGCCTCCGTCAATGAAACCATTGATAGCCCATGACGATGTCCACATCAGGTTGGCGCGCGCTTCGTAATTGTCCGGCTCACGCATGGCTATTGGAGCAAAGCGGATGATTGTTTTCATCATGCCTTCCATGAAGCAGTCAAGCATATAAAGGTCTTGTTCCATATTGAAATAGACTTCTATAATATGCGAAAACATATCTGCTGCTCCACATGCTGTCTGATATGGGCTTACAGAGTAGGTATTTGTCGGGTCGAGGAATGATACTTTTGGCAAGAGTTTGCTCGATAGTCTGCCAATCTTATCGCCAGTCTCAGGATTGCTTATCACTCCACCCGAATCCATCTCTGAGCCTGTGGCTGACAGCGTGAGAATATCAACAATAGGCAATGCTTTTTCTATCGGAGCACGTTTCTTGAGGTCGATAAAATCCCATGGGTCGAAGTCAACACATGCACCTGCGGCAATAAATTTGGTTGCATCTATTGTTGAACCACCGCCAACGGCAAGAAGTACATCAATACGATTCTCTTTGCACATCTGTGCTCCTTTGCGTACGGAGTCGATGCGAGGGTTAGGCTCTATTCCGCCTAATTCAAAGAGTTGAAGTCCTGCTTTATTTATTTCTGCTACTACTTTGTCGTAGAGACCTATGCGTTTTATACTTCCTCCGCCGTAGGTCATCAGTACACGAGAGCCATATTTGCGTAATTCCTCGCCAAGGTGACCTAATTGGTCGCGTCCAAAATATACCTTTACCGGTATGTCATAAATAAAACCATTCATATTTACTTATTTTTTTATTTACGATTTACTTATTGATATTCTTATTTTCTTATTTAATTTGCGCAGAGATAAAAATGTCCAAATGTTAAATGATAAAATGACCAAATGTCATGCTGACACGCTCACATTGAATCCTAATTGTCGTGCTCTGTCGGCTATTTGTTCCATTTTTTCTCGGCTTATTTTTTCGAGAGTCTCAACAGGTGTGGCGCGGTCGATAACATATATCATGATGTCTTTGGGGTGTATGATAGGTAAGATGTTTAGCCATGCGTCCACTTCCTCGTCTGTTGTGTTGTCAATCTGTATATTGCCGTTGTGTCCGCGCAAGAAGCATGTTTGCAGTGTGAAATCACCATCGAATTGTTTGAGATAGTCGATTATCGTTTGTACCTTGAGTTGTTTGTTGACGGGTTGGTCGATTGCCTGCATTGTAGCGTCAATAGCAGAATCAAGTTTGAGTATGCGATTTTCAATCATCATAAGTGCCTGTCTGACTTCCGGCCGAAATAGTTGTGTTGAGTTCGAGAGAACACTTATCTTGGCTTGTGGTGCGTATTGATTTCGCAGTGCAACGGTCTGTTTAATAATTGCGAGAAAGTCGGGGTGCATCGTTGGTTCACCATTGCCTGAAAAGGTAATTACATCAAGTTTTGTGTTTTGTTGATTGAGTTCAATGAGTTTTTGTCGGAGTTGTTCTGTCACTTGTTGAGCGGTAGGCAACAGCGGATGTCTGACTTGTTGATTGAAACCGCATTCGCAATAGACACAATCGAACGAGCATAGTTTGGCATCTGTCGGCATGAGATTGATGCCGAGAGAGATGCCGAGACGGCGACTATGGATTGGGCCATATACAATAGAATTGAAAAGCATGGTCAGTTGATAACTACTTTTTTTAGAAATTCTGCTAATGTTTTTATGAGTGTGTTGTTGGCAGTTAGTTTTTGCATTAGTTCAAATACAAGTTGACTCTCGTTTGCTTCATTGGCTTCTTTCATCTGGTTGAGCAAAGCCTTTTGTTTGTCAACTAAATAATAGTATTTGTATTCATACACTACTTTCGGAACGAGATCGTTGAGTTCATCAGCGTCAGAAGGCATTCGTTTTATAATCTTAGGCTCTTTGTCTGGTGAGAAATCGGTGTTTTCTGGTTCCTCAACTTCATGTATCTTGCTCAACCTATGATCGTCGGTAAGCAAATGGACGGCAATTTCGCTAATTTGTTGATTCGGATGATCTAAAAAATACTGAAACACATTGAAATTCTCGTCTTTGTAGGAGTATAGATATTCGTCGTAGATTTGTTGCAGAAGGTCGTTCTCAAATGTTATGTCATCTCCTGACACCATAGCATTAATAAATTCTGCCACGCCTATCTGATCCGGGGTATCTTTGAATATATACGCAGTGCCATAGCGAAGTAGGAGTTGTAATATGTTTTTTGCGTATTGGTCTAAGCCTTCATCTTTTGTCTCGTCTTTTGTTCCTTCTTTATTATCAGTCGTAGTGGGTGGAACGTAATCGTCAGGAACATAATCTGTTGCCGGGTCTTTTTGGTATGTCTGTTTATATTGTTCCCTAAGTTTGATGTCTTTAGTGATTTCTTCAATTTTTTTGTAGATTATGTCGGCAGAGAAATTCAGGATAGTAGCAACTTTGCGGACGCAAATATCACGATATACGGCGTCAGGTATGGTTTGCAGTTTTTCGCTGAGTTGGTTGATTAAATCGGTTTTTTTTGCTATGTCGTTGATGTCGTTGGCATAGGCATATTTCATTAGGTAGTCGATCCAATCTGTTTGTTGAGATTCGATATATTCTACATATTCTTGTGCTGTGTGTTTGCGGGCAAAAGAGTCGGGGTCGTCATCGTCGGGCAGTACAAGCACGTTAATTTTCATTTGATTGGGCAGCAATAGGTCAATTGCTCTTGTGGCAGCCTTTATTCCTGCTTTATCGCCATCGTATAAGATGGTGATGTTTTTTGTGTAGGTGCTTATGCGGTGGGCTTGTTGTTCGGTTAGAGAAGTACCGCATGACGCTACTGCATCGGTAAGCCCATTCTGGTGCATTGAGATGACATCCATATAGCCTTCGCAAAGGTAGATATGGTCTTTGCGCCGAATAGTTGAAATGGCTTGGGCTAAACCATAAAGTTCTTTCGACTTGACATAGAAATCGTCTAATTCGGAGGAATTATAGTACTTTGCTTTGTCGCTATCTTTTTCAAGTATTCTTCCTCCAAAGGCAATCACCCTGTTGCTGATTGAAAGAATGGGGAATATCACTCGTCCGAAAAAGAAATCGTATTTTTTGCCTTTTTCGTTTTCTTTGCAAAGGTGAAGGTCTTTCAGAAGTTCGTCTTTGTAGCCGGCTTGCAGGGCGGCATGATAGAATGTGTCGTCAAATGATTTGGCATTAGGGCAATAGCCTAAATGGAAAGCTTTGGCTATGTCTTCTCGTATGCCGCGATTGTGGAAATAACGCCATGCGATGTCTTGTCCGGTTGGTGTCTCCCACATTTGTTTTTGAAACCATTTGTCAGCAAAGTCGGTTACTGCATAAAGGGCCTCTTGCCGTTCCTCTTTTTCTTTCTCTTTTTTTGTCAGAGGCTTATCCTCAACCTCGATATTATATCTTTTGGCTAATATCTTGATTGCGTCAACATAATTGACATTTTCCATCTCTATAACAAAAGAAATGGCGTCACCTCCTTTGCCACAGCCAAAGCATTTGCAGATGTTTTTTGCCGGTGTGACACAGAATGATGGTGTTTTTTCTTCGTGTCCGGGGAACGGACAATTAGCCCATAGACTTGTTCCGCGCCTACGAAGATTGACATTATAAGAACGCACAACATCCTCAATGTTGGCTGCTTGTTTGACTTGTTCTATGACGCTTCTAAGAATCGGCATCGCATCTTATTCTGTATAGGCAAAATACCAACCTATTGCAATCGACCATTGGTCGTTTCGAGCGCGACGCGACCATTCTTCTTTTGTCTGGGTGCGGTCGTAGTAGTTGTTGGCTATACCGAAATTATATCCGCCGCGGAGGTAGAATTGGTGAAATTGCAGAGCAATGCCGAATCCCATGAGAGGGTTGAAACGATTGAAATCGCGACGGAAATCGCCATCGGCATCGGAATACTTGTTGAATTCCGAGTCAGAATGAACGGTATAATAGTTGAATGTGTAGCGGAAGGTATTGTTTTTTTCTTGTCCTATTGTTGCGTATTTCAAAATCGGCTGTTCATGCACTTGTACGGCTTCTCTGCTGATGGCGTATTGAAAGGTCGGGCCGACATAAATGGTTATCCATGTTTGGTCTGCAAGCAAGATTTTGTATTGCAGATGTAGCGGGATATTGATGGAGTGGTATTTGGTTATGGTTTGAGTTTGGTAGTCGTTAGCCATAGCCGGAGTGAGTTTTTCGACTTTTGTGGTATAGGCGTAATTCGCATTTACGTATATTCCCAAACCTTTCCAGAACAAAATTTCGTATGCCAGACCTACCTGACCGCCATTGAGCAACTGATATTGGGTCAGTTTTTTTGGTTGCAGATAGTTGTTGGTATTGTATCTGAAAATATCTTGTTCAAAGCCGAATTGAAAGCCGACAGATTGCCTTATTTGTGCAAAGAGTGGCGTTAGGCTTAATATTGCGATAAGGGTTAGAATTGTTTTTTTCATTTTTTTATTTGTTGTTTTCGTTATTTCTCTTTTTTGTTTTCTGCCGAGGCTTTGAGTGCTCCTGCTTTTGGTCGCGGTGTGGAAGGCGGATTGTCGAACACATCTTTTGGCTCGCGAGGACGCTCTTGTTCTGCCCAGAAAAAAGCCATAAGGCGCATTTCCTCTGTCGTTAAATCGTCAAGAGGATACATCGTTCCGGTTGTTGCGGTGGTGAACACTACTCGCTGTACTTTCTGGTTCTTTATGTACATCTTGACATAACTGCTTTGCGTCTTGTTTACTCCCACTATATTACCTCTCTGCGTCGAGTCTTTACTTTCTTCACGCGGGAAAAAGACTGTCTCTGCATTACCACTGACGTCAATTTGTCGCATTTCGTGCTCAATGATGTAGCCTATCATTTCTTTGCCGGAGAGTTGGTCGAAATAGTCTTTTTCTTCATGTCGTATTGCTATTGCTGAGCCGTAGCAGTGTGCGCGGTCAACTTGTCCGTTGACGAATTGCACCCTGATGCTGTCGGCTGAAAGTTGGTTCGAGTCGTTCCATGCGATGGGGTCGTAATAGAATTTCATTAATGAGTCTTTGGCCGTGTACGACATTGAGTCGCATACGGCTTGGAGGTCTTGCCGATAGACGCGCACAGAGCGATAGCCTCGCATGCGTTGGAAAGCCGTGTCGTAGCGCAGTGTGTCAGGAGCTTGTGCCGTGAGCACGGAGTCAACAAGTATGCTGTCGCGTGGAATAAGTGTAACCACTTGTATCGTTTCAGGCTCGGTAAATAGTGTGTCGGCATGAATATAGAGCCATATAGAGTCGCTTCTGTCGATGGCAAGAGCAGAGTCGGTTGCCAAACCGCGTTGCTCGTGTTCGTGATATTCGCCGTAATTGCCATAGAGAGTAATCTTCTCAACCGTGTCGGTCAGTTCCATGTGGGAGTAGATATGCCCAATGCCTATTTTCTTGTCGTAAAAAATGGTGTCGCCCGTCATTTGTTTACCGTCATAATGCTCCACCCGTGAGCGATTGTAGAGTGTGGATTGTTCCGTATTTGTGTTGTACCAGCCGCTGTCTGAAAGAATTGTTGTCTCGCCTTGGTAGAGAATTGTTGTCGGACTGACTATGTTGGCTATGTATGTTCTTGTGTTGTATTGTAGAGTGTCAGTGGTGAGATTGAAGTTGGGGTTGAGAAGGTAAACAGAATCTTTGAATATCGCTTGATTGGTTGAAGGGTTGTATTGTCCCCATATTGAGGTTAGCGAATTGAGGCTGTCCACGATTTGTCCGCCGGTGAAGTAATACGCCATATCTTCTATACGGTCGTAGTTGAGCGAATCTGTTGTCAGTGTGGTTTTATAATGCACGAGTTTGACATTATTGCGAAGTCGTGCCTTTTTTGTGTTGCCGTCGTAGTAGAGTATGTCGCCGTAGCCGAATAGTGTGTCTCCTTGTTCGAATCGTATATTTCCAAAGGCGTCTATAGAATTGGCTTTTTCGTAGAAATAGGCGGTGTCGCAAAACATCAGTGCGTCGTCGTGGCGAAAGCGTACATCGCCTATCAGAAGTTGTGCCCCGGGATGGTTCTGTTCGTCATAAATCAGTGTACGGCAGTTCTCCAAATACACAAGAGTGGCATTGGGGTCTATGCTTTGCTCCGGTTTGGCAAGTTGTGCGTATGATTTGCATACGCACAGTAAAATTATGAAAAATAATATGTAGAGTCTTTGTTTCAATGTCTTGTCTATTTCTTTTTTAACCATCCGGGGTATTGAAAGTCGCACCCCTGCCAGTGAGGCTCAATCCAAATATATGTCTCTGATTGTTTCTTGGCTATCCATTTTTGCAAGAATAAATTTGATTCGTGTGCCTCATACATATCTTTGATTACCTGATAGTCATCAACCAAATTAGCACGGTGACTATCTGTTCGGTTCTTGAGCTTCACTATTGCAACAATTTCTTTGTTTTTTGTCTCGTCAATCATCACAAAAGGTTTTGATATATCGCCGATTTGCATAGAGTAGATTTGTTTTGCGATTTCCGAAGGCAGTTGTTGGTATTCAAATTTTGTTGAACCTGCTTGTTCGTTATTCATCAAGCCGGCATTCATGGCGGTGTTTTTGTCTTGTGAGTAACGAGCCACGGCTTCCTCAAACGACATACTGTCTTTTCTGATTAGGTTGGAAAGGCTGTCGAGCACAAGTATGGCTTTTTCTTTGTCTGCTGTTGACACTCTTGGGCGCAGTAAGATATGTCGGCAATTGGCGCGTTCGCCCTTGCGCTCAATGAGTTGTATGATGTGATAGCCGTATTCTGTTTCTATAATACGCGAAACTTTTCCCGGAACAGTCATGCTGAAAAGCGCGTCAGCAAAAGGAGGAACCAACTGCCCTTTGCCCATAAATCCGAGTTCTCCACCGCGTCGGGCGCTCTCTGTATCCTCTGAATAGAGTCGGGCAAGCATAGAAAAATCAGCGTCGCCGGAATTGACGCGTTCCGTAAACTCGCGAAGACGAGTCTTGATACGGTTGATTTCTTCAATAGGCACTTGTGGCTCAAAGCTTACAATCTGTACCTCAACTTGAGCCGGTATCATGGGTAAAGAGTCTTGGGGCAAACTATTGTAGTAGCGTTGAATCTCGGCGGGGGTTCCTTTTATGTGCTCGACCAATTTTTGTTGCATCTGCTGAACAATCATCATGTTACGAATTGAAGTGGCCATCTCCTCGCGTATCTCTGCCATAGGCTTGCGGAAATATTCCTCCATCTTCTCTTTTGAGCCTATCTGCGATTCAATATAGTTCATTCGGTAATCAACCTGAAACTTTACCGTACCTTCGTTGGCATAGATGCTGTCCAATTCGGCTTGATGAAGATAGAGTTTCTGAACAGCCATCTGTTCCGGCAGGAAACAATACGGGTCACCCGGAATAGATTGCCCCTCGTATTGTGAGCGCATGCGCTCTTCTTCTACCTCAGATTTCAGAATGGCCTCATCGCCCACAACCCAAATGATTTCGTCAATCACATTGTCTTGTGCAATGATACTGAGTGTGCAAAGCAATGATGCTATGAGTGGAAGTATATTGTGTTTCATAATGTTTTGTTTTTTTTAGTTGAATATGTTTGAATCGAAAGTAGCTTTCGAATTGTTGTTGTTCTCTTCTGTCGGTTGAGTAGTTTGTTGTGCGGGTTCCTGAGCAACGGGAACGATGGTCGTTGGTTGTTCTGTTTTGGTCTGTTCCGTTTTTTGTTCAATAGTTTTGCTCTGTACCGGCTTTTGTTGTACCGGTTGTTGAGTTGGTGTATTTATTTGTTTGGGCTGTTGTTCATTTTGTTGTGTTGCTTGCTTTGGTGTCTGTTGTATAGGCTGTTGCACTTGTTGCTGTTTTGTCGGTTTTGTGGCCGTGCCAGGTATGCTATCGGTCAGTTCAACTTGTTGGGGTAGGTTGTTGTTGAGCGACTCTAATTGTTGTTCCAAAGAAAGTGTGTTGCGAAGATAAATATCACCTTTTTCCACTCCGTCTTGATAGATCTCTTGTTCAATTCTCTTGAGTGTGTTCACTTGTTGGCTGTTCTGTATGGCTTTGATTATTTCGCTATGGGCAAATTCGTATGGCATCTGTTCGCCAACAAAAAGTTTGTCGGTTATGCGAAGAATATAAATCAGTTCAGAGTCTTCCAGCCTCAAGAAATCATTGGCTGTGAGCCATTCGCGATCAGTACCCTGCTGCGAAAATGGGATATGGCTTTTTATCTCGCTGAAAGACTGCCATTGGTCGAAAAAGATATTGTAACCTAACGATTTTTGGAATGCAATAGCTTCAATCTTCTCCATGTTTTCCTTTGTAGGATTGCGCATCCAACCGACCAATTTATTAACGTCTCTGCTGTTTTTGTTCACTATGATGTACATGCCCTTTATGAGGCTTTCTTTGAGCAAAAATAAGTCTTTGTGAGATTGATAGAACTGACTGATTTGTGTCTCTGAAATGCTGTCAGGAAGTCTGCGCTGAAGCAGATTTTGCTCGTATTCATGGACATAAAGTAAGCGGCGATAGTTCTCAACCATAGCCTCTATCTCATCTTTCTGACCGCTATTGCGAACGGCTCTTTGATAGAGAATCTGATTTGTAGCCCATTGCTGAATGTATTGATTGACAATGCGTAAACTATCTTCGGGTGACGAACCGATAGGAACGAGATTAATCAGGTCGCTTTCGTAGAGCACTTTGTCTCCTACTTGTGCTATAACGTCACCGGATTTTTGTTTCTGAAGCCAATCGCAACTTGTAAGGCACAAAATAGTCAGTATGTATATAGTCAGTCTTTTCATTTTAGCCTGCAAAAATACTTATTTTTTGTTAAAAAACCAAATTTTTAACTTTTTTTGTAGTCAAACCACTACGCATTGGAGTGAATGACCAAATGACAAAATCGTAAATTAAATATGTAAATGATCAATGATCAAATGTTAAATAAGTAGGTGATTTCTTTGAAAGCAAATTGGCGTTTAGTGCCGTTGCGGAGTTGTAGTGTAATCAAGCCATTGTCTGCCACGTCAACAATCTGTGCTTCAAAAGTTTCATTGTCAGCGCAATAAGGGTAAAAACCATCTTTGCGGTAGAGCGAGGCAAAATACAATTGTTTTAGTCTTTCCGGTTCATTGAGTAGTGGCTTCAGTGTGTTGAATTGTTCAATGATTTGGTCGAGAATAGTCTCAAGATTGTATTCTTGCCCTGTTATTTGACTTAGCGACACGGGGTTGGGAGCATCAGAGATAAATTGCTTTTGATTGATATTGAGTCCTATGCCCGCTATTGATTGAGTTATGGTGTTGTCCATTATGGTGTGTTCAATCAGTATGCCACAGATTTTTTTGTCTTTCCAGTAGATGTCGTTAGGCCATTTGATGTAGATATTGTCTGTATATTGGTCGAGAACATTTTTGATTGCAAGCGGAACGATTTGGCTCAGTCGGAATTGCTCTTGTACAGGCAGATGCTCAAGGTGGAATAGGGTGCTGAAAGTAAGGTTTTTATAGTCCTCGCTTTCCCATGTGTTGCCCCGTTGTCCTCGTCCCGCTGTTTGACGGAAAGTATAGAGGGTAAAAAGGTCGGGCAGTTCTTGTTGTTGTGCCATTTGAGCAAGCAGAGTGTTGGTGCTTGGTGTTTCTGATACGAGTTGTTTCATTGAGTTTGTGTTATTTAGCAAAAAATGATTTGGTTATAAGTTGTTGAGTTGTTTTTTCCCTTTTGATTTCAAAAACAAAATTACAGAAAGTTGCTAAAATGACAAAATTTTAGTTAATTTTTCTACATACTTAAATTTTGTTTTCTGCAAAAGTTGTTGTAACTTTGTAGTGCTAAAAGATTTTAAATTTCAAAACAGATATTATTATGGATTTATTGAAACAAATTTTCGAGCGCGCTAAGGCTAATCCTCAGCGTATTGTTTTGCCGGAAGGCGACGAACCACGTACTCTTGAGGCTGCAAATGAGATTTTGCGCGACAAAGTGGCTAAACTGATTCTTATTGGTGACCCTGCTGTAATCAATCGTATGGCAGAAGAAAAAGGCTATCAATACATCAAAGAGGCTACTATTTTCGACCCTGCCACCGACCCAAAAATGGAAGTCTATGCCAATCTCTTGTATGAACTCCGCAAAGCCAAAGGTATGACACCTGAGGATGCTCAAAAGAAAGCAAAAGACCCATTGTATCTTGGTTGCTTGATGATTAAGAATGGTGATGCTGATGGCGAGTTGGCTGGTGCTCGTGGCACAACAGCCGACACTATTCGTCCTGCTTTTCAAATCATCAAGACAAAACCGGGTATATCGGTTGTTTCCGGCGCGTTCTTGATGTTCACTCCGGCACAACATCTCGGTGAGAATGGACTTCTGGTATTTGCCGACTGCGCTGTTAATCCTTGTCCGTCAGCTCCTGAATTGGCACAGATAGCAGTAACAACAGCTGAGACCGCCCGTGTCCTTGGTGGTTATGAACCTCGTGTTGCAATGC
The DNA here is from genome assembly GCA_017527495.1 of Paludibacteraceae bacterium. GTDB lineage: Bacteria > Bacteroidota > Bacteroidia > Bacteroidales > Paludibacteraceae > RGIG6639. The sequence continues at coordinate 65,995 of JAFXPY010000002.1, forward strand.
TGAGTTTCTCAACCAAAGGCTCTGCAAAGCATGAGCTTATCGACAAAGTGACAGAGGCAACACGCCTTGCTCACGAGATGGCTCCTGATTTGGCTCTTGATGGCGAGTTGCAAGCCGATGCCGCTTTGATTGAGTCTGTGGGAAAATCAAAAGCTCCGGGAAGTGCCGTTGCCGGTAAAGCTAATGTGCTCGTATTCCCTGATTTGCAAGCCGGAAATATAGGCTACAAACTTGTAGAACGCTTCTCCGGCGCCAACGCTATAGGCCCGATACTGCAAGGTATAGCAGCACCGGTCAATGACCTCTCACGCGGTTGCAAACCGGCTGACATCGTAACAATGATTGCCATCACTGCCAACCAAGCAATAAAATAGAAGTTAGACCGCTTCGCTATGAGAAGTTAGACTGCTTCGCTGTGAGAGTGCTGGACGCCTGACTTCTAAAAACTTATTTAATTAAAAAATTCAATAACAATGAAAATATTAGTTTTAAACTGTGGTTCAAGTTCTATCAAATACAAACTTTTTGAGATGGAACAAAAGAAAGTCATTGCTCAGGGTGGAGTAGAGAAAATCGGTTTGCCCGATTCTTTCTTGAAATTCACTTTGCCTGATGGCTCGAAAAAACAAATAGACAAGCCAATGCCTGAGCATACCGTAGGTATTGAATTGATATTCTCTGTTCTGACCGACCCTGAATGTGGTGTAATCAAATCACTGAATGAGATTGACGCAGTGGGTCATCGTGTAGTGCATGGAGGCGAGAAATTCAATCAGTCGGTGCTGATTACCGACGAGGTGATTGCCAGTATCAAAGAATGTGCTGAATTGGCACCTCTTCACAACCCTGCCAATCTCAAAGGTATTGACGCAATAAAGAAGACATTACCTAATGTGCCACAAGTGGCTGTGTTCGACACTGCTTTTCACCAGACAATGCCTGACTATGCATATATGTATGCTATTCCGTATGAATTGTACGAAAAATATGCTATTCGTCGCTATGGCTTCCACGGGACATCACATCGCTATGTATCTAAGCGTGTGTGTGAATTCCTCGGTTTGGATTATGAAAAGACAAAGACCGTAACAGCTCATATCGGCAATGGCGGTTCTTGTGCAGCCGTATTGAATGGCAAATCCGTTGACACCTCAATGGGTCTTACTCCTCTTGAAGGACTTGAGATGGGTACTCGAGCTGGTGATATGGACCTTGGCGCAGCCACATATATTATGGACAAAGAGCACCTTTCAACTGCCGAATTCTCAACTCTTGTCAACAAGAAATCAGGTTTGCTCGGTGTCTCGGGTGTTTCAAGCGATGCTCGTGATATCGACGCTGCAATCAAAGCCGGCAACTATCGTGCTGACCTTGCTCGCAAGATATTTATCTATCGTGTTCGCAAATATATCGGAGCGTATGCAGCTGCAATGAATGGCATTGATGTTCTTGTCTTCACAGGTGGTATAGGCGAGAATGACACCTTTATCCGTGGCGAGATATGCAAAGGCTTGTCGTTCCTTGGAGTTGAGATTGACGAAGAACTGAATAGTCGCACTCGCGGCGAAGAGGTTGAACTCTCAACCAAGAATAGCCGTGTCCGTGTGTGCGTTATTCCAACCGATGAGGAACTGATGATTGCCTCAGACACAATGGCTTTGGTGAAATAAAGATGTTTTTCCAATCTTCAAGAAGGCATCAGCCAATCTATATGAAAGCATCAGCCAATCTTGGCTGATGTTTTTTTATCCCCATTTATGGCGGTTTTTGGGTCGTGAGTTTGCTCTTTTTATGCTTTTTTACTAATTTTGCATAAAAATAGGTTACTCATGAAAATTCAAAAAATCTCTTTTGCCTTGATGGGCATAATAATCGTTATTCTTGTTGTCGCCTCTGTGGTTGAAAAACTTGTAAGCACAGATTTTGCAGTGCGCTATTTTTATACCGCTCCGTGGACTATCGTTCTCTGGTTGGCAGCAGTGGTGTGTGCGATGATTAGTTTTTTTCAGTGCAAAATGTGGAAACAGCCTTTTACCTTTTTGCTGCATTTCTCTTTTGTCGTTATCCTTGGTGGAGCCATGCTGACTCACTTGTTTGGCAAAGAGGGGAGACTAAACCTTAGACTCAACGAGCAACCAACAAAGACTTTCTTGCAACAAACTGACACGGCATATTCTGAAGCTGCACTGCCTTTTGCGGTCAAATTGACCGATTTCTATATCGAATACTATCAGGGAACAACGGCTCCAATGGATTTTGTCAGCGAAGTAGAAATTATTGATGGCGAGAATTATTCAAAGGGGGTAATATCGATGAATAATATATTGCGCTATCGTGGCTATCGCTTCTATCAATCAGGTTATGATTCTGATGGCAAAGGAACATCATTGTCTGTTAGTTACGACCCATGGGGAATAGGTGTAACCTACACAGGTTATGCGCTTTTACTCATCAGCATACTATGCTTTTTCTTTCAGCGTCGTACGCATTTTCGTGAGTTACTTCGTTCGTCAATGGTAGTTGCTTTGCTTTTTGTGTGTGGCTCTATGCAAGCACAACCGAAGACTTTACAGCGACCTCTCGCAGCCACTTTCGGGGAAATGTATGTGTACTACAACGACCGTGTCTGTCCGATGACTACGCTCACGCGTGACATGTGTCTGAAGATTTATGGAAAACCTCAATACAAAGACTTGACAGCCGAACAAGTCGTTACGGGTTGGATATTCTATTACGACCAATGGGCGCAAGAACCGATGATTAAAATCAAAGGCAATGAGGTTCGTCATGCCTTGGGTATAGATGGAAAATATGCATGTTTGAATGATTTTGTGAATAATCAGGGATATAAACTTGATGCATTACTCAAAGAAGGGAATAAAAATGCCAAAGCAGCAGATGAGAAGTTTCGTCTTTTGAGCATGATAGCCACAGGCACAATATTCAGAATATATCCAATAACCACAACAGATAGTGTCAGCGGTCAATCGCAAATGCGTTGGTATTCATGGGCAGAGCAGTATCCGCACAAATTACCTTTTGAAGAGTGGCAGTTTGTTACGGGCAGTATTAATTACATAACGTTGTGCATCGACAATGGTAAATACAATGCAGCCAATGAAGGCTTCAAAAAGATTATTGCATGGCAAGAGCGCAATGCTGCCGAACAATTGCCTTCGGTACGGCGTGTAGAGGCAGAACGAACCTTCAATCGTCTCAATTATACCAAGCCTATGGCTATGGCATGTGCCACATTTGGACTTGTGGTGCTACTGATTTTTGTCATTTTAATGAGTAAGCAAAAGTACCCTGCACGTTGGCTTGTCGTTACGCTCGCTGCCATTATGTCGGCTTTTTTGGGCATTCTGACCTATGCTCTGTCGTTGCGGTGGATAATAAGCGGACACATACCTCTTGCCAACGGACATGAGACGATGCAGTTCTTGGCATGGGCTGCAATGTTGCTGACACTTGTCGCTGTAATTGTGAAGTTGTGTAAGCAGCGTCAATCGGCTTTCGTTGAATTGCCGTTTGGCTTTTTGGTGGCAGGGATGACCCTTATGGTGAGTATGATGAGTGAGAGTAATCCGCAGATAACCAATCTGATGCCTGTGTTGCAATCGCCTCTCTTGAGTATGCATGTGGCGGTGATAATGGTAGCTTATGTTCTTTTGGCTTTCACGATGTTGGATGGTCTGGTGGCAATAGGTTTGCGTTTCGGAGGAGAGAAAAATATGCCGCAGATTGAGCAGTTGCAGCGTCTCTCGCAGTTGTTGCTCTATCCCGCTGTGTTCTGTCTGACGATAGGAATTTTTATTGGTGCTGTGTGGGCTAATGTCAGTTGGGGACGCTATTGGGGATGGGATCCAAAAGAGGTATGGGCTTTGATAACAATGCTGATTTATAGTTTTGCATTTCACAGCAGAAGCGTCAAGGTGTTGCAAAAGCCGATGTTTTTCCATGTCTATATGGTTGTTGCCTTTTTAAGCGTCTTGTTCACTTATTTTGGAGTCAATTATATCCTCGGCGGTCTGCATGGTTATGCATAGATTATGTATAGATATGCATAGATGTCGATTGAAATACATAGATCTCCATAGATAGTTGTTGCTTTTAATATGGTAAATAAAATCAGCCGAACCTTTGGGTTCGGCTGATTTGTTTATATGAAAAGTGGAATGTTATTTCACTCTTGCGCCATTGGCATTGTATTGAACACCATCTCTTTCGATGATGAGACGACCATTAATGAGGCGTTTCACAAATTCTGCTTTTGAACCTTCGATGGTTTGAAGGGCTGATTTGTCACCCAAACGGCAGCGAATAGCCTTGCCATTAGAGTTGAGGGCATCAACGGTGAACACTTTATTTTCGTCAAGTGTTACTGTTCCGCTCACGATAAACCAAACGCTTGAAATTTGACCTTGTGCATTTGTTTCGCCGGCAAATGAATATGTTACAATTCCACCACTTGTCAAGCCCTGACTTGCACTAACGGTGTTTGGCTCATATCCAAAAGCAAATGGGTACTCGCCAGGTACAAGCTCGTCTAATGAAGAGAGATTGAACTCAAGTCCAATAGCTTTGTTGCCTTCTTCTGCCACAACATAAATCAGTTGTTCTTCTGTCAAATAAGTTGTGTCAATACCGAATTTTGCAAAGTCAACAATAAAGTCAGCTTCTGCATTGTCGTAAGCGTATGGGTCTGGCGCTGTTGCTACTATAGAGATAGTAAATTCAGGAATATCGGTCTCGTCAGAGTCGTTCACACAAATCAGTGTACCGGTTATTGTGGCAGTCTTGGTTTCTTCGTCGTAAGCTAAATTAATGTTGGCATCAACAATAGTGAATTGTTTGAATGCTGTTACAGAGTCATCTTCTATAACGATATCAGTCACAACAAATGAATAATTGCCTTGCAAGATTGATTCAATGGCAAAATCACCTGACATTTCTTCATCGTAATATGCAGCAAGAGAAATAAATTTGGTGGTGTCAGCACTATAGCCTCTTACCTGCCAAGCTAAACCTGCGTCTAAAAGCTCTATTCCTTCAAATGTAAGTTCTTCTTGGCGTGTCGGGTTGTAAATAGGTTTGATATATTTCAAATCAAGGGTGTACTCCACATTGTTTAACGCGAGTACTTTGCCGGTTGCAAAGATAGAACCATTGTCATATTTAATTTCAATCGAACCGCTATGCAACTGATAGCTATCTTCTGCTCCAATAGGCATTACATAACCATTGCAACCATTTAATGCAACTTCGTATGTGCCATTCAGGCCTTCGCCAAGGCTGTCAGGTTGTATGAAGAAGCGGATAGAATTGTTGTCGTCTGATGCTGAGAATTCCACTTCACCAAACCAATCGAATGACCAATCGTTCATTACAAGATTGTCGGCTGTAATTGTCTCGTATGTTTCAGCATGAGGTTTGGTATAGGTCATCGTGATGTGATAAACATTCCCGTCATCACCTAAGATATAAGCAACGGCAGCTATAACAATATCCACTTCGCTTACGCTGATACTACCATCTTTTGCATGTATGGTTGTATAAACAGGATCGCCATAGTCGTCTAATTCATCGCCATATACATAAATGTAAATACTGCCGTATTCTAATTCATTACCTGAGAATACGCCTGCCGGTGAATTTTCGTCATCGCTGAAATAGTTGAGCTGAGCTTGATAAGCTGAGTCGCTACCCAACAGGCGCCATGTACCATCGCTGATACGATCAACATTGCTCATTGGGTTTTTGATTGCAACTTCGATTGTGTCGCCGGTAATAATGACTGGGTCTTCTTTGTATTTCAGATTGTAGATATTGTCGTCAACATCAACTACTCTTGCTTCGATTGTAACATCATAGTTTTCGCCGACAGTTTTTACAAAAGTTACTGATTTATAGTAGTGATATACAAAGTCGTCAATATTACTATCCCATTCGTCTAATTCAGAGTAGGCGGAGTCCATATCGGCGAGTGTGTAAGTCTTGCCTAATTCAACGTCACGACTTCCTTCGGGAAGGAATATTGAGAAGAAGAAACTCATAGTATAATTCTCATTGTGCAAACCATAGAATACAGAATTGTCTTCCGGATAGAATGTTCCTGCATAGCTTACTATTTCCACATTCGTTTCTGCTTTTGCCTTGCGAGCTTTCGAAACTTGTACAAAATCAGCAACTTTACCTTTGTGCTGAGTTGTTGTGTTTAGTTGTTTTGCAAAAGGCTTTTTAGCGTGTGATTTGTGCGCTTTGATGAATTGTTCCTTTTGTTGTGGATTGATGTTGGCCTTACCTGCCTTGCGAGGTACGGCATTTGCGCCTACAATGATGAGCAGAGCGCAGAGTAAAGAAATAAATTTTTTCATGTTCTACAAAATTTAGTTAGTGATAATAGCAAAAAATATTGTTTTTTATCAAATAAGCGACAAAATTAATGCTTTTTTGCTAAAAAAGCAACAAAAAAGGCTTTTTTCTACTTTTTTTGTAGAAAAATGATAGATGAGAAGTGAGAAATAAGACCGCTTTGCTGTGAGAAGTAAGAGTTTTCCGATTTTTCCGATTACTCTGATTACTCTGATTACTCTGATTACTCCGAATACTCCGAGTTTTCCGAAATTTTCAAATTTTCAAATCTTCAAATAAAATTAATAAATCAAGTATCCGGCAAGTCCGGCAAGGCAGATAACAAGAATAGGGTGCATTTTGAAGCTGAGAGTGAGCAGGAAGGCGAAAGCAAACAAGATGAATGACCAAGGGTCGATAAAGTTGTCGGGAGTCATCAAAACAAGTGCGGCAGCGGCAATAAGGCCGATAACTACCGGACGAAGTGATTTAAGTACCCCGGCAATATAAGGATTGTTTTTGAGTTTTAGATATAATTTGCTCAGGATAATCATTATGATGAATGAGGGTAGCAGAATGGCTGTTGTAGCCACAACAGAGCCTAAGATACTGCCCGAAGCCGTGTAGCCTACGTATGTAGCGCAGTTGATACCTATCGGACCGGGGGTCATTTGTGAGATAGCCACAATGTCGGTGAATTGAGCCGAGGTGAGCCAGCCATAGTGCTCTACTTCGTGTTGAACGAGCGAAAGAATAGCATATCCGCCACCGAAACCGAACAACCCAATTTTGAAAAACGATATGAACAGATAGAGATAGACCATAGTTTAGAGTTGTTTTTGTTCGTCTTTGTCGCGAAAATAAATGTATGCAACTGTTGAAACTATGGTGATTAGGATTATCCAAATGGGCGATATGCGCACGAGCCATATCAACAATGCTGTTGCAATAGGGATTATGGCTGTGCGATAAGTTATTTTTGCCGATTTGGCCATTTTGTAGAGCGGAGCTGCAATTAGTGCCACAACAGCAGGGCGTATGCCTTTGAATATGGCTTCAACAGTGGGGTTGTCTTTATAGTTAGAGAAAAATATGGCGATGAGCAAGATGATTATAAAAGATGGCAATGCTGCTCCGAGAGTGGCGGTGATCGCTCCGCGAATACCTCTCATCTTGTAGCCCACAAAAATTGCAGTGTTGGCAGCCAGCACGCCAGGTGCAGATTGAGCAAGGGCGAGTAAATCGAGAAACTCCTCTTGGGCAATCCATTTGCGTCTGCCGACGACTTCTTCTTGTATGATAGGTATCATGGCATAGCCGCCACCTATTGTAAATGCTCCAATCTTGAAAAAAGTCAGAAATATTTGTAAGTATTGCTGCATAATTATAGGGTGAGTCCTTCAATGAGTGAGTCTTCTTGTGTTTTGATTATAGTGTCTTCGAGTTCGATAGTGACACTGTCTTGCAGAATATATGCATTTAGAGTGTCGGAGTCGTCAATAGGGCTTGTCTCGTTCATGCTGTAGAACTGGTTGTATTGTTTGGTCACCTGTCTGACATAAGTCAGTGTTTGCATAGGGTTGAATTGTCCGTATTTGACGAGTGTGTCGGTGGCAATGGTTGAGTCTTGCAGTAAGTAGAGATAGTACTCTACATGCTCAAACCAAACATTAGGATTTACTCCTTCTCTTTTGGCCAATGCTCGTGCGTCAGCAATATGTGCCGGTCCGGCATTATAAGCGGCGAGCATAAATTTTTCTTTTTCTTTTTTGCTGCCTATGAAACGATATAAATGGTTGAGTCGCTGAATGAATTTGGCTGAGGCGTAAATATTTTGTTCAGGGTCAAGAGGGTTGTCTATCTCTGCCATCTCGGCTATTTTGGGCATTATCTGCATCAGTCCGCTTGCACCTCTGTGAGAATGAGCCATAGGGTTGAATTTTGATTCTCGGTAGCATATTGCAGCCAAAAGTTCCCAACTGACCCCGGCTGTGTCTGCATATTGCCGAAATAGATGTGCGTATGGGATACGGTCTTTAGCATCATATTGTTTTGTTATGTGCGTATTGTCGTTGAGCCATTTTGCCAATTCCTTTGGGCTCATATAGGTAGGTGTGGTGTCTTGTACAATGGTGTCAACAAGTTCTGGCATCTGTCGTAACATTTGTTCATATCGCTGTTGCTTCCATAGCCCTATTGACAGCATCATAAGGGACACAAGAAGAATCCATTTGACTGAACGATATGTCATGTTGTTTTCCATTGGTAGATTAGTTTTATTAGGGGGTACCCCCCACGCCCGACTCTGCCGAGATATATGAAAAGAAAAATTTAGAGTTGCCGCAGGCGTCTAATTTTCTTGTTGTTTTCGCGATTCGCGAAGTTGTTGCTTGATGAATTTCATCAGCAAGTTGATTGCCACACTATTGTGTCCGCCTTGAGGAATTATCACATCAGCGTAACGCTTGCAAGGCTCAATAAATTGTTGGTGCATCGGCTTGAGAACTCGTTGGTAGCGCTCAATGACCATTTCAACTGTCCTTCCTCGTTCGACAACATCGCGTTGCATAACACGTATGAGACGATCGTCGGCATCGGCATCAACAAATATCTTGACATCAATTTGTTCGCGTAAGCGTTCGTCGCACAATGCCATGATACCCTCAATGATAATCACTTCTTTTGGCTCGATATGTATCGTCTCGGGCTGACGGGTACATGTGATGTAAGAGTAGGTTGGTTGTTCGATGGGCTTGTTTTCTTTCAGCAAGGCAATATGCTGTTCGAGCAAAGGCCAATCGAAAGCATCCGGATGGTCGAAGTTGATAAACTTGCGTTCCTCCATCGGAACATCACTTGAGTCTTTGTAGTAAGAATCTTGGGGGATGACAACAACCTCATCTTTTGGAAGGCGTTCGATGATTTTGCGCACAACGGTGGTTTTCCCGGAACCTGTGCCACCTGCAATACCAATTATAAGCATGATACTTTGTTTTGTTGTTTCGCTTGCAAAGTTATAATTTTTTGTTCATTTTTTCAACCATTTTAAGATTTTTTTTGAAAAAATATTCGCTGAATATACATACTTGTTTGATATATTGCAAAAAAACACTAATTTTGTATGCAAATTCTGTACTCACACCCATAAATTATGAAAACAATGCAAATGAATATGAAAAACACGGCATTGTTGCTAAATAAATTGTCGTTTAGCAAGTGTTTGAAGCCGGCTTTATTGCTGATTGTTATGTTCTTATCTCTTGGTGGCGAAGTGTTGGCACAAGTAGATACCGAGTTTTGGTTTGCTGCCCCGCGCATGCTTTCCGGACATAACAAGAAAAAGGAGGCGGAGTATCATATCGTAGTTTTCAATCCTAATTCAGTTACTGCCAATGTGTCCATTTCCCAGCCTGCTGCCGGTGGAAATGGTTACTCATCCAGCGTCAGTGTGGAAAGCAATAGCGGAAAAGACATTACTGTCGCTCAAAACAGCGGAGTATATCCTAACAACGACATAATTTCTGTGCCTTATGATGTGGTGAGTAAAGTGGGATTATACATCAAGTCGGATGTTGCAATACAATGCTATTTTCAGGTTACTGACGGCAACGGCGAGGCCTATACAATGAAAGGTCAGAATGCGTTGGGCAAAGAATTTGTTGTGGCAATGCAGAATAAGTTTGACAATGGGCGAGGCGGAAATGACGATATGTACGATGATGCATACGCTGCAGTGGCTATTGTGGCAACACAAGACAATACTTCGGTTACAATCACGCCGGTGAAAAATATCACTCCATCGTGCAACACTAAACCTATTACCATTACTCTCAATAAAGGCGAGACATACGCTTTCCATGCTTGTACTGAGAAGGCGGCTGACCGACCGATCGGAACACTGATTCAGTCGAACAAACCTATCGCCGTTACATACAATGACGACTCTGTAATCAAAGGTTCACGCTCCGATGCCATCGGTGAACAACTTATCTCAACACAACTTGCCGGCGACGAATATGTTATTGTCTCTAATCAATCAGACTGCGATTATGCCTTTCTTGTCGGGCTTGAAAACTCAACTTATCTAAGCGACAATAACGGCAAAAAATATAATCTCGACAAAGGTACTGTTACTGCCATCGACCTCACCTCAACACCAGCACTCTACCTCAAAGGCAACAAACCTTTTGAAGTCTTTCAGGTAACCGACAATGGGGGCGAAATGGGCGGAACAATATTGCCTCAAATATCATGTACGGGTAGTACAACAGCGTATTATAAGAAAGTGAATAAAAACATTATTCTCAACCTTGTAACTCGCAGTGAAAATGCAGGCAACATAAGTGTGAACGGCACTCCTATTGCAGCCTCGGAATTTACACAACTCGGAGCTACCAATTACTCTTATTATGCTAAAGACTGGGGTAGCGTGGACAAGGTTATTGTAACTTCAACGGGCGATGCATTTCAAATGGGTGTGCTCGACTATACAAGCAAGAGCACCGCAACATACGGCTTTTTCAGCGATTACACATCGCTTGCCAATGTAACGTTCAATGAAGACGAAACGCAGACCGGCCTCGTATGTCAATACAATGTGTGCAAGGGAGAAGATTTGAAAATTAATATTGGTCTTGACAGCAAAATAGACATCAATAGTGTTGAGTGGTATGATTTGATTAACAATCAGAAACTTGCGGACATCCATGGTTTTCTTGACATGGGAAGCGTCGTTGTAGATACGGCTGCATATAAAGTGTCGTGGAACAACTCATGTGGTGTGGAAGCGTCGGTAACAATATGTGTTAAGGTTAATCCTACCTATGAAATTATGAAATCTCATACGGCAACCAATTCCTACACATGGGAGGGACAGACATATACGAAGTCGGACACTTACTATAGATACTATACAACAAAGGATGGTTGTGATTCAACTCTAATTCTAAATCTGACAATAAACAATCTTGCGCCGACTTATCACCCCTTCACCGTCGGACCATGTAAGCAAACTGTGAATTTTTCGTTTGGCAATCTCTACTATCGCCCGTCAGATAAGTCATGGATGTTTGCTTCTCGACAATTTGATATTATAGGTAGTGCAAATAGCAATGTGTCGAGCACATACAATGGTTGTATAGACCTTTTTGGCTGGGGAACAGGCAACAATCCTCTGCAACTATCTACTAATGCGGCTGATTATGCAACAGGTGTGTACGACCTATTAGGCACCAATAATGATTGGGGGCACAACATTAACGATGGCAATTCTTGGCGTACCTTGTCGAAAGACGAGTGGGACTATCTGCTTGACAAGCGAATTCGCGCAGCAGAATTGCGCGGTAATGGCTCGGTTGACGGAGTGAATGGAATAATTATTTTGCCAGACGACTGGAAACAGCCTGACGATGTCTCGTTCAAGTCGGGAGGAAACTTTAGCAACAACACCTATACTGCCGACGATTGGGCAAAGATGGAACATGCCGGAGCAATATTCCTGCCTTGTGGCGGTTGGCGTCATCCGGAAAACATAGCCTCTATTTATAAAATCAATACAGAAGGTTATTATTGGTCGGCTTCTGCTGATAGCGAGACAAATGCATGGGAATTGAAAATTACGGAGTCAAATCATTTCATGAATTCATATAGTCGGTTCAGTGGCGTGAACATCAGATTGGTGAAAGACCTTAATGCCGTTCCGATGGCTATATATGGACCAATCATCAACACAACACAATGTCTCAATATCGACAAAGGGCAGACATTTAAGTGGCGCGACAAAGTGCTGAGCAAATCAGGCAACTATTTTGACACTATACCATCAGTAAATGGCTGTGATTCAATAATCGGACTTCATCTTGTGGTAAATCGGAAATATGAAATCGACACATTTGCTGTTGCATGCGATTCGTTCGTTTGGCGCAAAAAGACTTATTATGAATCAGGAACATATCCTTTCCAAAAAACAACAAAACAGAAGTGCGATTCTATCGTTAATCTGCAGCTGACTATAAATAAGTCATATCATGGTGATGTGGAAAACATTTCAGCATGCAAAAGTTACACATGGCGTGGCAAGACATTCACTGAGTCAGGTGTCTATTACGATAGTTTGCTTACTGCTGCCGGTTGTGACTCTATTCATACTCTCAGCCTTACAATCAGTCAAACAAAAGAAATTCGTTTGCCCGACACTACCGCATGCGATTTCTTGTTCTGGCATGGTCTGTCAATAACAGAATCAGGCGAATATGCCGATACTCTTATCTCTGTTGATGGTTGCGATTCTATTGTGAAAATAAATGTAATAATCCATCAATCAGTGTATGACACAATTTCTGATCAAGCATGTAATTCATACGAATGGAATGGAAATACTTACACAACATCGGGTGATTATAAATTTGATGGCAAAACTATTCATGGCTGCGATTCCGTCGTTACTTTGCACCTGACTATTTTCACCGACAAGGCAAGCACCGATCAGCTTACTCTATGTGAGGGTGAGCCTTTTGAATGGGGCAGCTACAAAATAGACAAAGTGTCGTTGCAGGACGCTAAAGATTATTCTCATACATTCAAGACTATACATGGTTGCGACTCTGTTGTTACTCTCAAATTGACCGTCAATCCAACCTATGATGTGGAAATCGAACATACACTTTGCGACAATGAAACTTACACATGGGAAGGCACAACATATCAATATACCAACAAGAGAACGCAAACAGTGAAAAAAACTTTGCAAACCATAAATGGTTGCGACTCTGTTGTTACTCTGACTTTGCACTTCAATGAGACAAAAGTTAAGGTAATCAATGCGCAAATCTGTGATGGTGATGAGTTTGCACTTAATGGTGAGGTCTATACTAAAAAGGGCAATTATAAGCAATATCTAAAAACGACTGCCGGTTGTGATTCTATTGTTGATTTGCACCTTTCCGTCAACCCGTCATATTTCATAGAATTTACCGACACAATATCTACCGGAGAAACAATAGAGTGGGAAGGTAAAACATATACTACATCGGGCGACTATAAGCGTGCTTACAAGACCGCAGCCGGATGTGACTCTGTTCTTGTCCTGCACCTAAAACGCAATGCTGTTGATGCTATTGTGCCATACTCAAGCAATATATGTGTAGAAAATGGAACCTTTGCCGATATTACTTTCCGTGTAACCCGCGGATACATAGAGATGGCAAAACTCAAATTTGGCGAAAAAGGACACAAACAAGGCCTAAAAGACACCACAATAATTATCAATGGTAGTACAAGTGAATTTAATGTCCGTATTCCGTTGCGTAGCAGCATACGAGCCGGTGTGTATCCAATTCAAGTAGATTATTTGTTCCATAACGAAGTCTATCTCACGCAGACAGCCCATTTGACCATACTATATCCGTCGTCAGTGATTGCGCAGAAATGGGACGATTTCTTGGGTGTTCAGACTGACGATTACAATGGAGGCTACCATTTTGTGAAATTCAAGTGGTATAAGAACGGACAACTTTTGCAGGGTGAAAATGGCTCTTATATCTATCAGCCTCTCGATTTCAATGCCGATTATTATGCTTTGCTTACTGATTCAACCGGCTTGCAGTTGCAGACATGTCCGTTCCGACCGAAACCACGAGAGAATATAATTTTCTATCCTACCAATGTGCGAGCGCAGCAAAAGATACGCCTTCAAACAACGCAACCTTCAAGCATGAAAATATATGATACAACGGGAAAACTTGTGCGAGAAGTCTATTGCATGCAAGGTGCAAATGATATAGAAGCTCCGCAGCAAACAGGTTTGTATATCGCAAAAATAATTTTGCAAGACGGACAGGGAAAGATAGTGAAGTTTGTAGTTAGATAAATGAAAAATCCTAAGTCATTACGACTTAGGATTTTTTTATCATTTCATTTGCAACAAGAAGGTCTATCGGTGTGGTTATCTTGATATTGTTTTTCTCTCCTTCAATTATTGTTGGTTTGAATCCTGCTTTTTCGTATGCTGTGGCATCGTCGGAGAATGATTGTTCGCCCAAAATTTTATAAGCGCGTTTGATTTCGTCTGCTCTAAAGACTTGCGGTGTCTGTACGCACACAATAGTGTCGCGGTCAACAGACTCACCTGTTGTCTTTCGCAGGCTATCAGTGGCGGGTATGGCCGGAATGGCACTGCCTCTTTCTGCTGCTTGCAGAAAAGCGTGGGTAATAAGTGAGGTCGTGAGCAATGGACGCACACCATCATGAATGGCAACTATAGCATCTGCGGGCACTTGATTAAGTCCGTTTTTGACCGATTCAGTGCGCGTTCTACCGCCTTCAACCACCTCGTGTGCTATATTGAATTGATATCTCTTGCACAGCTCTTGCCAATAGCTGATCTGCTCTTTGGGGAGAACCAAAATGATGTTGATTGCATTGTCACTATCGTAGAATCTTTGCAGAGAATGCATCAGTATGGGCTTGTCGTTGAGCAACAAAAATTGTTTGGGCACTTGTATGCCGCTTTGGTGCATTTCTGCACTAAATCTTTGACCGCTCCCGCCTGCCACGATTATTGCGTATAGGTTTTGCATTATGTTTAGGATTGTTTTTGTCGTTATGTTGTGTCTTTTTGTAGTCGCTATGTTTGCCTTCAAACAGCTCATATTTGTTGAACCAGCAATCTAATGCACCATTCAAAAGCGAAATACGTTTGGTAGGTTTGAGCCCCATGTTTTTCAGGTAGCGCTCGTCGCTACTGATTATCCAAGCTGTACTGCCCGCAAAACGATGTTTCAGTGCTTCACCTATATTGCTGTAGAGCTGCATTATATTCTTTATGTCAAGGCGTTCGCCGTAAGGAGGGTTGCTGACAATAAGACACTTCTCTGTTTTAGGTTTTAAATCTTTGATATCACTTATTTCAACGCTTATGTATTTATTCAACCCTGCAGATTTAATGTTTTTTTCTGCAATACGAATGGAGAAGTTAGAAATGTCAGAACCATAGATATGGTGAGTAAATTCTTTTTCGCACGACTCATCATTGTAGAGGCGTTCAAAGAGTTCACGGTCGAAATCTTGCCAATGTTCAAAAGCAAAACTACTGCGATATATTCCCGGAGGAATGCCGAGAGCAATCATTGCCGCCTCAATAAGTATTGTCCCGCTTCCGCAGAAAGGATCAACGAGGTCGCATTGGCCTTTCCAGCCTGCAAGAAGGAGCATTCCTGCGGCAAGAGCTTCATTGATAGGTGCTTCGGTTTGTTCGGCACGCCAACCGCGTTTATGAAGGCTTTCGCCCGAACTGTCAAGACTTAGTGTGCATGTATCATGACTGATATGTATGTTGAGATATATGTCGGGGTTGCTCACTGATATGCGTGGTCTTTTTTGATTATGCTCGGCATACCAATCGACGATGGCGTCTTTGACGCGATATGTGATGAATTGAGAGTGATTGAATGTCTCGGAATAGACGGTGCTGTCGATAGCGAAAGATTGGTTGCTTGAGATATATTGTGACCAGTCGAGGTTGTGTACTTTGTCGTAGAGGTCGTCGGTGTCGTTGGCTCTGAATGTACATATCGGTTTGAGAATGCGTGAGGCTGTCCTCAGGTGCAAGTTGGCTTTGTACATCAGCTCTTTGTTGCCTGTGAAATAGACAACGCGGCGATCTTGCTGTACATCATTTGCTCCTAATTCAATAAGTTCTTGTGCAAGCACATCTTCAAGTCCTTTGAAGGTCTTGGCTATCATCTGAAATTCTTGTTGCATATCGTATGAGTGTTGACTTAACTTTGCAAAATTACTGCATTTTAGGCAAATTAACAAATGAATTGTGATTTATTAAGATTGTCTTTGGTATATTGTAACCCAAATCGGTCATTAGAATAAATAGTAAAATTAAATTTATATAAGTACTCTATTGCGGTCTAATGACCGATTGGGGTTTAATATAAAAGACCCAATAGCCATATTGGAATTTTGTTGCCGAATCCTATATCAATGCCATCTGCAATAACATAGCTATTTGGTATATCTGCAATTTGAGAAAATCTTTTGTTCCTTCCACCGACTTCAAATAATATATTTTTATCAACCAGTAAATCACCTTTTGTTGGCATTGAAAGATTGTGTCCTTTAGATAACATGGAGGCACTAAAAGTTTCTCTTAATGTGCCAACATCAGAATTCGGTGATAAAGCATACATTAGATTTGTGTTTTCAAACAAAATTTTTTCAGGTTTAGTAATTTGTTCCCATTCATCTGAATTAGCATAAAGCCGACGTATTAGAGCTGATTTGTCTAATAAATCAAGCAATTTCATTAATATATTGCGTGAGGAACTTAATGTTTTGCAGAGCATAGCAATATTTAAAGTATATGGATTTTGCTGTGATAAGATAGAAAGCAAAGGCTTTATTTTATAAACTGAATCGTATTCTAAATTAGATATGGCGGGTATTTCATTAAATATAATAGTGTCAATGACCTGGTTTAGCCTGTCGTAGTAATTTGTTGTTTCATCTTTGTAAAATGGGTAGTAGCCTTCTTTGATATAACGATCAAAATGGAGTAATACCTTGATGTTTTTTTTAATAGTGATATCTCGGCAAATATCTAAATGATGATTTATAATTTCTTCTAATGGCACAACCTCTAAATCTGCGACACTTTCCAACTTAAGATATTCTCGAAAACTTAATCCACGCATAGTATATACAATGCATCGGCGCGATAGATCGTATGTCTGACGGATTATGTCCAAAGCATTACTTCCCGTCACTACAAGATGCAAATCAGGATAAGAATCGTAAATGTTTTTAAGTTCTTGAGCCCAATTTTTATATTTGTGTATTTCGTCTAAAAATAAATGAGTTATACCATGTGTGTAGGCATATTCAGCTAAATCTAACAGCTTATTAGATGAAAACCAAAAATGATCAACGGAGCAATAGAGTACCTTATTCTTGTCAAGGAATGTGCGCTGAATATGTTGCATAATCATCGTAGTTTTTCCTGAACCCTTTGGGCCACGGATAAGGATTAACCTACTATTCCAATTTATCTCATCGTATAAATAGCGCATTTGTGTGAACATAGAATAGCGGTCTAATGTGCGGTAGAAAAAAGCGAATAATTGTTCCATAATTAAATACAATATAACAATATGATTTTTTTACTTTCAAAAGTGAAATATCATTATTTTTTTTACTTTCAAAAGCAAAAATCCGCTGCAAATGTACTAATATTATTTCAAAAAAACAAATTAGTATGAAAAAAATATCTTTAAAGGTATCAATTTTTATGTCGTTAAGTGTTGTATGTAATGCAAAAATGATATTGTAATTCTGAAAGTCTCGTTTCTGTTAGCATAGTATTTTATGTTCCCAATCAAAAAAAAATCGTTTTTTTAACACTATTTTCTAATTTTTCCGAAATTTGTATTACTTTTGCAGTAGTAATTTTGCGTTATATGAATACTATTGGTTCTCGTTTCCGTTTTACTTCTTTTGGCGAGTCACATGGTGTGGCGGTTGGTGGCGTCATAGATGGCTGTCCTGCCGGTTTGATTATCGACTTTGATGCTATTGAGCACGACCTTGACCGCCGCTCAGGAAGAGTGGATAATCCTTTTGCAACAAGTGTCAGGGCTAAAAATGAAGCCGACACAATAGAGTGGCTTTCAGGATTGAATGATGGCAAGACACTTGGAACACCTATCGCTTTCTTGGTTCGTAACTCTGATGTTCATTCTGCAGATTACGACTCTTTGCGTGATGTTTGCCGTCCCGGACATGCTGATTTCACCTATCTGCAAAAATACGGAAAGCAAGTCAGTGGAGGCGGTAGAGCTTCGGCTCGTGAAACAGTGGCAAGAGTTGTAGCTGGAGGCATTGCCAAACAAATATTGAAAGCCAAAGGTGTTAGTATTAATGCGCAAATTGTGCAGGTTGGGGCAGAAAAAGGCAACTCTAAATGGGCAGATTATGTTAGAGATATTGCTGCTTGCGGCGATTCTATCGGCGGCATAGTACGCTGTGTGATTAGTGGTATGCCTGTTGGTATCGGTGAACCGATATTTGACAAAGTTCAGTCGCGTCTTGCTGCTGCAATGCTATCGATTAATGCATGTAAAGGCTTTGATTATGGAAGTGGTTTTGAAGGTGTAGAAAAAAGAGGCAGTGAACTGAATGATTGTTACGAAAAGGTTGATGCCTCTCCTTTACATATCAAACCAAAAACAAACCATGCAGGCGGTCTCTTAGGCGGGATAACGACAAGCGAAGATATTGTATTTCGCTGTGTTTTCAAACCAGTTCCAAGTATTGCTATGACTCAGCATACTGTTGATAATGACGGTACTCCGATTGAGCTGCAAATCAAAGGGAGACACGATGCTTGTTTTTTGCCTCGTGTATTGCCTGTTGTTGAAGCTATGGCAGCTATGGTTCTTGTCGATTATATGATATGAAAATTTTTGTTGCACCATTGAACTGGGGATTAGGGCATGCATCGCGTTGTGTGCCTATTATTCGTCGTTATCTCTGTGCAGAGCATGAAGTTGTGATTGGCAGTGATGGTGCAGCACTTGATTTTCTAAAAACATATTTTCCAAATCTAAGAACGATTGAGTTGCCACATTTGGATTTACACTATTCTGCCGGTAAGTCGCAGGTTGCAACGCTGGTCAGCCAGTTGCCGCACATAATTAAGTGGATACAAAAAGATGGTGAAGTGTTAGAACGCCTGATTGAAAAAGAACATTTTGATGTTGTTGTCTCTGATAATCGCTTCGGGTTGTGTCCTAAAAAACAAATTAATCGACCATACATGGTCTATATTACTCACCAATTGCATATCATTCTGCCTCGTTTGTGGCGTTGGTTAGAGCCGTTGGCAGAATGGTGGCATAGGGGAATTATTGAGCGATATGATGAATGTTGGGTGCCTGACAATGAGGATATCAACGTTAGTTTAGGAGGTGACTTGTCGCATCCTATTCGTTTACCGCAAAATATAAAGTATATTGGTCCTTTATCTCGTTTTGAGAGTTATCCTTTGGTCAACAAAACAACAATAGAGAAGGGTAGAGTTGTGGCCGTCATAAGTGGTTTGGAGCCTCAGCGGACATTATTTGAGAAATGGGTCAGGTCGCATTACAGTAATAATGATTTGATTGTCGTTGATGGCAAATCACCTTATCCGTCGGATGATGAATTGTATGATTTATTTTCGCGAGCAGAGAAAATAGTTTCCCGTTCGGGTTATTCGTCAATTATGGATTATGCGGTACTTGATGTCCTCAGTAAAGCCGAGTTATATCCCACTCCGGGCCAGTCAGAGCAAGAGTATTTGGCAAGACTATATTCATTTTAAGGTAGAGAAAAACCTTCACCATAGGTATTCAATATCCATAGCCTGAGAAAAGAGTCTGCAATTTGATAAGTACGATTGCGGTTGTTGGCACTATAAGTTATCCAACCTTCTTCAGTGAGTTGTCTGATTGCAGATTGAACTGAACTTGATGATGTAAGGTGGTGTTTTCTAACAAAATTACCTGATGTAATATGTTCGGCATGTCCTTCTTTGGCTATGGCAAGAAGTAATTCTTTGGGCTTAGGAGACAATGGCGACAATTGCATCCGATATGAGTGGTCTTGTTGACTTAAAATTGAGTTTATTGCTCTTGAAATTTGTTCTTTTTTGCATTTTTCATTTGTAGCCGTCTGTTCAAATACGACATTGAATGAGAGTTGCATGTAGTATGTCATCAAATAAATCGTATGTAATCATTGCACTACTATTTTTTGCAAAATTACATTTTTTTTAATTATGCAAATAGAATTATTCTAATAGCATAATTATTATATTAAACTTTCCCACTTGTTTATGTCTGATTCAAAGGCAAAAAACCGCTTTAGCGGTTGCATATTAATAGAAATTTATATACACATTCCTTCTCTCCCAACCGCTTAGCGGTTCCATATTAAAATACTATGCGATAAATTAGAATAATTGAAAATGTGCAACCACTACGTGGTTGTTGTGTTTGTAATCTTAATTCGATCTATTAATATGCAACGGCTAACGCCGTTGAACGCTGAAATATTAAAATTCGATTAATATGCGAAACTTTAATTATTTTAGATGTTGTTTTTGCTTCGCTGTTGGAATATAGACCGATTGTCTGTTAGAATAAAGAATGCCTTCGGTTGTGTTGATGTCTCACATCTTACAGCCGAAGGCAGTCTTTATTCTTGCTTCTTACTTCTTACTTCTAATGTCTTATTTCTTATATCGCGTTTATAAATGCCACAATAGCGTCACGGTCGGCTTTAGGCAGGTTGTAGAATTGTTCTACTGTGCGATAAGCGTCACTCTCTTTTGAGTATCCATGCCACATAATAGCTTCTATCACATTGCGAGCGCGTGTGTCGTGAAGACGTGCTTCATAGACATCGCCTGTTGCTTTGCGGTGCAGCCCGCGTCCCCAGAGAGGTGTTGTGCGGCACCAGCCGGTGCGTATGTCGCTAACCATGTGTAACTTGTGCTGTACCATGTCGGTATATGGCCAAATTGTTTGGTGAGGGTAGCGAGGCATTGAAGCATTTGCGCTTGCAAAGAACATATTTGGATCCTCAACATTGTCGTCGCCTGTTGTCCAGCTCGGACGGTGGCAGTAGTCGCAACCTATTTGCGAGAAGAGTTCTTTTCCGCGAAGAACCTCTTCATCATTTACATTACGAGCGGCAGGAACTGCCAAACCACGATGCCATACCATCATAGCAGTGAAGTCGGCGTCTGACATTTCTGCAGGCAGAGTCTTAGAGGTCAGATAGTTGTAGATGTTTTGCTCAACATTGTCTGTGAACCATTCAGGATGCTCGGTTGCATTTGATATATTAGCGATATATTCAGGGAAACCGGCTTGTACATCAGGGTCTTGTGAGGCTATTGTTGCATAATAACTTGCATCAAGACTCAGGTAGTTGAGTGTGCGATTGCTTCGTGTAACATTGGTGATGTTCCAGATTGCATTAGCACCGGCTGCATCAAGCAGTGGCCCGCGACTCATAGCGTATGTGAAGCGGCGAACATAGCTCTTGCCATTGCCGGCAACGATACTTGATTTGTACCAGTTTTTCCACATTCCATCGCTGAAATAAGCTGTGTTCAAGCCATTTTGCATGTATCCGTCCATCTCCTCTTTGCGCCATTGTGCTATGATAGAGTCGTCAGGTATAGCGTCAAGCAGGCCTGTTCCGTAGATACCTATTGTGTTTTCAAGTCCGACAATATAGTTGGTGCTATGACCTTTAGCAGCTGCGAGTGTCTCTATCTTGTCCCAGCCATAGATGGCATCGTGTGGAACTTTAACCTCCGGATAGCGCAATTCGTATTCTTCTCCATCGGGGAAACGGCTCGGGAAAGCACCATCTGTGGCAGTGTGCCAGATAACTTCTATCTTCTCAGGGTCGATAGGAGCTTTGAACGGCGCAACACCAAAGAGCTGTGGCATACCGGCAACCCAGTTGGCGTATGCTTGTGTGGCAGGGTCGTAAACAACGAGCAGAGTACCATTGCCGTGGTCGATAGCGTTGTAACGACCGCTTGGTACTGACGTACCATGGCTATAGCCCGGGTGACAGTGTTGGCAACTTGCACGAACATAAACAGGACCTAAACCATAGCGTGATTTCCCTTTCACTGTGTGGAAGTCTTTCTCTGCCAATTGGTCGCCACGATCAAACCATGAGGCAAGGCCTGCGTTATCAACGGCGGGAGTGGGCTGTTCGAAGCAGGTAGAATAATTGTTTGATGTTGTTCCTAACCTGCCGGCTGTGTAGTACCATTCCGGCAATTCAGAATTGGTCTCGTCGGTAATATCTTCGTCAATGATAGGCGCATTCTGTGCCAAATCTGATTTACAAGACAACATACCGATTGTGGCAAATGCTAAAAGAGCAATAAATGGTATTTTTTTCATATTAAAATGTTTGTTTAAATTTTAGTGAAAATTAGTAAAAAAAATTTTTTAACAAAATCGGTCGTAAAAAAATGTTTTATAGTTTTAATTATTTTTTTGAATAGATTTCTGTTTTTTTAGGGGCAGAGAGCAATGTAGGCATAGCAATCGCGCCTGAAACAAAAAGATGTCAAAAAGAATGAAACAATAAACACATGTCTATTTGCTCTAACGACCGATTGGGTTTTAATGGCAAATTTTATTTTGCAAGTGTAGCCATAACTTCTTTGTCAAGTAAGTCTTCAAGTTCGGCTACAGCGTCCATTGCAGCTTTTACTTGTGCGTTGCCTTGTGCTGAGGTCTCAAAATTTTGTATCTTTCCGATCTCTTCGATAGCATTGTCTATTGCTTTTCGAACATTAGCATCAAGGTCAGCATCTATTGTCTTGATATAGTTTGAAATACTTGCATCACCTTCTTTTGCTCCTGTGTAGGCATTCTTTATAGAACGTATATTGCCTTGGAAGTCAATCACTGAAGTGTAGCTATATGGTGATTCTATATATTCCGATTCTTCTTTGTTGCTTGATTTGTAAGGGTTGCCAAGCTTTAGACTTGATACTTCGGTTGCTATGTCAATACAGCCTGAAACTATTTCTTCGGCTGCGTCTTGATATGATTTGTAGATGCTGCCGGCTTTACCTGCATTGAGGAAGTACTCTGAGTAATTCTCTCCGTAGGTCTCTATCTCGCTTTCTTCAAGGAATTTTGCTTTCTCGTCAGAAAGAGTTTCATCGCCGGCCCAGCTTGCTTCGAGCAAGATGGCTTGTTGTGCCAGGTCTTCTACTATACCAAGCAAATAAACAGCCTCAGCGCGAGTAAGGTTGCATGCATGTGTGTTGCCGGCTTCGAATAGTAAATATTCGCAAGCGTGGAAACCTTTCAAAGCATAACCCAAATTATTGCCTACGTATGAGCCTCCTTCTTCTTCGATTGCTGCCATTGTCTTTTCGTTAGAGAGAAGTGCGTTCATAGCGTTGTAGTCTAAAGGCCATGAGTCAATGTGCGGGTCGATGTTGTGATTGCCGGCAGGGCCAAACAAGAAAGCTTCTGACTCTTCCCAATAGCGACGCATAGCGCGCCAGTGGTCGCAAGCTGCTTGCATCTCTGCAGAGTAATCTGTGCCGGCTTCAACTTTTCCAAGAATGCCTTCACATGTGCTTACCAACTTAAGACCTTCAGTTGCCATTCCACTATAAGTGGCAATAACAGTGTTTTCAACATACGGTTGCATAGCTTTTTGAAGGATTGTCTCTTTTTCTGACAAATCGGTCTTTGTTACATTGTTGGTTGTTTCCTCGTTTTTCTTGTCTTTACAAGAAATCATTGCAACAGCAATGAGTGCAATTAGTGAAAAATTAATAATTTTTTTCATGACAATATAGTGTTTTATAGTTTATAAAATCCTGCGTATGTTATTCCTATTGCTATCATAGGCTCATCGTTGTATAATTTGCCGATTGAGCCATCTTTGGTTATACCTTTGTTTAGAATGCCGTAAGCATACTCAGCTTTGATGGCAATCTCTTTGATTGGGAAATAGTTGATACCCACTGACGCTCTTTGACGGCCACACCATGCGTATGTGTAGTCTCGTTTGCCATCGTATTTGTACATTGAATCGTATATGTCGTAGCGTGCAAAGACATAGAACTTCTGATTCTTTTCGGTCAGTTCCCGGCTTAACCCGAAAAAGTTGTAGCCAAATTCAATCCCTGCAGCATAAGTGTCACTTGCTACCCATTGTTGGCTTGAAACGCTTCCTTTGCGCATTGCGATATTGTATTTTGTTATAGCACCGGCATCGCTGAGGTGTCCGTATGTTGCACTTCCTCTAAGAAGTACATTATAATCATTGTAGGCAAGGTCGAACGAACCGATTGTAACTGTTCCTCTTATGTCTTTATAGTCTTTGTTGTTGTCGATTTCTGTCTGACTCATGCTCAGCGTATTGCGGAATGAGTCTCCGTAATAACCGCTCAGCGACAGACGTAAGCCTTTAACGCCCGTGTAGTCTATTCGCGCTGCACCGGCAAAGGTGTTGGCAATCTTGAACTCGTATGGACTTCCTGCACCCGGTTTAATCCAGTTTTTGCGGTTGAAACGGTCGGAGTCAAGTCCCGGCAACACCATGGCTTGATAGCGCAGGCCAAATTTAGTCTGTCCCCAGAATGTAAGTGCCACTTCGTGCCAAGTGCTCGGCATAATAGTAAATTCTCCTTCCGGACGATAAACGCCGAAATACTCTAATGGCTCGTGATGAGCATTCAGCCCACCCACAGGTACTACTTGCATACCGGCACGCAAGTTGGCATATTGATTGAATGATTTTTGGATCCAGAATTGTTCTAAAGCCACCTCGCCGCCACGTTCTATCTCGCTTTCATATTCTCCGCCTTCTTCTTCTTCAATCTCTATGGCACTTTCAGTGCCGCCATGCTCAAACTCTATCTCGCTGCTTAATGACCAGCCATGCCCGAAATCGTAGCCTAAATAGATTACTACGTGAGGCATGTCAAACTCACCATAGTGATCGTTTTTGAACTTTTCAGGTGTCTTGCCATAACGAAGATAGTTGTTGCTGTAGAAACAATGTTTGGCTGTAATTTCTGCATATCCACCAAGAGTAAGGCGATTGTGAATCCACTTTGGTGGTTCAGAATTAGCCATTTTTGGTGATTTCTGATATGTTGTGTCGATTGTTTGTGTCGCGCCGCTGTGTGCATCAATATGGGCATGTCGTGCCTCTATTCTTTTGATTTCAGCAAGAGCAGAATCAGCCTTTTGTTGTGCTCTAACTGCCGCTTCATGCTCGGCTCTGACCTCTTGTAAAAGTAAATTTAGTTCTTCTGTATTTGCTTGATTTTGCGCAAATAACGACAATGAAACACATGCAAATACAAGCAGGAATAGTTGTCTTGTTATTTTCATTCTATATGTTGTTTGTTAAAATTGCAAAGAGTTCTTTCTTGCCTCTCTTTTTTTCAATTGCAAAGTTAACAAACGCAATAAAAAAAAACAATCCCATTTTCTCGGTATTTCAAACCAATGGAAGGCAATTCGTTTCGACAAATGACATAGACAAATAGTTTTTTTTAATACGGCATGTTTGTAATTGTTGTTTTATTTAATTTAATTGTCTTAAGTTTCACTCCTATAATCACATTGTCTTATCTATAAAATTTGAAGTACTCAAGTTTCACAAGTACTGCAACGCAGATTATCCGAAATTATTTATCTACTAATTAATCGAATTAAGACAAATTTTGTTCAGTCAATAATTAAAAACAATTATTTGTCATTTTCATGACAAACCATTTGCATCGTCATGGTAAAATAAGCAAGCTTCCTTTGCTCATTTGTTTTGCACAATGGTTCGTTTCAATTCGTAAGATTCGTATTCAAAAAATGTTCACGAATTAATCAAATTAAACTAATTATTAGTATTTTAAGTTTTGCAGGTACTTAATGTGCCACATTATAGGAACTAAACTTTTTTATGTCAGATTTAAATTTCCTTGTTTATTTTAATTTCAAAGGCAAAAACCGCGTAGCGGTTTCATATTAATAGAAAATTTATATACACATTCCATCTCTCCCAACCGCTTAGCGGTTACATATTAAAATACTATGCAATAAATATGGATATTTGACAATGTGCAACCACTACGTGGTTGTTGTGTTTGTAATCTTGATTATATCCATTAATATGCAACGGCTAATGCCGTTGAGTGCAGAGATATTATAAATTGTACTAATATGCTAAACTTGAATTTTATTATTGCCTGTCATTGTCTTTAAGTTGTTGTTTATTATTGTTTTATCATTGTCTGTCATCGTCTTTAAGCCTTGTTATGATTGTCTTAAAAATAAAAAAATGTGATTTTTTTTCAAAAAAATTTTGTAGTTATAAAAAAAAGTATTAATTTTGCAACCGCTTTGTTAAAGCAACCACTGCGGAAATAGCTCAGTTGGTAGAGCACGACCTTGCCAAGGTCGGGGTCGCGGGTTCGAGTCCCGTTTTCCGCTCAGCGATACAAGCGAGTATCGCTTTTTTATTCAAATAATGTAACCAAACAGGTGTCTGCCCAGGTGGCGGAATTGGTAGACGCGTACGTTTCAGGTGCGTATGTCGCGAGGCGTGCAGGTTCGAGTCCTGTTCTGGGCACAAAGAGTTTTATTGATTCTTCAGTTTTTGGATAATTATTTTGCGCAGGTGGTGAAATTGGTATACACGCTACTTTGAGGGGGTAGTGGTCGCAAGATCGTGTGAGTTCGAGTCTCATCCTGCGCACAAAAGAAAGCAGTCGAATTTTCGACTGTTTTTTATTTTTTGTATATGTTTCGTTAGATCTCTCATATCTCACATCTCACTTCTTACTTCTCACTTCTTACTTCTATTTTGTTATTTACGAAAATTTAACTACCTTTGCACCCCGAAAAAAATACAAAAATATATGAATCTGCTTCACACTGTATTGTTACTTATCGTATCAAATATCTTTATGACTTTGGCGTGGTATGGCCATCTGAAATTGCAACAATTGAATATCATAACCGACCATACGCCTCTTATATTTATCATACTCATTTCATGGGGTCTGGCTTTCTTTGAGTATTGCTGTCAGGTTCCAGCCAACAGAATAGGTTTTGTTGGTAATGGAGGAACGCTTACACTGATGCAACTCAAGGTGATTCAGGAAGTTATCTCTATCTCTATATTCACAATATTTGCTCTTTTTGTGTTCAAAGGTCAGACATTGCAATGGAATCACCTCGCAGCTTTTGTTTGTCTAATTATGGCGGTGTATTTCGTGTTTATGAAATGATAAATTCAAACAATTATTTTGGTCTTTCTGTTTTCAGGAGCTCGAGTGTCCTCGCTTGAGATAGTTCTTTTTTAGGGAGGTCAGAAATTATTCAAAAATATAAGCGGCAATCCGCTACATATTGGATTACCGCTTATTCTTTTTTTTATAATAGAGAATTATTCCTCAATACTTGTTATATCGTCCAATTCGTCTTTTTCTTTGGGCAGGGGCAGTTCGTCGGGCGGAGTTGTGAAATGCACAGCCTTGCGTGAGGATATGACACTGCGCCCTATTCGCTGCTCAAGGTTCTGCCGCGCTGCATCTGCCACATCACCACCTTCTTGAGCAATACCGGCGGTCTCGATGAATCCTTGCGGGTTGCGCTCTTTGGAAATCTCCGTTGCAGCAGCCTCGGCAAGACCATTGAGCATCAGCTCCACGTTGGTCATGTTGTCTCTCAGACTCTCTTTACGCAAGCCTTTGAAGTCTTTATATTCGCGTGTGGTCATGCCTGACCAAGCTTGATACATAATATCGGTGAGCGAGGCATATTCCTGCTCGCTTTCTACTCCGCTGCGTTTCCACTCATCGGTTAGTCCTTTGCGTATCTCGATGGTTTTGATGCGCTGGTTTATCCAGTTCTCGGAATATCCTAATCGCCTGTAATCCCTTATTGCCTGCTCTATGCTTCGTTCGGGGTCTTGCAGTTGGTTAAGCCGCTCTTGTCCTACCTTGGCAAGCCACAACTTAAACGGCTCTGCCTTCTTTGACGGAATAGACTGAATAAGCCGCAGAACCTGCTCTGTGTCAGCCACATCAGTTAGATATTTTTTGCCGTCAGCAGCGGTCAATTTCAGTCGGTGACAATTTGTCACCGACTCATTTCCTTCTTCCTTAAGTCGTTGATGAAGTTTGTTCCAATACTTACGAGCCGTCTGATAATCAGTGCTGTCTGTTAATACTTGGACAACATCTACAACAGAGAAATAGTATTTCTCCGTTTCGTTGTCCCATACCACGCGTATCTGTTTCGCGTCAAATAGTCTTACCAACTCTTCTTGTGCCATTGTATTTGTAATTTTGTTGCAAAAATACAACAAAAATGGCACATACACAAGTATTTAGGTATTTTATTTTACGATAATCCAATATGTCAAATATCACTATTTTTGAAGGTCAAAAATAACCCCAAATCATATTTATTATGTTGTTTCCATGAGCGCGAGTGTCCCCACTCGCGGTAGTCTTCTTATGGTCAACAATTATCATCAATTACTCAACAATTTATTGTCTTTTATCAAAGAGAAACTCTCTGTATACGAAATTGCATTCACATTGCCAATAATCAAGAATAGTTTATTATACTGAACTAATTGTGCAAGATATTCCCGAAACAAGGAAAACGGTGGGTTGGTTACCACTATATCTGCTTGTTTCAAAAGTTCGATACATTCCTGCGAGCGGAAATCACCATTGCCTTTGAGTACCGAAAGCACATTTTTGTCGTTTTGTATTAAGTACCTTACATCAGCAAGGTCAACTCGCCCATCACCATTATAATCCAATATCTCATTGATTTCAACTTTGTAGGCTATCTTCTTTGGAGCGCGGTCGTCCTCGCCCACTACAGAAGGCACTTCGAACAGCAACGGCAATTCCTCACCCGAAATAGGCGAGCCGTTGTAACAAGTGGCAATCAGTTTTTTTTAGTCCGAGTGCATTGAAGTTAAGTGCAAAATACTTGAAGAAATTGCTTTCGTAAGGGTCATCGCGGCACTTACCCACATAGAAACACCTACAAGATGTTCCTGTAGTAACTCAAAATAATATGTAGATTGGATTATTTAAAAGATTCTTTAGTATATTTTTGATGGTTTTGTATTACCTCTGATACTATACCTGTTTCTAACATA
>JAFXPY010000014.1 GCA_017527495.1 Paludibacteraceae bacterium
GTTCCGCTCGCATAGTGACACACTATCGTACGACAATAGAAAGATATTTGAAATGAACAAAGAATGGACTATAGTGTGCAAAGACACAACAATAAAACGCTATAGGGTAGAGGATATCAAACATATTTGTCAGCAAGACTACTTTGAGTTGAAAGAATATAAAGTTGACACTACACTTCAAAATGAAGAATATGTTCAATCATATTATGTCAGAAATGCCGAAGATTTAGATTGTGCCTTTGAATATGATATGGAGACTAATCAAGAATCCTTGCTTTATGACTTAGGTATGAAAATTGGTACGAGATTGGATTTTAATGGTCTTATATTTTGGGTTGTAAATAGTAAAATTGAATATATTGATACTACGAATATGATTTTTTTATCAACTGATGCACCAACATATCATATTTATTGGAAACGAAATATTGGCTCGTTAGGTGATTTGATGCATCCCGATATACCAACAACAGATTCATTGCTTTGTGTAAAAATAGGCGATGAAGTTATCTATAGCAGAGGTCCTATTAAGGGTATATCATGCAATGGCGTAAAGGATGATATTCAACAAATATCAGCTGCAGAACGCATTGAAATAATTGACAATAGACTGAAAATCAATGAGGATGCAAAAGTGATAAAAGTCTCACTCTACAACCTTCAAGGCAAACAAGTGCTTTCCACTACACAAACGAGCATTGATATTTCTCAATTTATAACAGGTGTTTATTTGGTTGTAGTGCAAGCCGATTCTGCAATATATAGCAAAAAAATAGTGGTTAAATAGAGTATGACTACTACAATTTTGTATAAATAATAGTTTTTGGAGCGCATAATGTGCGCTCCTTTTTTGTTTTAAGGGCACTTCTATGCAGAAAATAGAAAAAAGTGTTAAAAAAATTTTTTTCCCTTAATTATTATTTGTAATTTTGCGAATAAATATAAAATTTCCCTAAACAATTACAACCATGGAAGCAAAACCTTATGTATTAGGTATTGATATGGGCGGAACAAACACCGTATTCGGTATTGTTGACGCACGCGGACAAGTGATAGCTCGTTCAAGTATTAAAACTCAGGCTTATCCTGACATTGATGAGTATATCGCTGAATTGACAAAAGAAATAACACGTATTGCCGACCCTGTTGGCGGTGTGGAAAAAATACGCGGGATAGGTGCAGGTTGCCCTAATGGTAATTATTACACCGGCAATATTGAAAAAGCGCCTAATTTGCCATGGAAGGGTATCGTCCCTTTTGCAAAACTGCTTTCCGATTCTCTCGGAATACCTGCCGTGTTGACCAATGATGCCAATGCTGCTGCAATGGGTGAGATGACATACGGCGCTGCCCGTGGTATGAAAAACTTTATTGAGATAACTCTCGGTACGGGTGTCGGATCTGGTATCGTTATTGATGGCAAAGTGGTTTATGGACACGATGGTTTTGCCGGTGAATTAGGACATACCAAGATTGTTCGACAGAACGGACGCCTATGCGGCTGTGGTCAGTCAGGTTGTATTGAAGCATACGCCTCAGCAACAGGTGTGGCAAGAACAGCGCGAGAGCTGATTGAAACAACAAATGAGCCATCGCTTTTGCGCGATTTGCAAGCTGAAACAATAACAAGTAAAGATGTTTTTGATGCGGCAGAAAAAGGCGACAGACTTGCAAAGAAGATATTTGATATGACCGGCCGTATGTTGGGTGAGAAATTTGCTGATTTCATCACTTTCTCTGCACCTGAAGCTATAATACTGTTTGGCGGCATGACTAAATCAGGACATTGGATTATGGATCCGATCGTTGAAGCAATGAATGAGAATGTTATGCCAATATGGAAAGACAAGGTAAAAGTTTTGTTCTCTGATCTGCCGGAGTCTGATGCTGCTGTTTTAGGCTCTTCTGCTTTGGCATGGGAATTAAATTAATGTAAATTCAAAAAGGGGATTTTATGTCCCTTTATAATAATAGATGACACAACTGAGCGTAAACATAAATAAAGTGGCAACATTGCGTAATGCACGAGGTGGTAATGTACCTGATGTGCTACAGTTTGCGCTTGATTGTGAGCGTTTTGGAGCTCAGGGCATAACTGTTCATCCTCGTCCCGACGAAAGACATATTCGCTATTCTGATGTCTATCAGCTCAGAGGCAAGATTGCGACGGAATTGAATATTGAAGGTTATCCGTCAGACCGTTTTATTCAGATGGTGTGTGAGGTATGTCCGGCTCAAGTAACACTCGTTCCGGATGCACCTGGCGACCTTACTTCGCATGAGGGCTGGGATGTGGCAAAGTACAAAGATTTTTTACAATCTTTGGTTGTGCGTTTTCACGAGCATAATGTGCGTGTGTCTATTTTTGTTCAGCCAGACGGAGAGGCTATAAAGCAGGCAGCCGAGATTGGTGCTGACCGAGTTGAATTATACACCGAGCCTTACGCACGACTTTTCCCGCAAGATGCACAAGCGGCAGTTGACCCATACGTCAATGCAGCAAAGGTGGCAATTCAGTGTGGGTTGCAAGTAAATGCGGGGCATGATCTAAGTCTTGACAATTTGCGCTATTTTCACCAGTGCATACCTCAACTTGCAGAGGTATCAATAGGGCATGCCTTGATTGCTGATGCTCTCTATTTGGGTATAGAACAAACAATACACCAATACAAGCAATGCTTGCTTGACTAAGAAATAATTAAAAAAAATACAATAATAACGATGATTTTCTTACAAAATGTGGCAGACACAGCCGCCGTAGTGAATGAGGCTGTTGAAGCAGCTGCCGAACCAATGAACCTTTGGACAATGGCCACCTATGGTGGTTGGATAATGATCATACTTGCAGCCATGCTGGCTCTTGCTGTGTATATCTTTATTGAGCGTTTTATCACTATTGATCGTGCTTCAAAGGAAGACACATCATTTATGGACAAAATCAAAGATTATGTTCATGAAGGTGATATAGATGCCGCAATGAAATTGTGCAAGTCGAAAAACACCCCGACAGCTCGTATGGTGGAAAAGGGTCTGACCCGTATCGGTCGCCCGATGAGCGATGTGCTTGTGGCTGTTGAGAACGTTGGAAACCTCGAAGTGGCAAAGCTGGAAAAGAGTCTTGTCATCATGGCTTCTATATCGTCAGGTGCTCCTATGCTCGGTTTCTTAGGAACAGTAATCGGTATGGTAAATACCTTCTATGGAATGTCGCAAATGGGTGACGGCGGAATAAATATGGAAGTGCTGTCGAGCGGTATGTATCAAGCCATGGTTACAACAATCGGTGGTTTAATAGTCGGTATATTGGCTTATTTTGCCTACAACTATCTCGTCGCAAGAGTTGATTCTGTTGTACGTCAAATAGAATCATACACAATGGAGTTCCTTGACCTCTTGAATGAACCGGCATAATTGTGTTTAAGTCGTGGAATAAGGTCTTGAAAAAAAACTGATTAGTAAGTTATGTTAAAACGAAGAAATAAAGTAGAAGCCGGATTCAACATGTCGTCGATGACCGACCTTGTCTTTCTGCTCTTGCTCTTCTTTGTTATGGCAAGTACGATGTCGTCGCCAAACGACTTGAAACTCAACTTGCCTCAAAGCAGTTCGAAGCAGACAACCAAGCAGGTTGTGGCGAAAGTGAATATCGACAAATTAGGCAATTACAGTGTTGCTATCGGCAGAAAAAAACCTGTAGCTGTTGAAGCAGAAAATCTTGAGAATTACTTGGTTGAGGTTTTGTCTAATGACTCGTCAGCTTATATAGCTCTCCATGCAGACAAAGACCGACCAATAGAAGAAATGGTAAATGTGCTTGACATTGCAAGTAAGCACCAGTACAAAATTGTTATAGCAACAAAGAAAAACAAAAAGTAGTGCGTAAATCACAAAAATATGGCATAATAGGAACTGTCCTGTTCATGATTCTGCTTTTTTTGCTTCTGTGGTTCATAAAGATTGGTATGCCGCAACCGCCTGAGGTAGAAACAGTGGAAATAGAATTTGCTGATGAATCGATAGAGGCCGCCGGCGGCTTTGCCACACCGGCTCCATCGCCTATAACCGAGCCTCAACCGCCTGTTACGGTGCCTGCACCAACGCCCGTTGAGGCAAAGCCCGATCCGGTCATCACTCAAGAAGCAGAAGAGGCACTTGCTATGCAAAAACAGCGTGAAGAGGAGGAACGTAAGCAGCGTGAGGAGCAGATGCGACTCGAGCAGCTTCGTCTTGAGCAAGAAAGACTTGCAGCTGAGCGTGCTGCAGCAGAGAAAGCTGCTGCCGACAAAGCCAATGCCCTGATGGGTGCATTCAAAGGTAATGGAGGCGGAGGAACAGGAGGGCAGACAACAAGTGGCTCAGGTGGAGGTGATAACCCTCTGAAAAATGGTATAGTAGGAGGCAACGGATGGTCGGCAAAAGGTAGGACATTGCAAGGGTCGATACCTAAACCTGAAATCAAAGACTATCCCGAAGGAAAAGTGGTGGTGTCATTCCGTATCAATGCGCAAGGCAAAGTATCGAATCCGCAGATAGCTAAAGGCACAACAATATCAGATGCCAATGTGCAAAAAGCATGCAAAAATGCAGTGCTAAAAGCCCAGTTCTCACCCGGAATAGATGAGGTGGAGGGTACAATAACTTACAACTTGAAAGTTAATTAATGGTGCTTTGTACATAGTACCTTATAATTTATAACTTTATTATTACTTCTCTTTATGAACTACATTTTCTTAGGTAAAGGTTTTGAAGAAATTGAAGCAATAACAACCATTGATTTGCTTCGTCGTGCCAACATTCCTCTCACAACCGTATCGGTTGACCCCGATCTCGTCGTTGAAGGAGCTCATGGTGTGAAGGTGATAGCCGACAAACTATTTGGCAATGTGAAATTTCACGATGCCGAGATGTTGATTGTTCCCGGCGGACAACACAAAATGGGCGAGCATGAGGGCATGTGCGATTTGCTGATTAGGCATAATGCACATGATGGACTGATTGCTGCAATATGTATGGCTCCTTCTATACTTGGCGATTTGGGCATACTTGACGGCAAACAAGCAACATGTTATCCGGGTTTTGAGTCTCATCTTGGGGCAAGTTACTTAGGAGGTCTTGTGGTTGAATCGCAAAATATTATTACAGCCAAAGGACCAGGCTTGACAGCTGATTTCGCTTTTACGATAATAGAAAAACTTGCTTCAGCGGAAATTGCTGATAGCGTTTATGACGCTGCGCAATACTAATAACTTGTCGTAAAAAATAGAGCAGAGTCGTTTGAATAATCATATAGGCTCAAGAAATCAAGGAAAAACCATTGCATTGCTTTGGTTTTCCTTGTATTAAAGCCTTTTTTCTTCAATATGATTTCATTACTGCTCATATTATTATAATATTCAGGTTTCGCGAGTACTATAACGCAGATTACACGAAAATATTTATCTACTAATTAAACGAATTATTACGAATTTTATTTGGTCAATAATTATTAATTCAGGTTTCGCGAGTAGTTATTGTGTCAAATTATATGAGCTTATTTATGTCTGATTCAAAGTGTAGGTGTCGCAAATGATTTTTCTCCATATTGCGGACATTTTGAAACAAAATTATATGAATTGGAAACAGATTTAACTGTTAGCGAGATAAAATATAAACAATCTTTTGGAACACCACCTGATGTTATATCTCTGATGTTAAGTATGTTGGGCGCAGATGGTATATTGGGTTTGGATCTTTTCAGAAGATTCAATGTACAGCTGAAAAATAATTCAATATTTTGCAACAATTCAATGATTAGTGGAGCAAAAATATATTGTCTGTTTCGCATCTGGCAATATCTTCGTCCGACCATTCACTAACCTGTACTTCTCCGATGTGTCGTTTGTGAAGCAGTATCATGCAAAGGCGCGATTGACCTATTCCGCCACCTATAGTCAGTGGCAGAGTGTTATTAAGTATGAGTTGGTGATATTCAAGTTGTGCCCAATCTGTGTGATTTGCCTCTTTGAGCTGATGTTCAAGAGCTTTGCTGTCAACACGAATACCCATTGATGAGAGCTCAATAGATTTATTCAGTGGTGGATACCAAATGAGAATGTCGCCATTCAACGACCAGTCATCGTAGTCGGCTGCTCGGCTGTCATGCGTTTCGCCATTAGAGAGTTTTGCCCCTATGCCCTGAATAAATACGGCACCATGAAGCCGGCATATCTTATTCTCGCGTTCTTTGGCTGTCAGTGTAGGGTATAGACGGAGTAATTCTTCGGCAGTGATGAAAAAAATCTGTTTTGGCAAGAAATTTTTTATTTCGCTATAGTGTTCGCACACGACATATTCGGTGTTGAGCAAGACTTCGTATATGTTTCGTACAATAGAATGTAGGAAGTCAGGATTTCGTTCTTCTGATGAAATAACTCTTTCCCAATCCCACTGGTCAACGTAAAGACTATGAATGTCGTCAGGTGTTTCAAATGTTCGTATCGCATTCATATCAGTGTATATTCCGTAACCTTCGGGTTGGTTCATTCTCCAAAGTTTCATCCTTTTCCATTTGGCAAGTGAATGGACAATTTCGCATTGTTTCTTTAATGCCGGAACATAGAAGCTCACAGGTTTTTCAACTCCTGTGAGGTCGTCGTTTATGCCTCGTCCTGATTCAACAAAAAGAGGGGCCGTTACACGACGCAATCGGAGTGCAGAAGACAATTGTTGCTCAAAGGTGTCTTTCACCAATTTGATGGCATGTTCGGTTGATTCTTGAGATAGATTGCTCATTTTTTTATTGACAATTTTTGAGGTCGGGAAGGTGGTCGATAAGGCGTTTTATGGTTGCCTCAACCGAGTCGTATGATTCACCGCCTGAAGCATTCTTGTGCCCGCCGCCATTGAAATATTTATTGGCGAAAATATTTGTTGCGAGGTCGCCTTTGGAACGGAACGATATCTTAATCTTGTCTTTGTCTTCACGCATAAAGACCGACATGTCCACATCCGCAATTTGCAGTGGTATATTGACAATACCTTCTGCATCGCCCGACATAAAATTGAACGGGAAAAGCTCTTTTCTGTTCAGGGCAATGACGGCTGTGCGATATTCTGGAATGATAATCATTTTTTTGTAGAGACAATAACCGACGAGACGCGTACGCTCTACTGTGAATTGATTATATACATTGCTGTATATTTGGTTGCGGTCTATTCCGTGTCGGAGCAACTCTGCAAGAATGAGATAGGTGTCAGGATTGTTGAAATTGACCGAGAAATTAACCGTGTCGGTCATCATGCCTGTGTAGATACATGTTGCTATCGTTTTGTCAATTAAGTTGCCATAGCCCATGTCGTTGATTAAATGGTAGATAAGTTCGCAGCATGATGGCATTTGCGGGTACGACAGAACGACGTCCGGAAAATCTTCCGGTCCGACATGATGGTCAATGAGCAATTTCTTTGCCTTTGCAGCAAGCATACTATTTGCCACGTCGCCAATGCGTTTTGTTGCGTTGTAGTCGGCGCAAATAATCAGGTCGGCCAGATTGAGAGCTTCATCTGCTTCTGTCTTTTGCTTGTCATAGATGAGTACTTGTTCTGCCTCGGGCAACCATGCAAGAAACGACGGATAATCGTTTGGTGTGATGATGGCGATGTCTTTTTTGCCCAATTTATATAATATGTGTTTAAGAGCGTGTGAAGAGCCCATTGCATCACCATCAGGCGAGAGATGAGTTGTAATTACAATTCGGTTAGCGTTATCAATCAGTTGCTTGGCACAACTGATGTCGTGTTGATTTAATTCTGACATTTTTTGTTATAGTTTTATAGTACAAAATTAATATCTTTTTGCAATATAGCCAAATGAGATATGCTAATTGTTTGGTTAATGTTAAAAAAAACGCTAATTTTGCAGAAAGATAAAAATATTATGCGTTATTTTGTTTGGTTTGGTTACAAAGGCACTGCTTATCATGGTTGGCAGCACCAACCTAACGGGAATAGTGTTCAAGACGAATTGGAACATGCTTTGAGCCTTGTCTTGCGTGAGCCTATTGCCGTAACGGCGGCAGGTCGCACAGACGCCGGTGTTCATGCTTTGCGTATGGCTGCTCATTTTGATATCCAACAGCAGATTGACGAGCGGAAACTTGTGTTGCGTCTCAATTCTGTCTTACCCAAAGATATAGCTGTCAGCTCTGTAGAGCGTGTGGCTGACGATAAGCATGCTCGTTTCGATGCTAAATGGCGCCGATATGAGTATCGTGTGATAAACCATAAGTCGGCTTTTGATTACGAGACAGCCACATTTGTACATACCAAACTCGATTTCGACAAAATGAATGAGGCGGCAGCACTTCTTCTTCAATACACTGATTTTGCCTCGTTTTGTAAGGTTCATACCGACGTGAAAACAACACTTTGTAAGGTTACGGAAGCGCATTGGACGCAGCGTGGTGATATGTGGGTGTTCACTATTCAAGCCGACAGATTTCTGAGAAATATGGTAAGAGCTATTGTCGGAACACTATTTGAAGTAGGGCAAGGCAAGATGGATGTAAAACAATTTGACACTATTATTAAAGCAAAAAATCGCTCTATCGCCGGTCAGTCAGCCCCTGCACAAGGCCTCTTTTTTGTAGATGCGGGTTACTAACAACAATTTTTCCACTATTTTCAACAAATATTGAACCGTAAAGCAAAAAATATGTTATAATTTTGCAAAACTAAAAACAAACCATGTAAACATACCGTAATAATGAAAAACCTTTTTGCTCTCTTGCTGCCCATGCTCATATTTTTGGGGTGTGGCAACAAATCGGAAAAACAATCGTGCCCTTTGCAGTCGGAAATCGACCGCTTGACTGCTTCTGCACAATTCTCAATGCCCAAGGTTCAATTACCTCAATTCCCCGACTATACCAAGTCGGTTAAAGATTGTGGTGCCGTGGCTGATGGTATAACACTCTGCACGCAAGCTTTCCAAGAGGCTATCGACCATGTATCTAACCATGGCGGTGGTAAAGTGCTTGTTCCTGCCGGGGTATATTTCATCGGTCCTATCGAACTGAAAAGCAATGTGTGCCTCTATTTAGAGCATAATTCACTGATTATGTTTTCACCCGATTTCACTCTTTATCCTATTCTTGATGCAAGTTTTGAAGGACTTGACACAAAGCGCTGTCAGTCACCTATATCAGCTCGCAATGCTGAAAATATAGCAATTTGCGGACATGGCGTAATCAATGGCAATGGCAACTATTGGCGTCCGGTGAAAAAATCAAAACTCAGTCCGAGCGAGTGGAAAAAACTCTTGAGTCGTGGAGGCGTGCTGACAGAAGATGGCAAGACATGGTACCCCTCAGAGGCTTCAATGTTTGCTCATTCCTTGTGTGAAGACCAGAATGTGCCGGTAGTAAAAGAAGATAGTGTATGGGCACAGATTCACCAATTCCTGCGCCCCGTCATGGTTAATATAATCGGCTGCAAAAACATACTTCTTGAAGGCGTAACATTCGAGAACAGCCCTGCATGGAACTTGCACCCCTTGATGTCGGAAAATCTTGTGCTTGCCAACCTCACGGTTCGTAATCCTTGGTATTCACAAAATGGCGATGGAGTAGATGTTGAATCATGCAAAAATGTGGTAATCACCAATTGCTCGTTTGATGTGGGCGATGACGCAATATGCATGAAATCAGGTAAGGGTGCTGACGGCTGGAAACGCGCAATGCCAACGGAAAATGTTGTTGTTGACAATTGTACTGTATTCCATGGACATGGTGGTTTCGTGGTCGGCTCAGAGATGTCTGGTGATGTGCGCAACATAAAAGTTTCTGATTGCTTGTTCATTGGAACAGATGTTGGTTTGCGTTTCAAATCAACTCGTGGACGCGGCGGTATAGTTGAGAATATATATATCAACAATATCAATATGACCAATATACCGACAGACCCACTGCTCTTCGACTTGTTCTATGGCGGCAAAGGCGCCGGAGAAGAGACACAAGAAGAGCTGGAAGCTCGCATGAAGGGTGGAGTGCCTGAAGTAAATCAAGGAACACCGCAATTCAAAGATATTTATATCGAGAACATACTTTGCAATAAGGCAAAACGCGCTATGTATTTCAATGGTTTGCCTGAAATGAAAGTGAAAAATGTCAATCTCAAAAATGTCTTTGTCGCTGCTGACGAACCGGCTGTGGTTAATCAAACAGATGGTTTGACAATAGAAAATGTACAGATTGTTGTACCGGCCGAAGCAGGACAATGTATCCAAATCAATCAAGTGGACAATCTGACAATAAACAATCTTACCGATGCCAATGGTAACAAAGTAGAGTTATGAAAATAAACCCAAACAGAATATTTACGATAGGAGCACTTTGTGTGTTCCTATCGTTTTTTGCGTGTGAAAACAAAACACCGAAAGTGAATAGCCAGATGTGGCTCAAACGCAAAGCAGCAGATAAGGTAACGTATGTTGTAGATAGTGCAAGACTCAGGCAGTACCAACACATAGCAGACTCACTTGACATCATTCCTGTTCTGTCTGTTACTTGTACAGATCCTGATTTTGATGTCTATCATAGTCTCTATCACCATGGTATAGCATTTGAATCAGAGCAGATGGCTTATCGTATCTATTTCGACAAAAAACACACTATTGATGTCTATGCCAAGCGTACTCCGCAACTTGAATTAGAGCAGTCGCTGTGGTATCCGAATGACGAACAACTTGCCGCTGGTTTTGGCGATGATGTCTTGCGTGTGAGTGGCGCTATAGGCGTCGGTGCTGTCAAACCATGGAATGGAAACAAAATGGTGCATATTGAGAAATGGCAAAGCCGCACAGAGCGCATAATAGAACGAAGCTACAATCGTACCGTGCAGGAAATAGAGGTTAAAGGATGGCAGACAGAGGGCAAGCAAGTCGATATGCAAGTAAGATATACTCAGTATGCCGACCGCCGTGATGCAGAAGTCGAAGTCTTTCTTTCCGAACCGCTCGACAGCCTCGTAACAGGTCTGCAGAAATTGCCGCTCAAGAGTGTGCCGGAAACTGACGACCCTGATGATGTGCGTTGTAGTGCAGAACTGAAAAATAGCGATTTGTTAGGCTCATGGGGAATGGATTGGCCTGTAGAAGATACCATAAAATATCACAAAGAAATTGTTGGGTTAGGACTCTATGTACCACAACAATATATCCAAGACTATCAAGAAGATAAACGCAATATAATGTTCCGCTTTAAGCCCCTGACATATATGAAATTCTATATCACTGTGGTTGCACAAAAAGAAAATAACCCACCGGCACGAAACCAAAAAGACTTCTTCGACTTTTTGAAACAATGGAGAGAAGAACTACTTTTAGAAGACAATAGAAAACAATAAATTTTCAAGACAATAATTGACAATAAAAGTATCGCATATAAATAGATTTAGAATATCTCGGCGCTCAACGGCGTTAGCCGTTGCATATTAATAGACATAATCAAGATTACAAAACCAACAACCACGGTGGTTGCACATTGTCAATTATTCAAATTTGTCGCATAGTATTTTAATATGCAACCGCTAACGCGGTTTGGTAAGAATGAATGTGTATATAAATTTTCTATTAACACGTAACCGCTAACGCGGTTTTTTGCCTTTGAATCAGACATAAACAAGTTCCTATAGTTTGACACATTAACTACTTGAGAAACTTGAATTAGTTACGATTTGTGGGATTCGTATTCTAAAAATAGGTAGTTTGTCAGCAGAGAAATCTTCAAATCTTCAAATCTTCAAATTCCAAATCTTCAAATTCCAAATCCTCAAATCCTCAAATCTTTAAATCTTCAAATCCTCAATCCTCAAATCTTCAAATCTTCAAATCCTCCAGTCCTCTCATTATGTTAAACTGTGTTAAAAATAGTATTATGTATTGCATAGTACTATAAATTTATATAATTTTGCATTCGAATTGTTAAGAGCACTAATCTATAGACTTTGTGGAAACTATAGAACTCTCTAAATTAAGATAAAAATGTTAGAATTGCACGGAATACATAAGTTTTACAACAAATCGAAACCTAATGAGCTTCATGTCTTGAAAGGAATTGATTTGACCATAGATGATGGTGAATTTGTGTCAATCATGGGCGCATCTGGCTCAGGTAAATCAACTTTGCTAAATATCATTGGTATATTAGACAATTACGATTCGGGTGAGTATTATTTGGCAGGTCGTTTGATTCGCGATCTGACCGAGACGCAGTCGGCTCGTTTGCGCAATGAGTTGATAGGTTTTGTGTTCCAGTCTTTCAATTTGCTCAACTATAAGACTGCTCTTGAAAATGTTGCATTGCCACTCTACTACAAAGGTGTAGGGCGTCGCGAGCGCAATCGTATGGCAATGGAAGAACTTGAGCGCATGGGTTTGCGCGATTGGGCAGACCATCTTCCAAATGAGATGTCGGGCGGTCAGCGTCAGCGTGTGGCTATTGCAAGAGCAATAGTGACAAAGCCGAAACTTCTGCTTGCAGACGAACCAACGGGAGCGCTTGACAGCAAGACAACAATAGAGGTAATGGAAATATTCAAACAACTCAACCAACAAGGAATTACAACAATAATAGTAACGCACGAGCAGTCGGTGGCAGATGCAACAAACCGTATAATCAAAATCAAAGACGGACTAATCTCTCACTTCTAATCTCTCACTTCTCACATCTCACTTCTAATTTCTTACTTCTCACATGAATTTTCTCTCTGAAATATGGTCGTCAATAAGTCAGAATCGTTTTCGAACGGCGATGACGGGTTTTGCTGTGGCATGGGGAATATTCATTTTGATTGTTCTTCTTGGTGCAAGTAATGGATTGCAGAATGGGATACAGCAGAATTATGGCAATCGTGCTATCAATTCAGTTGATATCTGGGCAGGTTGGACAAGTATGCCATATCAAGGACTGAAGGTCGACCGTCCAATGAATTTCACCAATCGCGAAGCTGAATTAATCAGGAAGTTGCCTGAAGTGGAATTATTTTCTATCGTTGCCAATAAAGATGCCGTTACTGCCAATTATGGTTCGCAATACGCCTCTGTAACGCTAAAAGGGATAGAAAACGACTATCAAGCTATATTTCGCAAAACTATATACAAGGGTCGGTTCCTTAATGCTCATGACTATCGTGAGCAGGCAAAAGTATGCGTTGTGGATAAGCGACTGACCGAAGAAATAGGCACTGACGATATTGTCGGGAAATATCTTAAATTAGGCGACATATCTTTTCTTGTTGTCGGAATATGTGAGAATGGTGAGCGCTGGGAGGGTACAACGGTTCATATACCACTTTCCACTCATCAGGCTATATTCTCGCCCGACCACAAATTCGACCATATCTCGTTGACGAAAAAAGCGACTGTTGGTTCGGTTCCATTCGATCAAAAGGTGCGACAAACACTTTCGCCGATAATGCAATTCGATTCTCAGGACCGCCGTGCTGTCGGCGTATGGAGTGAAGAAGAGAGTTACGAGCAAACGCGTGGCGTGATGTCGGCAATACATCTATTTGTCTTGATTATAGGCATCTGCACACTGATTTCAGGTGCTGTGGGCGTGAGCAACATAATGTTGGTCAGTGTGCGCGAACGAACCAAAGAATTTGGGATACGCAAAGCGATAGGTGCGCCGCCAAGTACAATCCTAACGGCTGTTGTAGGTGAGAGCATTATGATAACTGCCTTGTTCGGTTACATCGGTATGTTTATAGGTATAGGACTTATGGAGTTGATTAACAACTTTATACCCAAAGGCGAGGATATTCCGTTTGTCAATCCTACTGTTGATATACCTGCCGTAGTGATTGCAACATTATTCCTAATCATTATAGGTACAATAGCCGGACTTGTTCCTGCTGTGCGAGCAATGAAAATCAAACCAATTGAAGCAATGAATTACGAAAAATGATTGAGTTTTTCACAGAAATATGGTCAACGATAACAAAGAATAAGTCGCGTTCGCTGCTTACTGCCTTCGGTGTTTTCTGGGGTATGTTGATGCTTATGGTGCTGATAGGTCTTGGCAATGCTTTGACTGTCGGTATATATTCCAATGTTGAAGGTTTCGCCATGAATTCTTGTTTAATCTCAGCCGGTGAAACAAGCAAGCCGTATAAAGGATTTCAGCGTGGGCGTTCGTGGAAAATCATTGCATCTGATCTGCCAGTGATTGAATCACAAGTGAAAGGTGTTAAGTGTTTGTCGCCAATGGTGTTTACTACCGGTAGCACTATGGTGTCGTATGGCGACAAGCATGAGAATTATCGTATGGTAGGTGTTACGCCTGAATATACGCAGGTGATGAAAACAGATTTGCTCTTTGGGCGATTTATCAACGACATTGACATGCAAGAAAAACGCAAAGTGTGTGTTATTGGTAACGAGATATATGGAGTGCTTTTCCCCAATGGCGAAAATCCTGTTGGCAAACGGATTATGTGTGGTAGTATGCAATACACTATAGTTGGAGTGAGAGACAAAAATCTCAATCATATCTATATCGGAGGCAACCCCGACAAAATGGTTCAATCTCCACTCACAACGGTTCAACAAGTCTATAACCTTGGCGACGAATTGCATATCGTTATGGCTGTGGCAAAGCCTGATGTTTGGGTTTCAGAAATAGACGCAGAAATGCGTACCATACTCAAGCAAAGACATAATGTGGCACCTGACGACGATAAAGCCATCTGGGGTTTCAACGCCGAAGAAGAGATGAAAGCATTAGGTTATTTGCGCATAGGTCTGTCTGCTTTGATTTGGCTTATAGGTCTTGGCACGCTGATTTCGGGTGCTGTCGGTGTGAGCAACATAATGCTTGTTACGGTGCGTGAGCGCACGAAGGAAATAGGTGTGCGCCGTGCGTTAGGTGCTTCACCTTATGTAATTGCTCGTCAAATAGTTGCAGAGAGTACTGTACTTACGGCGATGGCAGGTGTCGTGGGGATTATGGCTGGCGTCGGGCTGTTGCAGATTGTTGAAAAAATACTTGCTTCGTCCGAGACTTTTATGAAAAATCCGCAAGTGTCTTTCGGTGCCGCAGCGGCATGTTTGATCATAATTATTGTAGTCGGTATCTTGGCAGGACTTCTGCCTGCAATAAGAGCTCTGAAAATCAAGCCTATAGAGGCCTTGTCGGAAGAATGATGATATGTAGTAAAGTAAAGATAAATAAATTTTCAAGATATGAGAAAAGTTGTTAAATGGATTGTTGCTATTTTGTTGGCAGCAGGTGTAGTGGCCACATTTGTGTTTCTCTATAAGCGCCAACAGCCCCAAGAAGTTCGTTATGAGACATTTCGTGTTGAGCGACGTGACATAGAGAAACGGACTATAGTAACGGGCAAGGTTGAGC
Organism: Paludibacteraceae bacterium; assembly: GCA_017527495.1. Classification (GTDB taxonomy): domain Bacteria; phylum Bacteroidota; class Bacteroidia; order Bacteroidales; family Paludibacteraceae; genus RGIG6639. Next base: position 15,393 of record JAFXPY010000014.1, read on the forward strand.
CGCGTGACGAAGTGGCCATAAAAGCACAAATCAGCGGTATAGTGGCTGAGCTTTATAAAGAGGCGGGGCAGGATGTTAAGCAGGGTGAGGCAATCGCCAAGATAAAAGTTGTGCCTGACATGTCGCAACTGAGCAGTGCTGAGTCGCGCTTGCGTCTTGCACAATATAATCTGAACAATGTTCGGCAAGTTTATGAACGCGATTCCGCCCTTTATGTGCAGAAAGTCATAGCGCGCGAGGCATTGGAAACTTCAGAGCTGAGCTTCATCAAAGCCAAAGAAGAACTGCAAGCAGCACAAGACAATCTTTCGATTGTCAAAGAAGGTGTGGCAGCATCGGCAAAAGACTATGGCAACACCATTGTGCGTTCTACTATTTCAGGAACGATACTTGACATCCCAATCAAAGTGGGTAATTCTGTTATATTGAGTAATACCTTTAATGATGGTACCACAATAGCCACTGTGGCAGACATGAAAGATATGATTTTTGTTGGTAAAATGGACGAAACAGAGGTGGGAAAACTGCGTGAAGGTATGCCGATGGAATTGATTATCGGCGCATTGAACGACCGCAAGTTTGAAGCGCAACTTGAATATATCTCTCCCAAAGGAACAGAGAGCAATGGAGCAATGATGTTTGAAATTAAAGGAGCCGTAACAATACCTGATAGTGTGAATATCCGCTCCGGATATAGTGCTAATGCCGAGATAGTTCTTCAATCGCACAAACAAGTGCTGGCAGTGGCAGAATCAACAGTTGAAATCAATGGAGATAGTGCCTTTGTTCAGCTCCTGACCGACACAGCAACACAGCAAGCAAAAAAACAAGCGGTGCAGATCGGTATGTCGGACGGAATAAATATTGAAATCATTGACGGACTGCAAGAAAATGACATAGTTAGAGGTAACCCTATAACTGAATTACAAAAATGAGAAAGCAAATAAAATATCTTAGTGCTCTATTGCTGCTGTTTAATTTCCTTTTTGTGAATGCAGAGAAATACACTCTAAATCAGTGCATTGAAATAGCATTGCATAATAATTTGCAAGTTCAGCAGCAAGAAAATGAGATGCGGCAGCAGCAACTGGCTTACGACCAAACACGACAAAATTTGCTCCCTACTGTAAGTGCTAATGCAGGGCAAAATTGGTCGTGGGGAAGAAGTACGGGTGTAGATAATGTGATGCGTGCACAAAATATCGCCAATACAAGTTTTTCGCTCAACGCCAATTTAGTGCTCTTTGACGGCTTGTCAATGAAATATAATATCGACCAGTCCAAAGCACTTGTCAACAAGACCGAAGCCGACATGCAGCAACTCAAACTCGATATCTCGCTCAATATAACGGCTATGTTTTTGCAGGTGTTGCTCGACAAAGAGTTGGAACAGACAGCGCAGGAGCAGCTTGCCCTGACACAACGAAAAATTGAAAAAACGCAGGCTCTTGTCAATGCACAGCGCACAGCACAAGGAGAGCTTTATTCAATGCAGGCACAAGAAGCAAAAGAACAACTTGCTCTTGTGCAAGCGCAAAACACGACAAAACTTGCACTCCTCGACCTCGCTCAAGCAATGGAACTGCCTTATTCCGATTCTTTTGATATCGTTCATACAACAACAGATTCATTAGATCATCAGTTGTTGCCCGACAAAACAATTGTCTATCAAGAAGCAATGAGCAATCGCCCGGAGCTCAAAGCAGCACAATATGCCTTAGAGGCTCAGCAAATAGGACTGAAAAATGCTAAGTCAGCCTACTATCCGACATTAAGTGCAGGAACAGGAATAAGCACCGGCTACTATCATCTTTACGGAGCAGACAATGTTGCTTTTGGCAAACAATTAGGTGATAATTTTACAACCAATGTCGGACTCAATCTGACAATACCCATTTTCGACCGGATGCAAACACCTAATGCCGTAAAGAGACAAGAAATAAATGTGCAAAACGCAAAGCTCAACATAGAACAAATAACCAAAGACATACAAAAAGAAATAGACCAAGCTTATTACAACGCCCTTGCGGCACAAACGCAACAACAATCGGCAGAGCAAGCACTTACTTATGCACAAGAAGCATTCCGATATGCCGAGCAAAAGCAAGAAGCAGGCAAAGGCACAATATATGAATTGTATGAGGCAAAAAAACTGCTTACACAAGCACAATCAGAGCAGTTGCAAGCAAAGTATAACTATATATTCAAAGTCAGAATACTGCAATATTATGCAGGTAAATAACAACTATTACTAACCATGATAGACAACATAAAATCACAAATGCGTAAAGGCATATTGGAATATTGTATTCTCTTGTGCCTTAAAGATGGTGAAATGTATGCAGGAGAAATACTCGAACATCTCAAAAAAGCTAACCTCTTGATTGTTGAGGGAACATTGTACCCTTTGCTGTCGAGGCTGAAAAACAATGGCTTGCTCGACTATCGATGGCAAGAGTCAACCGAGGGACCTCCTCGGAAGTACTATACAACAACAACGGAAGGAAAACAGCTCTTGCAAGAACTCGAAACAGAGTGGGGAGCAATAAAAAACTCTGTTGAAACAATTGAAACAAACTAAAATCAAATAACCCATCATTATGAAAACAACAATCAATATCAATCTTAGTGGAATGTCGTTTTGTATCGACCAAGATGCATACGATTTACTTCATGACTATCTTAAAAGCGTAGAGAAACATCTATCATCTGACACTGACAAGTCGGAGGTGATGAAAGATATAGAGGCACGTATAGCAGAACTTTTCAGCGAGGTATTGCGTCGCCAAAAATGTGATGTCGTGTCGTCAGAAATAGTGCAAGCCGTAATTAATCAAATGGGCAAACCTGATGATTTCAATTTGGATGGAGAACCGGAGTCGATAACCCAAAAGAGCATGGAATATGCCAAGTCGGTATTTCGCCGAAAACTCTACCGAGATGCCGACAATCAAATCATTGCCGGAGTATGCTCCGGATTGGCAAAATGGCTGGGCATTGACGCAATTTGGATTCGATTGTTATTCGTTATATTCCTTTTCTTTTGGGGCTTTACGGCAATTGTGTATTGCATTTTGTGGATAGTGATGCCTGAGGCTAAAACTATGGCTCAGAAACTCGAGATGCGAGGAGAAGAACCAACAATATCAAATATTGAACGCGAACTCGACAACCAGAACAAAACAACAAGCACTGAGCGTGGCGGCTGTGCCAATTTTTTAGTAACTCTGCATAAGATATGTGTATGGTTGGTTGGCGGTTTTGTGCTATTTATTCTTTCTGTTACTCTCTTTGCTGTTTTGATGGGACTTTTGGGAGGAATGACCGGACTCGTGGCAATGTCGCCGTTCGGAATGTTTGCAACGCTCTTTGCCGACAATAAGTGGCTCACGATTGCTCTTGTAATTTTACTCTTGCTGGCAATCGGAATACCTATCTTCGGACTGATTTATTCTTTAGTCAAGTATTTCAAAAACGGTGAACGCACCTCACCTCAAAGTATATGGATTACTTTTATTATTTGGTTTTTATCGCTTGTTGGCTGTGTAGGTATTGGAGCCTATCAAATAGTGAATAATGCGGACAAACTTGCTGATTGGGAGGAACAGTCGTGGCACTGGTTGATAACCGAAAATGAGAAGTACGGAATTGAAGAAACCAAACAAATTTCTACAGCACCATGGCATAGCGTTGAGATACGCGGTGCTGCAAAAGTAGAACTTTGTCAATCTGACCAACAATATCTTGATGTAACAAGCAAAAATTTCGACAGCTTGAAAATAGAAGTTACAGACAGTGTATTGTCTATTTCAACATCACATCGCGGAGAAGAAATAGTTCTTTTCACGCCGGAGTTGAAGAATATAACTCTTCAAGGAGCAGCCGAACTGACTACAGACAGCGTTTTTGAAACACAAGACTTGGCAATTAGAGTCTATGGAGCAAGTGATATAGATGTTGAAGTCGTTGCTCAAAAACTTGACATAACGGCTGCCGGAGCCTCGAAAATAGAATTGGAGGGTAGGGCGCAGACATTTTGGCTCAATGCCACAGGAGCAAGCAGTGTAGATGCTCGAAAAATGAAAGTCGGTGTGGGTAATTTGTCTGTTGCGGGAGCAAGTACGGTTAAGGCAAATGCTTCTGATACACTCAGAGCGACAGCAACAGGAATGAGCAAAATAGAATATCAAGGCAATCCTGTACTCGAAAAACAAACAAGCGGAGGAAGCCGAATAGAAAGAAAATAAAACATAAATACGACTAAAATTTGCAAATTTGTAAAAAAATGTTTAATTTTGCAACGATTATGCGATTTAGGCAAGCATAAGAAGTTGATAGATGAAACAGATACGCAATTTTTGCATCATAGCACATATAGATCATGGTAAGTCAACACTTGCTGACCGACTGCTTGAATACACCAAAACTGTCGATCAGAAAGACATGGAAAACCAAGTGCTTGACGATATGGATTTGGAGAAAGAGCGTGGCATAACAATCAAAAGCCACGCCATCCAAATGCGCTATACTTACAGAGGAGAAAAAGCAGATAAGGCAGAATATGTGCTCAATTTGATTGACACTCCGGGGCATGTGGATTTTTCTTATGAGGTCAGTCGCTCAATAGCAGCGTGCGAAGGCGCGTTGCTTGTTGTTGATGCAAGTCAGGGAGTGCAAGCCCAAACCATTTCTAATCTCTACATGGCTCTCGAACATGATTTGGAGATAATTCCAGTACTTAATAAATGCGATATGGACTCCGCCATGCCTGAAATGGTGGAGGACGAAATAATTGAGCTTCTCGGTTGCAAACGCGAAGATATTATCCGTGCAAGCGGAAAAACAGGTCTCGGCGTAGAGGAAATCCTCAATGCTATCATAGAGCGCGTGCCTGCGCCGCAAGGCGACCCGGAAGTTCCACTGCAATGCCTTATATTCGACTCCGTGTTTAATTCGTTCCGCGGAATAATTGCCTATTTTAAAGTTGTTAATGGCGTATTGCGTACCGGCGACCACGTGAAGTTTTTCAATACAGGCAAAGAATATGACGCCGACGAAATAGGTGTGCTCAAACTTACAATGCAACCGACCAAAGAGTTGCGTACAGGCGATGTGGGATATATCATAAGCGGTATAAAGACATCTACTGAAGTGAAGGTTGGTGACACAATAACTCATGTGGCGCGTCCTTGCGACAAAGCAATAGACGGCTTTGAGGAAGTCAAGCCAATGGTCTTTGCAGGTGTCTATCCGATTGAGACAGAAGACTATGAGAACCTGCGAGCAAGCCTTGAAAAATTGCAACTCAACGACGCAAGTCTTACATTCACACCAGAAAGCTCTGTAGCGCTCGGCTTCGGCTTCCGTTGCGGTTTTCTCGGACTGCTCCACATGGAGATTGTGCAAGAACGCTTAGACCGCGAGTTTGACATGGATGTGATCACCACCGTGCCTAATGTGTCGTATCTCGTATATGACAAGCAGGGTGAGGTAAAAGAGGTGCACAACCCGGCAGGGATGCCGGACCTGACGCTTATCGACCACATCGAAGAACCTTACATACGAGCTTCAATTATCACAGCAACAACATATATCGGACCAATAATGACTCTCTGTCTCGGCAAACGCGGTGAATTGGTAAAACAAGAGTATATCTCAGGAAATCGTGTAGAGATATTGTTCGACTTGCCGCTCGGTGAGATAGTGATTGATTTCTACGACAAATTGAAATCCATATCGAAGGGATACGCCTCATTCGACTATCATTCCAATGGCTATCGTCAGTCTGATTTGGTCAAACTTGATATTTTGCTCAATGGAGAGCAAGTAGATGCTTTGTCAACGCTTACTCATCGTTCCAATGCTGTAGATTTTGGGCGTCGGATGTGTGAAAAACTCAAAGAACTCTTGCCTCGTCAGCAGTTTGACATAGCCATACAGGCTGCCATAGGAGCTAAGATCATTGCGCGTGAGACGGTCAAGCAAGTGCGTAAAGACGTAACGGCAAAGTGTTATGGCGGCGATATAAGCCGTAAGCGCAAACTGCTTGAAAAACAAAAACGCGGTAAGAAACGAATGAAGCAGATAGGTAATGTCGAAGTACCGCAAAAGGCTTTCCTTGCTGTGCTGAAATTAGACTAAGAAGTACTCAAAAAATATAAAAACCAAAAAACATGAATGATTCATTATTATTAGATTCGTTGTCAGCAGTGAAAGACACTGTTGTACAAGCGATGGAATCGGTTGCGTCAGGCACAACAATTAACGAGGTCGCGCAACAAGCATCGGAAGGCGGATTGGAAAACCTGCCTGCATGGACAATGATTCCATTTGTACTTATGTTGCTTATGATAGCAATAGGACCACTCGTGGCAGAACATTGGTGGGAGAAAAATGCCAACAAGCTTATTGTTTCTCTCCTTCTCGGTGTTCCGACAGCTGTTTATTTCATGATCGCCTATGGAATGGATGGCGTTCATGCTCTTGAACATCAGGTGATTTACGACTATGTGCCGTTCATCATTCTCTTGCTCTCATTGTATGTCATTACAGGTGGTATTCACCTCAGTGGTGATATAAAGGCAAAACCTATTGTCAACACATGCTTCCTTGCCTTAGGTTGGGTATTGGCAAGTATAATGGGAACAACAGGTGCTGCCATGTTACTTATTCGTCCGTTGATAACTACTAACCAACAGCGTAAGTACTCGACTCACACCATTCTGTTCTTTATCGCTTTGGTGGCCAACTGCGGCGGACTTCTCACTCCGCTTGGAGACCCCCCATTGTTTATGCTTTTCCTGCGTGGTGCTGAATTTACATGGTTCATGGGTATGTGGGGACCATGGTTAGTAACTGGTGCTATCCTGCTTGTTATGTACTACATTTGGGACACCATCATGTACAAAAAAGAGGATTGGACGGCATTGTCGGCAGACTCACGCGAACAAGTGCCATTGCACCTCGGTGGTTCTATCAACTTCATCTACCTCATTGGTGTTGTGCTTGCTGTTGCATTTATCAATGTCGGAACAATACCGGCAATGGGCGAACACGATGCTCCTATCTGGCTCAAGTTCTTGCGCGAGATAGTATTGCTCTCATTGATGTTCCTCTCGCTCTATACAACAAAGAAAAAAGTTCGTTTCGAACTGAACAAATTCACATGGGATCCAATCGTGGAAGTTGCCTTCTTGTTCTTGGGTATATTCACCACGATGACACCTGCTTTGATATTCCTCAACCATCACGCCGGTTCGTTAGGATTCGACCAACCATGGCAATTCTACTATTCAACAGGTCTTTTGTCGTCATTCCTCGACAATACACCTACAGCTGTTGCCTTCCACTCTGTTGCTACAGGTGTTGATTTCTCACAAACAGCTGTTGCTGCTGAGGCTATAGTTGCCGGCATACCGGAAAAAATACTTGAGGCAATTTGCATCGGTGCAGTATTCTTTGGAGCAATGACATATATCGGCAACGGACCTAACTTCATGGTTAAGGCTATTGCGGAAGAAAACAAAATCAAGATGCCTTCATTCTTTGGCTATATGATTAAGTTCTCTCTCATCGTATTGTTGCCGGTTTATATCATCGTACAACTTTTATTCCTATAAAAATAATTCATTGTTGAGATGACAAATTTGAGTTTGTCATCTCAACAATTATATTTCAAAATTTATATATGCCAGAAACAAGAGACATAACATTGTGGGAACTGATACTGCGGTTCTTCAAGTGGTGCGGAAAAGGACTAAAAGCTTTTTTCATTTGGATTGGGGAGCTGATAAAATTGAGTTTCCGCAAGTGGTATATCATGCTTCTTTTTCTCGTTTTATGTGTTGGAGTCGGGTGGTATATTTCTCGTCCAACCAATCGCATCTATTATGCTCAAGGAGTAATGATGGTTAATGGACCAACGCCCTTTGATGTTAAAGAAGCACTTGAACCGCTCAATCATGCTATGCAACAAAACTTAGAACCATCGCTTGCCTTTGCGCAACAATTAGGTCTGCCTTTTGAAGAGGTTAATGGACTTCGTTGGGTTGGATGTTTTAATGTAATTGATGCATTAAATGACTCTATTCCTGATTTTGTTGATTTCAACAGTCAATATGGAAGCAACGACACAATTTTTCGCATATCACCTTTCTATTTGGGAATACAAATTGAAACCAAAAAACTCAAACAACTTCCTACCATAGAAAAAGGAATAGCTGATTTTGTAAATACCAATCCGGCTATAATATGCAAGTATGAAGCCAAAAAGAAATCTTTGGAAGAAGAATTGGTAGCGAGTGACCAACAATTGATGTATCTTGATAGCTTATCAAAACTTTTCTATTTTGATTATCCTCAAGGTCCTCAAATAGATATTAATAGTTCCAAATCCGGAACAATAATAATGGGTAAACGGAGTATAGACCTGCTTACTGAAGACATATTTGAGTTGATCAAACACCGTCAAAAAGTAGAAATGGAGTTATCTGTTTATTCACAACCAGTAGCATTTATTACTCATTTGTCAGCTTTGCCTAAAGCAAAAAATAATAGATTGTTGTGCGTTATTTTGGGCTTTCTTATAGGCTGTATTTTAGGCCTATGTACAGCAAAAATTGTAGAGAATAGAAAGCAAATTAGAGAATGGCTGACAACTAAATAGAATTTTGTTTGAGAATAGACGTAAGTAATTTGTTAGACCTTTTTTTCCCGCCATTATGCAGAAATTGTGGTTCTTTGCTTGCCGACAATGAGCATGAATTATGTTCAACTTGTTTGACAACTCTGCCGCGCACCAACATGGACCAACACTTTCAGAATCAGGCAGAGTCGAGACTCGAAGGGCAGGCTACCTTTATGCGAGCTGCGGCGTATTGCTGGTACAGCAAGGAAACGACACTGCGCACTATGATTCATAAGGCAAAGTATTTCAACCATCCCGAAATTCTCTATCGCCTCACGCAGCAGGCGATAACGGAGTGGTCGGGAAATGGTTTTTTCAATGGAATAGATGCCGTTGTGCCGGTGCCGATGCATAAACAGAAAATGCGTGAAAGAGGCTATAATCAAACCGATTATATAGCGCAAGCCTTTGCAGACACACTACATATTTCTATGTATGAGGATGCTTTGATTAGAAGCAGAAACGACAAAGCTCAAGCAATGCAAATTGACAACGCCCTAAGAAAAAGCAATGTACGAGGCGCGTTTGAGCCTAACAAAAATGTAGAGCTAAAGGGCAAGACGATACTTCTTGTTGATGATGTTCTGACCACAGGCGCAACAATAGCCGAATGTGCAAAGCAGTTGCACAAACATAAAAATGTGAAAATAGTAGTTTTTACACTTGGAATAAGTGTAAAATAACAAATAACAAAAACTTAACACAAACTAAACACCAAAAAACAATGAAAAAACTTTTATCTTTTTTTGCAGCATTGATGCTGTCTGTTGTGGCTGTTTTTGCTGCAACAGTCGTAACCGTTGATGTGTCCCAATACGGAACCACATCATTCACCACTCCGGAGGGAATAACTTTTGTTGCCGACACTGCTGCCGGCTCTGTTAATTCTCCTATTTACAATTCTAACGACAAAGGTTTGCGTCTTTACAAAAGTAATGCTCTGACAATTACAGCCAAAGACACAATCACAAAAATTGTTTTTAATCTCAATAAACAAGGCGTTGATCGTATCTGCAATGTCATTCCTTCTGTTGGCACCTGCGTTACTGACAAAGATGCCGCAACCGTTACATGGCAGGGCATTGGCACGGACTCTCTCGTTCTTATTGTTGGTGAGCCTATAGGAACTAAGGCTTCTCAATTTTGTTTCTCTGTTTGCACCCTCGAACTTAATGGCGAAGGTGGAGGTGAGACACCAATTGAAGAACCCAAATACGACACACTGACTGTTGCTCAGGCTGTAGCTCTTGCTCAAACACTCAACAAAGACACAAGTGAGAGAGTGAATGTTGTAGGTTATGTTACTGAGATAGCTACTGTTTATAATGCCAACAAGAACTATATTTCGTTCTGGGTGGCAGACGAGGCCGATGGAGAAAGTGCTTTTGAGTTCTATCGTGCAACACCTGACCCTGCAACAGGTAGCTCAGTAAAAGTGGGCGACAAAGTTATAGGCAATGGCCGAATAGTAATGTATGTAAGCGGAGAAAAACAAATTCCTGAATTTATGGCTGGTGCTACTTACCAAATTCTTGAAGCTGCTGCTCCACAACTTCCTGACACTCTAACTGTTGCTCAAGCGCTCGAAATTGCACACCAACTTGCAAAAGACGAGACAACACAAGAAATCTACACAGTAAAAGGTGTTGTAACAAGTGTTCGTTATGCTTATTCAGAAAATTATGGTACACTGTCTGTTTATGTTTCTGACTCGCTTGACAACTCGCAAGACTTTCAATTCTATAAAGCTGCTCCGGCAACCGAAGCCGACCGCGATGTAAAGAAAGGTGATGTTGTCGTTGCAACAGGTAATTTCACACGCTATGTTAATCAATACGAATTGATTAATAGTACCGACTTCAAGATTCTTGAAGCAGCTCCTGCGGATACAACACAAAATCCAGACACAACTATCGTAACCCCGATAGAAAATGACACCCTCACAGTTGCAGAGGCTCTTGAAGTGATTGCCGAATTAGGCACAGCTACAAGTGCTGACGAATATAATGTTGTAGGTTATGTAACCGAAATAGCCACACCATGGTCAGACCAATACGGCAATATATCATTGTGGGTAGCCGATACAAAAGACGGCGGTCAAGCTCTCCAACTCTTCCGTGTTCAACCGATGGCAGAAACTGACAAAGCCGTTAAAATAGGCGACAAAGTTCTTGCTGTAGGTAAGTTGAAATCCTACAACGGCACACCAGAAATGGACGCAAAAGGTAAATACGGCATTATTGAGGTTGCTCCAAACGATACAACTCCTGTAACACCGATAGAAAACGACACCCTCACAGTTGCAGAGGCTCTTGAAGTGATTGCCGAATTAGGCACAGCTACAAGTGCTGACGAATATAATGTTGTAGGTTATGTAACCGAAATAGCCTCACCATGGTCAGACCAATACGGCAATATCTCATTGTGGGTAGCCGATACAAAAGACGGCGGTCAAGCTCTCCAACTCTTCCGTGTTCAACCGATGGCAGAAACCGACAAAGCCGTTAAAGTAGGCGACAAAGTTCTTGCTGTAGGTAAGTTGAAATCCTACAACGGCACACCTGAAATGGACGCAAAAGGTAAATACGGCATTATTGAGGTTGCTCCAAACGATACAACTCCTGTAACCCCGATAGAAAATGACACCCTCACAGTTGCAGAGGCTCTTGAAGTGATTGCCGAATTAGGCACAGCTACAAGTGCTGACGAATATAATGTTGTAGGTTACGTAACAGAGATTGCCACACCATGGTCAGACCAATACGGCAATATATCATTGTGGGTAGCCGATACAAAAGATGGCGGTCAAGCTCTCCAACTCTTCCGTGTTCAACCGATGGCAGAAACTGACAAAGCCGTTAAAGTAGGCGACAAAGTTCTTGCTGTAGGTAAGTTGAAATCCTACAACGGCACACCAGAAATGGACGCAAAAGGTAAATACGGCATTATTGAGGTTGCTCCAAACGATACAACTCCTGTAACCCCGATAGAAAACGACACCCTCAGTGTAGCTGAAGCTCTTGAACTCACAAATGCACTTGCCAAAGACGCTAAGACCGACAAAGAATATACTATTGTTGGTTATGTTGCTTCTATACCAACTTCATGGTCTGTACAATATGGTAATATAACTCTGAATATTGCAGACGAAAAAGATGGCCAAGAGACCTTTATGCTCTATCGAGTTAAACCTGAATTGGCAGCTGACAGTGCCGTTAAAGTAGGCGACAAGATTGTGGCAACAGGCATATTACAAAACTTCAGAGGTAACACACCGGAAATGATTGCCGGCGGTAAATATGCTATTATTGAGGTTGCTCCAAACGATACAACTCCTGTAACACCGGTAGAAATTGACACTATCACAGTGGCAGAAGCCCTCGATATTATTGCTGCATTAGAAAATGATGAGACGAAAAATCCTTACGCAGTTATTGGCTATGTAACTGAACTTGACGGGACTTACTCAGAAGAGTATAATGATGTTTCATTATGGATAGCAGATGCAGAGGATGGCGGTAAAGACCTCTATCTATATCATGTTAAATCGCAGGCAGAAGCAGACAAGAATGTCAAAGTAGGCGATCGTGTTTTGGCTGTCGGCCAATTGATGAACTATATGGGTAACACTCCTGAGATGTTCACCGGACAATATCATATAATTCCGATTTCAGGTTTGCAGTTCGTTAGCGCAGAAACACTCGTCTCTGTTGTAGATGGTCAGTTGGTAGTAAAAGCACAAGGCAATGTGCAAATCTATAATGTTGCCGGACAAATGATTTACAACGCAAGTGTTGCAGGTCAAACAACAATCACCGGTTTACAACAAGGTCAGGTATTGCTCGTACGAGTTAATAACCAAATCGCAAAAGTTGTATTCTGATTTTTTAAATTAATATCAAGTTGGAGCATTTCGAGCAGAGATGCTCCAACTTTTATTTTTTCTTTATGGAAATAGCAAATCAATTATTCATATTGCAAGATAAGCAATACGCTGATTTTCAGGCAAGGCTTTTGCCGACACTGAATCAAGAAAGTATTATTGGCGTACGCACGCCAGAACTTAGAAAGTTAGCCAAACAATTATATAAAAGCGGTAAGAGCGACGCCTTTCTACGAGAACTGCCACATCGGTATTTTGACGAGAACCAGTTACATGCCTTCTTGATATCAGAAATAAAAGATTTTCAATATTGCTTGATAGCAGTAAAAGCTTTTTTGCCTTATATAGACAATTGGGCAACATGTGACCAACTCTCGCCAAAGGTCTTTGCTAAACATAAAGACGAATTGATTACGGAAATAAAACTCTGGTTCTGCAGCAGTCTTGAGTACACAATCCGCTTTGCAATAAAAATGTTGATGCAACACTATCTTGACGCAGATTTTCAGCCACAATACAACGATTTAGTTGCAGGTGTCAAGCGTGATGAGTACTATGTTCGTATGATGCAAGCATGGTATTTCGCCACCGCTCTTGCAAAGCAATATGATGCAACAATTCCATACTTAGAAACGCAGCACCTTGACGCTTGGACACACAACAAAACAATACAAAAAGCCATTGAGAGTTATCGACTAACAGACAAGCAAAAGGACTATTTAAGAACGCTAAAAGTTAAATAATGCAGAATAATTTGGTCAAGACCTAAAAAAATACTAATTTTGCAAAATAATCAATATAATATCAATTATGAAAAAAACATTACTCACCATCGTGGCTCTTTTGTCGGTTTGTGCGCTTTCGTTTGCGCAAGAACATAAAGCAGACACAGCATTCACTAATCTTTATTCCTGCGACAAGCAAGAACCCGTCGTGTCTTTGACGCAAGAAATTACTGATACTGTTGTGTATGACCATTATTCAATCACAATAACTCATCAGTATAAATCAATCAAAGCAGTACCTATTGAACCTGTCTTAATCCAAGCAGAAGCAGGGTCATTGATAGATTTCTCTCAAGCTGATGCTGATGTAAAACAAAAACTTGCAGAACAAAGCAAGCAAGAAGGAGTTGAAGGTATTGACACAAGTGCCTTAGTTTGGTCTGCCTACAACAATATGTTTCAGGATGTAAGCAAAGACACTTTGGTTGAGGGTCGAGAACTATTGGTAATGTATTCACTTTTTTCTGAGTGTGGCAATTTGATAACAGCGCAGCTGAGAGTTTTGGTGGAAAAACCGGAACCTGTCGTTCCTGCACCTGACACTCTGTCTGTTGCTCAGGCTGTAGAATTAGCCGCAGCTCTTGATAGTGGCGAGGTCTCCGGACTTGCTTATGTTATTGAAGGCTATGTAACTCAAATGATTGAGCGTTATAATGAGCAGTATAATAACGCCACATTTATGATTGCTGATTCAATTGGAGCAGAACCACAATTGGAAGTATATCGTGCTTTTCCTTTGGATGAAAAAGATAAATTGGTGAAACGCGGTGATTTTGTGAGAATAGGAGGCGCGCTCAAAAAACATATAACATCAAGTGGAGATACCATTCTTGAAACACATCAAAATGCCGGATATGAAATATTAGAGGCCTATCAATATCCGGATACTCTCAGTGTGGAACTTGCAGTAGAGATAGCACAAGGTCTGAATTCTAAAGATACTGCCGAAGGTACATTTACTATTAAGGGTTATATAACCGCTCTTCGCTCAGCACAATCGAGCGCGTCTTACAAGTCGTTCTTCGTTTCTGATACCATCGACGGAAAACAAGATTTCCAATTCTATCGTGCTGTAGCTGCAGAACCTGCAGATATGAACATAAAAGTAGGTGACTTAGTGGTAGGCTCAGGCAGAATCTTGAAATACAATGCCACAACATTAGAGCTCGTCAATTGTACTGATTTCCGTATAATCCGCCCCGAACTGCCAGACACAACGCCACACGACACAACGGTTGTTGACACTATTGAGGCAATCACAATAACAGAGTTCCTTGCTCGTGCCGACGAGAAAACTTATCAACTTGAAGGACTTGTTGTTGACATAATGAACGACAGATTTGGTAATTTTACTCTTGAGGGCGTTGATGCAGACAATGCTTCGGTGTATGTCTATGGATTGCTTGACAAAGAACAAAATGCAGGGCATTTTGCCGATCTTGGAATAGAAGAAGGTGATACACTTGTGTTGCAAGGCGTCTATGCCACAAGAAACGGAGTGCCGACAATCAATGACGCACAATATATTTCACATCGCAAAGGAGTACCTGTATTTATTATACCCGACACTATTACCGTGGCGCAAGCAGTGGAGATTGCAGCTCAGTTAGAAAACGGCAAAAAGACAAAAGAGACTTATGTGGTTAGAGGTTATATAACTCGTCAGCAAGGTGTTTATAATCCTAATTTGAATGAAAATTCATTCTGGATAGCAGATGATAAGGACACAAAAGAAGATGTCTTTATGGTCTATGCTGCAACACCCCAAAGCGATCGCGATATACACGTGAAGCAAGGTGATTTCATCCAAGCCGAAGGACAGATACAAAAAGATTTCTATATCGACCACTATATCTATCAAATTGCAAAGGGCGGTTTCTATGAGATTCTCACAGCAACAGGACTTGAAGTGGTCGAGCAAAACACCTTGTTTGCAGTTCAGAATGCTCAACTCGTATTCAAAGAGAGTGGCGCATTGCAAGTCTATAATCTGACTGGTCAGGTAATCGTCAATCAGAATGTAGAAGAGGGTATGACAATAGTTTTACAAACAGGACAACAATATATAGTTCGTTTGAACAATAGAATAACAAAAATAGTTTTGTAGTTAACCGAACATGGTGGTCTTATAGGCCACCATGTTTTAATTTTACTATTCGTTAAAAAAAAAGTCTAAATAGTAAATATTATTTTGTATAAAAAATAGTAATTTTGTAGTCGAATAAAAACAAACTTAATATTCATTAAAAACATTTTGTTTATGAAAAAAACTTTATCTCTCTTGGTAGTCGCTCTCTTGGCTGCCTTTTCAGCATTTGCAGCTGAAGTGAAGCTTGTTATGGCTGATTATGCCGACCAATTCGTCGATAATCAAGCAACGCAGACCATAACAGCTGATGGTATTACACTTTTGTTTGAAAAACAAAATGGTGGTTCTAATCCTACTTTTAATGCATCAGGCTTAGATGCTCGTCTTTATGCAAAAGGAACACTCACCATTTCAGCCGGCTTTGAAATGCAAAAGATTGTATTTGATATGTCAGCCAATGGTTTGAAGCGTGCTTGTGACATTACGGCTTCTGTTGGTGAGTGCCTGACGGACACAGCCAATAAAGTTTATGTCTGGACAGGTGCCGCTAATGAAATCACTCTCACAGTAGGCGAAAAAGCTACGCACGGAAGTGAAGGCGAATCTAAAGCCGCACAATTTGATTTCACTGCACTTACAATTACAACAGATGGTGAAATCGTTGTTCCTGTAGAGAAAGCCAACCCATATCTCTTGAGCTATGACGAAGGCGAGTTTGAATACACCGAATTAGGTAACTGGGCTGCAACATTCGATTCTGCTGCCAAATTTGTTATGTCGGGTGCGTTCGCTCTCCAACATTATGGTGATACTCTCTATTATCCTTACACAGATCCTGAAACTGGTGAAATATTCAATACTCCTTATCCGACATGGAACGGATTTATCCCAACAATAGCAAAAGAAGATGGCGCAGGTTATCAATACTACAGCTGTGTAGCCAAAGGTGGTGTTCGTGGCGAAGGAACTCCTTACACACTCGCTTATTGGCAAGGTGCTAACACCATACTTTTTGCAGAGGACGAAATCCTGAAAGCAACACCTAAAGAAGTTTATTTCTGCAATGCTAATGTTACCTACAACGACATTAACAATGGTAACGACTTTGGTGCTAAAAAATATGCAGAAGGCGACTATCTCTATGTAAAAGTACAAGGTATTCTTGGTGCTGATACTGCCGGCTTTATCTTGACCGAGAATTCAGTTGATTATTATCTTGCAGACTTCCGTGATGGCAAGACATTTGTTAACAACGCTTGGGAGAAAGTTGATCTCAGCGAACTCGGCGAGGTTTATGGTCTTACATTCTCAATGGAGTCAACAGATGTTGGCCAATATGGTATCAACACAGCAACATATTTCGCAATCGACCAACTCTTGATTGAACCTGTAAAGCCTGAAGTTGTTACTCCTGCATTTGAATTCAATTATGCACAGGCTGGTTATGAACTCTATGAAGGTGCTCATACATGGCAAATTGATCTTTCCCATGATTTAGATGAAGAAAATTACGATCTTTGGTTATCATTTGCTTTTGAAACGACTTCAGCAACTGCTATTGCAGGTACATACGATGTTGCCGACATGTATTGGGCTGAATATGATGTTGTTGATGGCGCAGATACAACAACAATCGAACTCACTTCAGGTACTTTGACTATTGATTATGTAGGAGAGGGTGAAGAGTCGTATGTATATACACTCAGTTTTGAAGGTGTTGATGTGAACGGAAATGAAGTTAAATTCAGTCAAACAATTGAAGTTCTTTGTTTCGATTATGCAACTTATGATTACATCACAATGAACGAAGGTGGTGATGTAACACCTATCGAGTCAGACATCGAATTCAACTATGGTCAAGCTGTTTATATGAATGACTATTATGCAGACAATGGTTATTCACTTCCTGTTCCATTATGGGAAGTTGATGCATATCAATTAATAAGTAACACTGACTATACAGCTCTTTTGACTGTTGGTGTATTCACCGAGTCAGAAACATCAATAGTGGGTAACTATGATATTGCTGATGCCGTATGGGCAGAACTTGATCTTGTAGATGGAACCGACACTACTATAATTGAACTCGTTTCAGGTACAATAAGTATTGAGTATCTCGGTCAGAGCGAAGATAACTATCCTGTTTATAGCTACACAGTTGTGGCTAAAGATTCACTCGATCAAGACTATAACCTTGCATACGAAGGTGAGTTTGTTTGCTGGAATGCTCTAACAAAGGATGACATCTATATGACTGGTGATGGTGAGCCTGCACCTGTTGAAGCAGAAACACTCACTGTTGCAGAAGCTCTCGAAATAATCAACGCTCTTGCTGATAACGATTCAACAGATGTTGACTATTCTGTTGCCGGTTATGTGGTTAAAATAAAATATACATATAGCGAGCAATATGGCACAGCAACATTCTGGATTGATGACACACAAGCAGAAAGTGAAGCTCTTCAAGCCTATAGTTGTGCTCCTGAAACAGAAGCAGACAAGGAAGTTAAGGTTGGCGACATTGTTCTCGTAACAGGTAAATTAACTAAATATGTTAATAAATCAGGTGCAGTAACTCCTGAAGTTAATAGAGGTACTTACACCATTATTGACGAAATACCTGATGGTCTTGAACTCGTTAACGCTGAAAGTCTTGTCCGTGTAATTAATGATGAATTGGTTGTAGATGCTATTGGCAATGTTCAAATCTACAATGTACAAGGTCAGTTGATTTACAACGCTCAAGTTGCCGGTCAAACAACTATACGTGGCTTGCAACAAGGTCAAGTACTCCTCGTACGTGTAAATAACCAAATTGCAAAAGTAGTTTTCTAAACTGCATAGCATATTAAACAAAATCGGCAGGCATGCGCCTGCCGATTTTGTTTTGATTAGTCATTTTGATAAATTATATAAATTTTGCCAAAATTATTTTCAAATCTAAAAAAATGTATTATCTTTGCGTTGTTGTTATGTATAACATATAACACACCCTAATGTACTAACAATAAACTTATTAGATTATGAGAAGAATTTTATCAATTTCAGTAGTCGCTCTTTTGGCTACTTTTTCTGTTTTTTCAGCAGATATAACAATTGTTATGGCTGATGTTGCCGACCAATTTGTTGAAAAACAAGACACTCAAACTATCGTTTCTGATGGCATCACTCTTTTGTTTGCAAAACAAAACGGAACGACTAATCCTGCTTATTATGCCAACGGATCTGATGCTCGTTTGTATGCAAAAGGAACACTCACCATTTCTGCAGGCTTTGAAATGCAAAAGATTGTATTTGATATGTCAGCCAATGGTTTGAAGCGTGCTTGTGATATTACGGCTTCTGTAGGTGAGTGCCTGACGGACACTGCCAATAAAGTTTATGTCTGGACAGGTGCCGCTAATGAAATCACTCTCACGGTAGGCGAAAAAGCTACGCACGGAAGTGAAGGCGAATCTAAAGCCGCACAATTTGATTTCACTGCTCTCACCATCTCATCAAATGCAACAAGTTTGCAATTAGTAGAAACAGCAGATTTCGTTAGTGTTGTTAATGGTGAATTGATAGTTGATGCAATTGGCAATGTTCAAATCTACAATGTACAAGGTCAGTTGATTTACAACGCTCAGCTTGATGGCAAAACAGCAATCAGCGGCTTGCAACAAGGACAGATGTTCCTTGTTCGAGTAAACGACAAAACTGCAAAAGTAGTTTTCTAAAATGCATAGCATATCAAACAAACATCGGCAGGCATGTGCTTGCCGATTTTGTTTTTGGTATTAAGTTTTGCATGTTATTACAATTTATAAAATCTCGGCACTCAACGGCGTTAGCCGTTGCATATTAATAGATAAAATCAAGATTACAAAACCAACAACCACGTAGTGGTTGCACATTGTCAAATATTGAAATTTAATGAATTGTATTTTAATATGCAACCGCTAAAGCGGTTGGTAGAGATGAAATGTTTATTTTAATTTTCTATTAATATGAAACCGCTAAAGCGGTTTTTTGCCTTTGAATCAGACATAAACAAATTCCTATAATTTGACACATTAACTGCTTGCGAAACTTGAATAAACTATATTTAGAGATTTAGTGCCTGATTGATTTCGTCGTAGGAAAATCCTCGTGAGAGGGCAAAGGCAAATAATTTATTGCGAAGCACTTCGTTGCTGAGGTTTTTCAGACTGCGTTTTTTTGTTGTAAGAATTTTAGACAGCATTTGTTGATACTCTTCAGCTTCTATTTGTTCTAAGGCGTATGTTATATCTGATTGTTTGATTTTTTTACCAGAAAGCATAAACACTATTTTCTTTTTCCCCCAGTGAGCAAAGCGCACTTTGTCTTGTGTGTATGCAACAGCGTAGCGCTGCTCATCGATATATCGTTCGTCAACGAGCTGTGAAATTATCTCGTCCGATTCTCCTTCCTCGGCTCCCCATTGTCGCAGCTTGGATTGCACTTCAGAAATACAATGTTCCGCGCTGCAACAATAACTTGTGGCTTTATAAAATAATTCTTGATTCATAGTTTGACGCTGATAAATCTATTGTTTTTGTAAGTGTCTTGCAGCAAATCCACTCGTGTTGTTGTCATTATTGCTTGCACCAATTCTTGAGTTTCATTTCCGTATCGTTGATTGATTTCAAAAAGCAGTTGGCCATTTGGGTTGATGTGTTTCTTTGCAAAAAGGCTTATCTCTCGATAAAAAACAAGCGGGTCATTGTCTGGTACGAAAAGAGCATTATGTGGTTCGTAATCAAGCACATTCTTGTCCATTTCGATTTTTTCTTTTTCGGCAATATATGGTGGATTTGAAACGATTAGGTCAAAACGCAGGTCTATTGTTGGCTGTTGTAATATATCTGCTTGTATGAAATGTATTGTAGCATTGTTGTTAGCCGCATTTTCTTTTGCAGTGTCGAGTGCTTTTTTTGAGATGTCAATGGCATATACTTCAGCATTTGGGAATCGCTTTTTCATTGCAATGGCTATGCATCCGGAGCCTGTTCCGATGTCGAGAATGGTTCGTGGCGCCGTTGCAACGAGGTCTAACAGCTCTGCTGTTTCCGGCCTTGGGATAAGTACGCTGCTATTCACTTTGAGTTGCATACCGCACCATGCTGTATGGCCGAATATGTATTGTATGGGTTCATTGTTGAGTAAACGCTTAACAATATTTTCAAGTTTATTCTCTATTTCGGGGAATATGATTTCGTTAGGATTACTTAACAATATGGCACGATTTTTGCGCGTCAATTCTTCCATAATCCACCAGACGATGGCATTGAGTTCATCGCCTTGATAGAGCGTTTGCAGGTGGGTAGTGAGATATTGTCGGGATTGTTTCATACGCCGGCAAAATTAGTTTTTTTTTACAATATATCCAAATTTTTTTTGTTTTGACAACCGACGAATTATTTATGAAACGCTGTCTGCAATTAGCGCAGCTTGGTATAGAGGATGTGGCACCCAATCCTATGGTTGGCGCTGTTGTCGTGCATAATGGGCAAATAATCGGTGAGGGCTATCATCGCCGTTATGGTGAGGCGCATGCTGAGGTTAATGCTATTGCATCAGTTGAAAATAAAGCGTTGCTTAAAGAAAGTACTATATATGTCAGTCTTGAGCCTTGCAGTCATTATGGCAAGACACCTCCATGTGCCGACCTTTTGATAAAGCATCGGATTCCTCGTGTCGTTGTTGGCTTGCAAGACCCTAATCCCCTTGTAGGCGGACAAGGTATTGAGCGGTTGCGCAATGCCGGTGCAGAAGTCGTAGTGGGGGTGTTAGAGCAAGAATGTCGCGAAGTGAACAAGCGTTTCCTCTGTCTGCAAGAAAAGCATCGCCCGTATGTAATTTTGAAGTGGGCACAGACGGCAGATGGTTTTATCGACAGACTCAGGACTTCGGCTGATGAGCCGGTGTTGGTCATCTCAAACCCTATAACAAAACAATTAGTGCACAAGATGCGTGCTGAAAATATGGCTATTATGGTTGGAACAAACACCGCCATTCTCGACAACCCAAGCTTGCGAACAACACGCTGGACAGGTCGAAACCCTCTGAGAGTCGTCATCGACAAGCACGACCGTATTCCACGAACAAATAAACTTTTCACCACCTCAGATGCCGAAACTCTCGTTCTTCACACCTACGATTGGCAAGAGATACTTCATACTCTTGCAGAGCGAAAAATACATAGCTTGATTGTTGAGGGGGGGCAGACTTTGCTCAATTCAATCATTGCTGATGGAACATGGGATGAAGCGCACGTGGAAATAGCTCCTTTAGAAATTGGGAAAGGGGTAGAGGCTCCAAAGATCAATTTGCCTCAAAACCCTACGGCAAATATCTTAGGTCATCAAATCTATAGTTTCAAAAAACACTGATTAACTAAATTTTGCAGTTTGGAAAAAAAGTATTAATTTTGCAAATAATCTATCAAAATGCCCCAAAAATATAAAAAACATGAAAAAACTTTGTCTAACCCTAATTAGTTTCTTTTTTGTTCTTAATTGTTTTGCTCAAGAGCCGGTTCAAAGTCAAGAAGATGCAACTATTGCCGAGACAGATATCATTGCAGAAGAAGATTGTACTGCGGTTGAACCTCTAATGATCAATCCTGAGGCTTATCATCTTGAATTGCGTAACGACACACTTGTTGTTGTTTGTGACCCTGATTTGACAATGCCCAAACATATCGTCATTCGTTCAAACGACCGCGAGAATATCTATCGCAAGATGTTCAACGACCAGACTGACGACCTTATGGAGGACCATCCTGCCGAAGATATCTACAATAAGATATGGACTTCAGAGCGTGTCAATCCCTACCAGATTCCAATAGATAGCATACCTGATTCCACAATTATCAATGTGTCAAATTTCGTTATGCCTGTTCCGGGATATATAACCTCAAAATTTGGTCCGCGTAAATATCGTATGCACTTTGGTACTGACATAAAGCTTCAAATAGGCGATTCTATCCGTTGTGCTTTTGATGGTCAGGTGCGTATAGTAGATTATGAGCCAAAGGGTTATGGTCATTATGTTGTGGTTCGTCACGACAATGGTCTCGAAACTGTTTATGCCCACATGACCCGTCCGTTATGCGAAGTCAACGACCGTGTATTTGCAGGCGACATAATCGGTTTGGGCGGTAACACAGGACGAAGCACCGGACCGCACCTTCATTTTGAAATACGCTATTTAGGCAATGCAATCAACACCGAACTTCTCATCAATTACGACACAAAACAAATGAAGGATAGCACCTACACAATAACAAAAAAGCAAACTTTCTATCATCAAAAACAGATACAAGCACAGAAATCGGCCAAATATGTTACAATTCGTCAGGGAGATAGCTTGAGCGTTATTGCAAGAAGGAATGGTACAACTGTGAGCCGTCTATGTCAGCTCAACGGAATCAAACCAACATCAACTATTCGTGCCGGAAGAAAACTCAGAGTTAGATAGTAATTCATTAATTTTATATGAACATGAAAAAGTATTTATTTATAGTGCTTTGTTTTGTTGCTGCGCTGACAAGTTGCAACAAACACGAGTTCAGAACCGAACAAATCAAATACAACAAGACTTACATTGCTGAAAATGGGTCAGATAGTCTTGTGATTGCAATAGATATAGAATATCCTGTTGATATGGAAAATGAGTCGGCTCTTGTTGCTATACAAACTGACTTGCTCAAGATCTTGCTCGACAACGAAGTCAATCCTAATGACGGAGAAAAAGCAATTCGTGAGTATGCACAAAAATTCGAAGAGGGTTATAAAAAAGAATATCGTCCTGAATTGAGCAATGATTTAGGTTTGTTTTGTTGGGAAAACTATATCAATGGCAAGGTGATAAGTGTGCAAAACAATATCCTGACTTATTGCGACGAGCGATATGTCTTTCTCGGTGGCCCGCATGGCAATAATCAACGACATTTCTATAACTATGATATGCAAAGCGGCAAATGCCTGACAGAAACCGACTTCTTTGTTGAGGGATTTGAAAAAGATTTGACTCAGTTGCTTGTCAGCAATATGATTGAAGAGATAGATGAGTTTGAGTCGATTCGTGATCTGAATGAGTCTCCTTATGATATGGATGAAATCAAACCTAACCATAATTTCTATTTCACCGACAAAGAATTGATTTATGTGTTCAATCCTTACGAGATAGGTCCGTACTATCTCGGTGAGACAGAGGTGTCTATTCCACTTTCGCAAGTTGGAAGTTTATTGCGTGCAGAATATAAGGCAGCAGAATAACTCATTTTTCACCTTTCACTTTTCACTTCTAATGAGCTTGTACAATATCTCAATAGGGTGATAAGCTTTGATGCCTGTGCCGTCGTATATTTGTGCTCGGCATGATGTGCCGGGCGCGGCGATGAAGACAGGTCGCTCTATGGTGTTGTTCTTTACGGCTTCTCTGACAGCCGGGAATAATATCATTTCGCCAATAGCAATAGATGTTTTGTAGTGCTCCTTTTCGTAACCGAATGAACCGGCCATGCCGCAGCAGCCTGATGCAATGGTATGCACCGTTGTGCTGACAGGTAGATTGAGTATCTGAGCTGTTTTTTCTGTTCCAACGAGTGCTTTCTGGTGACAATGTCCATGAAGCCATATCTCTGCCGGCAGGTCGCTGAAGTCGTTGCTCGTTATGTTGCCCGACTCTATTTCACGCACCAAAAACTCGTCGAACAAAAGACTATTCTTGCCTAATTCTTTGGCATCTTGACGCATTGCTGGTTTTACAAGGTCGGGATACTCATCGCGGAAAGATAATATACATGATGGCTCTATACCAACAAGTGGCATTTGGGCTGAAACAATGTCTTTGAGAAGTTCTACATTTTTTTCTGCAAACCTTTTGGCTTGTCGCAAACACCCTT
This sequence comes from Paludibacteraceae bacterium, assembly GCA_017527495.1. Lineage (GTDB taxonomy): Bacteria > Bacteroidota > Bacteroidia > Bacteroidales > Paludibacteraceae > RGIG6639. The sequence continues at coordinate 39,750 of JAFXPY010000014.1, forward strand.
TTGATATGGCAGAACGACCACTCTCAACATGCTTGGGTAAGAGTACATTGTAGCCTAAACGATTGAGCAACTTGATAAATGTGAGCCCTATCTCGGCATCTTGACAGGTGGTGAATTCGTCTGCAAAAAAATAGATGGTTCCTTTGGGAGTGTCAACAAGATATGATGATTGCTGTTTGAACTTTTGAATTTTCGGAATATTCCTTTCTTGTGCAAATCCTGCTATATGTTTTAGCACTGCCGAAGTCAGTTTGTTGGTTGCAAAGAAGTTGTATATGTGAGGGACAAAAGAGCCTATGTGCTGTAAATCGGCATTATGAGCTACAAGCCATGTGTGAAACGGCGTACTTTGTTCGTCGTATATATTTTGCAAGATTTCAGCTCTGATGCTTGTCATGTCAACATTTGACGGACATTCTTTTTTGCATGCTTTGCATGCTAAGCAGGAATTCAAAATGGCTTTTACTTCTTCAATATTGTTTTTGTCGTAAAGATATTCTCTGATTATGTTGGCTCGAGCGCGTGTGCTCATTAATTCGTCGCGCGACACTTTGTAGGCAGGACACATTGTTCCGCCAATGATATTTGATTTTCGGCAGTCGCCGGCTCCGTTGCATTGCTCGACGCTGCAAAGAAGTGCATGATTTTGATTCTCTGCACCCGTAGCTCCTTCTGTTTTACATTCGTCGAATGTTGCTTTCCAATTAAATTGTGTGGTTATGGTCGGGGTGTTGTCGTGAGGCGTTTCTACACGCAAGTTGCTGTCCATACGTGGAGTATCAACTATTTTGTGTGGATTGAATATATTGTCTTTGTCCCAGCAGTATTTTACTTGTCGCATGAGTTGATAGGCTTCGTCTCCATATTGCAGTGGTATAAATTCGCCTCTGAGCCTACCGTCGCCATGTTCGCCGCTTATCGTGCCGCGATGTTTGCGTACAAGCAGTGTTGTTTCGTATGCAATTTGTCGGAATAGTTGTTTGCCTTGTTCAGTTTTGAGATTTAGAATAGGGCGCAGATGCAGTTCGCCTGTGCTTATATGTCCATAGAACACGCATGAGGTGTTGAGGCGTTTGAGCATGTCTCGGAAATCGGCCATATAGGCCGGTAGTCGTTGCGGTGTAACAGCTGTATCTTCAATTACACCGGTAGGTTTGGCGTCGCCTTTCATGCCACTCAAAATGCCCAGTCCTGCTTTGCGAAGATTCCATACCTTGCTGACATCATCGCCATAGACGCGTGTGCAAAGTGTAATGTGTCCACTCTCTAACAAGTCTTTTTCCATACGGTTGGCTTGTTGATTGAGGTCGTCTAAAGTATCGCTTCTGAGTTCTGCAATGAGCAAAGCTTCGGGGTTGCCTTCAACAAAAAAACGTTCAACATTGCTATTGTTTTTGCTCAGTAGGAGTATCTCGCCGTCCATAAGTTCAACTGCTGTAGGCTTGTGGCTTAGTGCAATGAGATTGGCTTCAAAGGCTGCTTCCAATGACTTGCAATGAGCACAGAGTGTCATGATTTGTGCCGGCGGCAAAGGGTCGAGCGACACTTTAATCTTGTATATAAAAGCCAACGTACCTTCACTTCCTGCCAAAAGTCGGCAGAGATTGATGGTGCGTTGCAGAAAAGGCACAGAGTTGTCGTGCAGCCTTTCTATTGTCTCGTCAATGGCGTACCCACAGCTACGCCGTGCAAGCGTGCGGTCAGGGTATGATTGTTCAATGAGTAGCCTTGTTGGTTGGTCTAATGCCCAATTGATGAGCTGACAGTAAATTTGTTGAATAATGGCAGAATTATTGTCGGTATGCAGCCAAAAGTTTTCGCCAAAGCGTTGTTCGAGTTGTAGAATTGTATAATCTTTAAAGTGTTCGCATGTTCCGTCGGCGAGTATGCCTTCGGCTTCTATAATGTGTGGTCTGGTGCTTCCATAGACAAGAGAATGAGTACCGCATGAGTTGTTGCCAAACATACCGCCAATGCAGCAACGATTGGAAGTTGATGTCTCTGGGCTGAAAAAAAGTCCGTATTGTTTGCAGGCTATATTAAGCTCATCGCGCACCACACCGGGTTCAACAACGGCATATCTCTCTTTCGGATTGATTTCTATGATATGGTTGAGATGTCGGCTTATGTCGGCGACGATGCCGTTTCCAACCACTTGTCCGGCGATAGATGTGCCCCCGGCACGAGCAATGATGTTGGTGTTGTGCTGTTTTGCAAGCGAGATAAGTTCTTTGATGTCCTCTACATTTTGCGGATATGCCACAGCAAAAGGTCTTTCGCAATACACACTTGCGTCGGTAGAATAGGCAAGCAGGTGGGCATTATCTTGCAGTAGAGTAATCATGTGGTTAGATGAAAATAAAATTGATCTTATTCTTCAAATTTTTTGTGCCAATTGTCGAATCGTTGTACCGATTCAAACCCATATCGCCATAAGTTGGAACGCACTGTTGAGAGTGATAGTTCTTCGTTGATATGACTTTTTGAATAGAACTTGTCAGCATAGCAAATCAGTTCTTCTTCTATCGATACAGGCACATAATTACCTACAGGAATGGGTAGGTCGTCCATTTCGATTTGTTCCATTGTGATGCCTGTTCCGGTGTGACGCTCGGCAATAAGTGCATGCTGTGGAAGTCCTTCTTTGCGAAGTATTTCAGCGCCTAAATAGCCGTGCTCAATATAGTGGTGCGAGCCGAAGCAAAAGATATTGGGAGCATCGCAAAGGAAAATACCTATGTCGTGAAGCATGGCTGCTTCGTAAATAAAGTTGCGGTCTATACCTAATTGTGGCTTGTTGTCAATAATTTTCAGTGCCCGATTGGCAACCTGTTCGCTGTGAGTAACAAGTATGTTTCGTAGTTCTTTCTGTTCGTTATAGTATTTGTCAATAATGTCTATTGGATTCATAATGAAATTCTGTTAGTGTTAAGATTTAATATTTTCTTTTTTGTTATTTCAGACCATTGAGAACATCCCTGACATTGAGTGGTTTTTTGCTTGGTAATTGCATGTTGAGTAATTTAATAAATCCGTCTTTGCATGCAATTTTGATGTATGTCTTGTTGTCTGTCAGTGCTGTTCCTATTGTGAGGTTGTGAGGTTCAATTATTGGTTCTGTGGCGAAAATTTTTGCATTGATGCTGTGTCCGTTAAGTTGAAATTCAGTCCATGCTGCCGGGTAGGGTGATAGTCCGCGCACAAAGTTGTGTATCTGTTCGGCTGTTTGGTTGTAATTGATTTGGCATGTCTCTTTGAATATTTTTGGAGCCGGGTGGAGCTGTTCAGTTGCAATTTGATTTTGCGGTATGGCTGTGATGTTTTGATTTATAACCATGTCGGTTGTTGCTATCACCATTTCTGCTCCCTCAATCATGAGTTTGTCATGCAGGTTTCCTGCATTGTCTGTTGGCTCTATTGTGATTTTGTGTTGCATAATGATGTCGCCGGTGTCAATTTCTTGTTGCAGGAAAAAAGTAGTCAGTCCGGTCTCTTTCTCTCCGTTGATGATTGCCCAGTTGATAGGCGCAGCACCGCGGTATTGTGGAAGCAAAGATGCGTGCAGATTGAATGTGCCGTATTTGGGCATTGCCCACACAACCTCAGGCAGCATACGGAATGCCACAACGATTTGCAAATCGGCGTTGTAGGAGCGAAGTTGCTCGAGAAATTCCGGATTTTTAAGTTTTTCGGGCTGTAAAACGGGCAGTCCTGCCGACAAAGCATACTGTTTTACGGCACTTTGTTGCATCTTATGTCCGCGTCCTGACGGCTTGTCTGGCATTGTAATTACTGCCACAATATTATAACCATTTTCTACCAATTTTTGCAGTGGCAACACCGCAAATTCAGGTGTGCCCATGTATATGATTCTGAGTTGTTTCTTGTCCATCGTACTTGTTTATAATCTTAAGCTTATGCCGGCTTTTGCTATGGCATCATTGCCTATGTTTAATTCAAAAAAAATGCATACTGCACGACCGTATGAAAAGCCAAGCGGGGTTATGTTGACACCAAGCATATTGGCATGGTATTTACTTATGTTGTCGAAAAAAGAAGTATATCCTAAATCAATACCGGAATAAACTCGCCATCTAACTTCGTTATAGTAAGTGAATTGAAGCGAAGCCATCAGGTTGATATATGTTGTTGAGTGGTTTGCGTCTGTGAAATTTGTTTTGCTCACATCAAGATTAATTTTTCCTCCAAAGCGAAGCCATTTGAGAAAATTATAGTAATATTCGATACCATATTGTCCGTATGGGTTCCAACTGCTATATTCCAAGGCTTGATAGATATCTGTTGTATTGCTGAACCCTCTTTTGACTTGCTCTGGTGTGTAAAAACCATAGAAAGAGTTCAGCCCTGCGGTGATTGCCACCGTGTGCCTGTTGTTGTCCCATGCCCAATTGATTTTGGGGTCGTTCCAATCAAATTGTTGTGCAACGACAGAGCATGTCAAGCTAAGCAATATGAATAAAATCTTTACCTTGCACCCCATAAGAGTTTTGTCTTTAGTGAGTCAAGAAAATTGTTTTCTCTCATTTTTGCCACTTTCACTGTGTAGGGTGCTTTCTTGATTGTCAGCTGAGTGCTGTCTTTGAGCATTCTGCTCCTTCCGTCAACTGACAATAGATAATTCAGCGACCTGCTCTTCACTTTCAGTTTTATTTCCCAATCGTCAGGTATAATAAGTGGTCGGACATTCAAACTATGTGTCGCAATTGGTGCAATAATGAAATCTTTAGTGTGCGGGTCCATGATAGGTCCGCCCACCGACATATTGTATGCCGTCGAACCTGTCGGAGTAGAGATTATCAATCCATCAGCCTCGTAGGTATGCAGCAATGTGCCATTTACGGTGGTCTCCACGGCAATCATGTTGTTTAGGTCATGTTTCATTACCGCAATTTCGTTCAGTGCAAATGGCGCATTGAGGTGCTCGTTTTCAGAAGCCTCAACGCTCAGCACGGTGCGCTGCTCAATCGTGTATTGATTGCTTTTGATTCTCTCGCAAATAGTCTCAACATCATCGGTCTTTATGTCGGCTAAAAAACCTAAATGACCAAGGTTGATTCCTAAAATAGGAACACTGCGCCTCCCTATTATAGAAGCCGTGGTGAGGAATGTGCCATCGCCGCCAACAGATAGTGCAATGTCAATAAAATCAGTGGTCTGTTCGTCGTAGAGCGGGTATTCCTCGCGCAGATTAAGCTCATCGCGAAGCTCCTTGCTTAAATAAACACTTATACTACTATCATGACCAAGCAACAAAAGCAGGTGGCGAACTTCTTCAAGTATTTCTTTGCGATGTGAATTACCAAATATAACTATGTTCATACTTCGGCATGTACCTTATATTATATGAAAACAATACTTCCTTTCTAATTACTCTGCAAAAATACAACAAAAATCTTATATAAAAAAATGTTAAACACAAATATAAAAAATATACCCGTTTTTTGCCGTTTTCTTGTGCAAAAAACAAAACTTTTTTTGTTGTTAAAAAGTTGCTTATTTTAACGATTTCTAAATAATATTTATCTTTGTTTTTGGTGATATAAGCAATTTTAAGATTGAAAAATTTTCAGTAAAAATTAGGCAAAAAAAATGCATTACTTGAATTTCAACAACTTATAAACACTATGGTGTATAACCAAACTTAACAAATAGCAATTTATGTGTAAAATGTTGTTAAATAATATGTTGTTAAAAAATATAAAATTCAAGTCGGTAATAATGTTTTGGTGTATCATGAAAATATAGTACTTTTGCAATGTGAAATTTGCCCCGCTTCACAGACCTTCTAATTTACTAAAAAAACGACATTAAATTTATTGCAAGGTTGAGTGGCGGTTATTTTTTTGCTCTGTAATGAAGATTGACCTTGCAGAAAAGAGAAATAAATCGTCGATTGAAGTTTGAATTTTATTAAAGTTTTTTAAGAAATTGATAGACATTAATAAATATTGGCAAAACTGTTTGGACATTGTTCGCGACAATTTGAGCGAGTCGGCTTTCCGTACATGGTTTAAGCCTATCGTACCGCTGAGTTTTGAGAACAATGTGCTTACTCTACAAATTCCAAGTCAGTTCTTTTTTGAGTATATCGAAGAGAATTATATTGATTTACTCGGAAAAGCATTGATGCGTATTTTCGGTACTCAAGTGCAGTTGGAATATAAAGTTTTGGTTGATAGTGCCAACAAAGTGGCAACCACTATTCCGAGCAATAATATTTCAGAACCTGCAAATGTTGTCGTTTCGCCGTATGACAATCGTGTTCAGTTACCGGAATTAGATCCGCAACTCAATCCGATGTGCACATTCCAAACTTTTGTTGAAGGAGAGAGTAATAAGTTGGCACGCACAGCCGGCATAAGCATTGCAGAAAATCCGGGCAAGACAATTTTCAATCCATTGTTTGTATATGGTGGTTCCGGCGTCGGCAAGACACATCTCGCAAATGCTATAGGCAATCATGTCAAACGCACCAACCCGCAAAAACGCGTTCTCTATGTTCCGGCAAATACTTTTGAATTGCAATACACAAATGCCGTACTTACAAACAAACGCAACGACTTCATCAATTTCTACCAGACTATAGATGTCCTGATTGTTGATGATATTCAAGGCTTTGCAGGAAAAGCAGGTACACAAGACACTTTCTTCCATATATTCAACCATTTGCACCAAATGGGCAAACAACTGATTTTCACTTCCGACCAATCACCTGTTGCAATCAAAGATATCGACCAGCGACTCATAACACGTTTCAAATGGGGATTGACTGCTGAAATAACAAAACCAGATTTCCAACTCCGAAAAGACATTTTGCGCAGCAAAATACATAAAGATGGTCTTGAAATAAGTGACGAAGTTGTAGAGTTTATAGCCAACAATGTGAAAGAAAACATTCGCGATTTGGAAGGCGTACTTGTTTCGCTCATGGCCACTTCAACAATTTCAAACAAAGAAATAGACGTTCAGTTGGCAGAGCAGGTGGTAAGTCGAATCGTTGATGTTTCGCAAAACGAAATCACAATAGACCGTATAGCCAACACCGTGTGCCAATACCTGAAAATTGAGACTTCGTCGATTTACTCCAAGTCGCGTAAGCGCGAGATAGCTTTGGCACGACAAATCTCTATGTACCTAAGCAAACGCTACACCGACCGCTCGTTGAGTTACATAGGCGATTCTCTGGGCAAACGCGACCACGCAACTGTGCTTCACGCCTGCAAGACAATCAGTGAAACAATGGAGTACGACAGCGTTTTGCGCCAGCAAGTGAAAGAAATAGAAGATATCTTACACACTTAATATATAACACATTTTAGCCACATAAAGGCACCTTAATATGGTGCCTTTGTCGTTGTTATAAAACTATGATTACAACAAACAGAATAGCACAAGTGCTCGCAGCACAAGTCGTTGGCAATAGAGATTACTCAATCTCATCGTTCTTGACAGACAGCAGAAGTTTGACTTTTGCCGACCAAACTTTGTTCTTTGCTCTCCGTACCGAAAGACGCGATGGAGCTATATATATCGACGAACTCTATGAACGCGGAGTCAGAGCCTTTGTGGTGAGCAAAGTGAGCAATCCAAAAAACGACGCAGTCTATCTCGTTGTGGAAAACACCCTGCACGCTCTGCAAAAAATAGCAGCCTATTGTAGGCAACAATATAATATACCTATCATTGGTATTACAGGCAGCAACGGCAAGACTATTGTCAAAGAATGGCTCTATCAATTGCTCAAGAACGACTATGTCATTTGCCGTTCGCCAAGAAGTTACAACTCACAAATCGGTGTGCCTCTAAGCGTCAGCCTGCTCAACAAAAACACTACATTAGGTATCTTTGAAGCAGGTATTTCAAAAGTGGGTGAAATGCAGACTTTGCAACAAATCATACAACCAACAATAGGCGTAATAACCAATCTCGGCGATGCTCACCAGGAAAACTTTGACTCGCTCGAACAAAAATGCGACGAAAAGCTCAAACTTTTCGCTAATTCAGAAAGAATTGTCTATCCCAAAGACGACAAAATCATTGACGCTAAAATCAAAGCACAAAATTTCCTGCATACAATATCTTGGGGATTCAGTGCTGATGCCGATGTGCGAATTGTTGAAACAACTGACCAACATATCCGCTTTGAATACCAAGGCAAGCAATCGGTTTGTCCGTTCAGGTTATCGTTCGTAGAAGATGCTTGTATTTGCATTGCAACAATGTTGTGCTTAGGTTACGACGCTGACACTATTGTTGAACGAATGAAACATCTTCAGCCTGTTGCCATGCGACTTGAAATACGTGAAGGACATAACGGCAATTTGATTATCAACGACACTTATAGCACTGATATTTCCTCATTTAGGATAGCTCTTGATACTCTCGATTCTCAGGCAGAAGCCAACAAAAAGCAAAAGACTCTCATTATGTCGGACATTCTTGAGAACACAACAGACGAGCAAGGTCTTTACGCGCAAGTTGCCAAATTATGTCAGACACGAGATGTCAATAATGTGATTACAGTAGGGCGTCAGACCTCAAAATATCTTAATCTGCCTAATGTGAGGCATTATCTGTCAATAGACGATTTGATTGCTTCCAACTATTTGCAGACACTGAAGGATCAAGTTATATTGCTCAAAGGGGCTCATGCTTTTGGTTTCAAACGCTTAGTGCCGATACTTGAGAAACACCTTCACCAAACTGTGATGGAAATCAACCTTAGTGCCTTGATTAGCAACCTGAACCATTTCCGTTCGTTGCTAAAACCAACCACCAAACTCGTCTCGATGGTCAAAGCCAATGCCTATGGCATGGGAGCTGTCGAGGTGTCGAAAGTTCTTCAGCATCATGGTGCCGATTATCTTGCTGTGGCACTATGCGACGAAGGTGTCGAATTGCGCAACCAAGGTATCGAACTCCCTATTATTGTCATGGACCCCGAGGAATATGCAATGGACGCTATGATTGCTTACCACCTCGAACCTAACATATACAACTTCACCATCCTGCAGCAGTTTGCCAACGCGGTGGAACGCAACAAAATAAATGTCTATCCGATTCATATAAAGATAGATTCAGGTATGCACCGACTTGGTTTTGACGAGAATAACATTCCAAAGCTGATTGATACTTTGAAGCATTGTCCACAGGTGCAAGTGCGTAGCGTATTCTCGCACCTTGCCGGTTCCGACGACCCAAATTTGGACTATTTCACTCTCCAACAAATTGAGACTTTCAAACGCTGTGCCGACCAATTGTCTGCAGCCTTCGACTATAAAATTCTGCACCATATTCTCAATTCAGCCGGTATAGAGCGATTCACACAATATCAATTCGATATGGTCAGATTGGGAATAAGTCATTACGGCTTCAGCTGTCTGCCCGACGTCAAACTTGCCAATGTATGCACATTGAAAACAATCATTTTGCAAACCAAAGAAGTTAAAGCAGGTGAGTCAATAGGCTATAACCGAAAGACTTATCTCAAGCGCGACAGCAAGATTGGCGTCATACCTATCGGTTATGCCGACGGACTCGACCGCCGTTTGAGTAATGGAGTAGGCGAGGTACTTGTCAACGGAAAACGCTGCAAGATTATGGGAAATATATGTATGGACCAAGCCATGATTGACATCACTGATGTCGAGGCGCATCAAGGTGATGAAGTCATTGTCTTCGGCGACGGACTGCCTATAGAAGAAATCGCAGCCAAACTCAATACAATAACCTACGAAATTCTCACCTCCGTCTCACCCCGCGTAGCAAGAATTTATTTTGAAGAATAATTTCTCAGAAAATTCAGAAAATTCCGAAATCTCCGAATCCTCGGAAAATTCAGAAAATTCGGAATTCTCGGAAAACTCAGAAAACTCTTAATTGACTTTTCTCCCAAAGTCATCGGGTATTTGTCGGTGGACAAGGAAGGTAACAGCAAGTGTTACAAGGCATAGTGCCATGACGATGATGAAGAAATTGTTGTAACCAACCGATTCTTGCAGATAGCCGGCAAACATACCGGGAAGCATCATACCCATAGCCATAAAGCCAGTGCAAAGTGCATAATGAGATGTCTTTCGCTCTCCATCGGCAAACCATATCAAATAGAGCATATAGGCTGTGAAACCAAAGCCGTAGCCAAATTGTTCCAAAGCAATGGCAGTGCTAATCCACAAAATATTGTCAGGTTGCGAATAACTCAACCATACGTACACAGCATCAGGCAGAGTGATTGCCAATGCCATCCACCAAAGCGAGTGTTTCAGTCCGTAGCGGGCAACAAACAACCCGCCTAATATGCCGCCAATAGTAAGAGCAATGACGCCTACCGTACCATAGATAATACCTACTTGTTCGGTTTGAAGCAATAAACCGCCATTGGTCTTTTGGTCAACGAAGAAGGGGTTGATAATTTTGATTAGCAGAGCTTCAGGTAGGCGATAGAGAAGCATAAACACGAGGGCAAGGCCGATGCCTTTTTTTGAAAAGAAGCTGACAAATGTCTCGCCGAAATCTCTCAGTATCTCACCGGCTGTTTTCTTTTTTTCATAATTGTTTTTCTCCACTCGTGGCAGGGCAAAGGTGTGCCAAAGTGTGATTACAGCAAACAGAACACTTGCACCGAGCAAAGTCATCTGCCATGCAAATGGAATATTGCCGGTGCTCTTTTCTAAATAGCCTGCAAGCGTAATCAGCACGCCCTGACCGAAAATCATTGAGAGACGATAGAAGGTGCTGCGGATACCGACAAAAAGCGATTGGTCGCCTTCGTCAAGAGCAAGCATATAAAAACCATCGGCAGCGATGTCGTGTGTGGCACTCAAAAACGCTGTGAGCCAAAAAATGCACAGCATCACGCTGAACACTCCAATACCTGTTTCTGCAGCGGCTATCGTTTCTGCTGAAGGGTGAGGAATAGAGAGTGTCAAGCCCACAAAACAAGCCGAAAGAGCAATCTGAGTCAGTATTATCCACCAGCGTTTGGTTCGCACAATATCCACAAAAGGACCCCAAAGAGGTTTGATTACCCACGGGAGATAGAGCAGACTCGTGTGCAAAGCCATCAAGCCATTGCTTACACCCATACGAGTGAGCATCATAACGCTCACATTATTAACTAAAAAATACGGAATGCCCTCAGCAAAATAGAGAGTCGGAATCCAAAGCCATGGTGAAAGTTTATTGTCTTTTAGCATTGATTATGTTGTCAATTAGAGCAAGAATTATATAAATTAAAATAATTGTTACGACTGCGCATAGAAGTGCTGTGATGAGAATTTCCTTGAATGCACCGATAATTATAGCGCAAAGAGCAGTGAGCACTGCGCAGCCGATAAAGATATATCTGATTTTATTGTTTTCCCATTTGAGGTCGTGAAATTTCAGCGAGAAGAAAGGTATCTCCGACACGAGCAGGAAACACGAAATCAGGCTAAAACCGAGCAGAACCCAACTCCAAGCGGGGTTGATGTCCAACGATGAGAGTATGCAAATCAGTGGAGCCCAAAACAAGGCGTTTGCCGGTGTGGCAAGTCCAATAAATGATGTCGTCTGGCGAGTGTCAAGATTGAATTTTGCAAGACGCAGAATAGAGAATGCCGCCATCAAAAGCGAGATAAGAGCAGCCCAACCTATGTGGTTGTAGGTGAATATGAAAAGCATTGTTGTCGGGGCAAGACCGAATGTAGTGGCGTCGGCAAGGGAGTCAAGCTCTTTGCCTATACCGCTACTTACGCCAAGAAGGCGCGCACTCATGCCGTCGCAAAAGTCAAACAAAGCACCTAAAATAATCAGACAAAAAGCATAGATCAAATATGTTGGTTCACCATGAAAAAGAAGGGTGAGATAGACGGCAATGCAACCGCAAAGAAAATTACAACAAGTCAGTGTGTTAGGGATATACGATTTTATAGATTTCATTTTTTTTTCTCGTGTTTCTAATACATACGCAAAGTTACAAAAAAAACTCGCAATTAGCAAAAAAATGTTTAAATAAACTAAAAAAATAATTAGGTATTCAAGTTTCGCATATTAATGAAATTCCAACATCTCGGCGTTCAACGGCGTTAGCCGTTGCATATTAATAGATAAATCAAGATTACAAACCCAACAACCACGTAGTGGTTGCACATTGTCAATTATTCAAATTTATCGCATAGTATTTTAATATGCAACCGCTAACGCGGTTGGGAGAGATGGAATGTGCATATATTTTCTATTAATATGAAACCGCTAACGCGGTTTTTCCCCTTTGAATCAGACATAAACAAGCACCTATAGTTTGACACATTAACTACTTGCGAAAATTGAAAACTATAATTTTGGGATTAATTGTTGATAATTGTTGACCAAAAACCTTTTTGTAAATTAAGCAATTCAAATAACTATTTGCGAAACTTGAATTGTGTAGAATACAAAAAACAAGAAATCCCGCTTTTACATCAAAAGTGGGATTTCGGTTATCTATGATCTTACTTCTTAGTTCTTGCTTCTTAGTTCTTACTTCTCACTTCTCACATCTATACTCTATTTCATCAACGATTGGTATCTGACAAATTCGGCCTCGTATTTGTCGGTCAGCTCTTTGTCGTTGTTGCGGTTGGCAGAGTTGATAACAAAATTGAGCACAGCCAAGTCGTGGTTGATAGTCGATTGGCATGAGCGTCGTTGTTCAGGAGTGAGGTCTATTGCCCAGCGCAAGAACTGGCGGCAATTTTCTGCCACTCCGTCTAATATCTTATTACCTTTCTCTCTCTGACCGAGTCGGTAGTAGAGTACAGCCATATTGGCTGAAGTGTAGTCGTAAGACACATTATATCCAGGAAGGACTTGTTCTGCATAGTCAAGAACTTCGAGAGCACGTACGGTGTCGTGTTGGTTGTAGAGTGCCTCGGCAAGTTGCGAGAACATCATGCGGTGTGTGCGGCACATACGCAATGTGTTTTCTTCCAAGTAGATACCTTGCATTGCCACATTGCCATAGCGGAACTTATGCATCATGTTGTCGTAGGTCTCTTCGATATTGACACGTGGCTGTCCGTCGGCACTACGAACAGGGGTGATTTGGTACGCCATACCGGTGAGCTCGAAATATGGTTCGAGACCGTGGTAATAGCTGTTGCCAACAGTGACGCAGTAGTACATCGGGCGTTGCCAGTTGTTGGTGCTGAGCATCTCGATTTGCATCATGTCGCTCTTGGTCAGTCGTGAACCTGTTTTGATGTTCACTCTCTGAGCAAGTTGAGCTGTGTCGTAGCGACAATTGCCTTGTGCATCTTTGAATGCAGGAGAGTTCAGTACAACATCAGCACTGACAGGCACAAAAATGTTCTGTGTCGGGATGTAATTGTCGTCGTTGCGTTTTGTGCGAGGATCATTAGAGAGCATGAAAGCAAAGGCATCTTTGACTGTGGCAGGCTGGTTGTTCTTTGTATCGACAGCTACGACCTCATTAGTTCCTGAGAGGTAGTCCATTGGCTGCCATGAGATAGGGCATGCTTCCGATTCAAAGTACGGGCGTTTCATTTGCGAAATATACCAGTCGGTCTGCACATACGACAAGTTGCAAACTCTCACGTCGGTGCGGAATCCCTCAACTTCCTGATTGTACCAGAGAGGGAAGGTGTCGTTGTCGCCGTTAGAGAATAGTATCGCATTTTTCTTGCACGATGTGAGATAGTTACCACCAAAGTCGCGGCACACGTACCGTCCTGAACGATCGTGGTCATCCCAGTTTTGTTGCGCCATCAAGGCAGGAACACCGAGGCAAAGAATGCATAAGCATGTTGCCACTGCACTCTTGACTTTCTCGTTTTTGAGATATTCGTTAATCCACTCAATGAGAGCCATTACACCCAAACCAATCCAGATGCAGAAAGCATAGAACGAACCGGCGTAGGCATAGTCACGCTCGCGCGGTTGATAAGGTGTTTGGTTGAGGTACACAACGATAGCTAATCCGGTGAGGAAGAAAAGCAAGAAGGTGATGCTGAAGTTTTGCAAACCACGCTCTTTGCGTCCGAGTTGGAAAGCAATACCGATAAGTCCCAACAAGAGAGGCAACATGTAATAGACATTATGTCCTTTGTTGTTCTTCAGTGAATCGGGTAGGTTGGTCTGGTCGCCGACAAGAGCATTGTCAATGAACGGAATACCTGTAATCCAGTTGCCTTTGTCGATTTCACCATAACCTTGAATGTCATTCTGACGACCGGAGAAGTTCCACATGAAATAGCGCCAATACATATAGTTGCATTGGTAGGAGAAGAAGAACTTCATGTTTTCGGCAAACGTTGGTTTTACGGCTGTGCGTCGTTGTCCGCAGTAGTCGTAAGATATTGTCTCGCCAAATTTCTTTTTCGAGTCAAGTTTGCCCCATACTTCGTATGCTTTTTTGTGACTGTCTTGTGTTGAATACATACGCGGGAAAAGCATGTTGAACTTCGGATCCATGATGTATTTGGTGCGTTTGCCCGTTACGATGTATTCGTCTTTCTGATTGTCAGAAGTCTTTGGAGCCGGAGCATAGAGATTGCCGCCAATCTTTTCCTCCGGAATACACATGTTGCCTTCAATGCGCAGTGAAACAGGAGAGTTGAATGTTGCACCATATAACAATGGGCGGTCGCCATATTGTTCGCGGTTGAGGTATGATTTGAGTGCGAATACATTGTCTGGTCCGTTTTGATCCATTGATGGTTTTGCTGACGAGCGAATCACTATTGTTGCATAGGTTGAATAACCAATCAGCATGACGGCAATCATCAACACACCCGTGTTGAGGATGCGGCTGTCGAGTTGTCCTTTGTTGTTCAGGTAGAACAATCCGGCGGTGAGACATGCTGTGATGAGTATTCCACCAAACACACTCTCGCCAAAGAACGGAATACCTACTATGGCAACGACAAGCACTGTTGATATGATTTGGCGAATGGCATTTTTCTCTGTGTATGTTTCGTACACAGCCCATGCAATGGCTGCTATAGTGAGTGCGATATAGACGAATAGTCCGGTGTTGAAAGGCATGCCTAAACCATTGACGAATAGCAATTCAAACCATCCTGCCACGAGCACGAAGCCCGGTATCATTCCATAGAGCACCACAGCAAGAATAACTACCGATACGAGCATTGCGGCGATAAATCCTTTTACTGTAGGTTGGTAGCGTTTAAAATAGTACACTGCCACAATGGCGGGTATAGTCAGCAGGTTGAGCAGGTGCACGCCGATTGAAAGTCCCATCAGATAGGCAATCAGTATGAGCCAGCGGTCGGAACCGGCATCGTCAGCCACTTCGTCCCATTTCATTATGCACCAGAACACGACGGCGGTGAATAGAGAACTGTAAGCATATACCTCACCTTCCACAGCACTGAACCAGAAGGTGTCGGAAAAAGTGTAGGCAAGTGCGCCCACAAGTCCGGCAGCCAATATACTTATGCCTTGTGAGAGGCTGAGCTCTGTTTCTGCAATATCGCCTAATTTTCCGTCATTGCCTACTTTGAGCACAAGCTTTTTTGCCAAAGCTGTTATTGTCCAAAAAAGGAAAAGAATGGTGAAAGCAGAGCATAATGCCGACATGGCATTGACCATCATTGCCACCTTGTCCGGACTGCCTGCAAAGAGACTGAAGAAATGGGCTGTGAGCATAAAGAATGGTGCTCCGGGCGGATGCCCTACATCAAGACGATATGCTGTTGAAATAAACTCACCGCAGTCCCAAAAACTTGCAGTGGGTTCGATAGTCATCAAATACGTGTAGGCTGCCACGGCAAATGCCAACCAGCCCAACACTGTATTCCATAGTTTAAATCGTTTCATTTATGTTTTGTTTTGTGAATGTTTGTTACTTCGTGTTGGTAAGTGAATGTTGGTTACTTCACTTTTCAATTTTCACTTTCCCTTCTATCTACTCAAATTTATTGTAAAATATCTTTTCGGTGTTCCATTTGTCTTTTGGTTCGGGGTCCTCAGCGGGGTAACCTATTGTGATAATACACAATGGGTGAAGGTTTTCCGGGATGTTGAGTATCTGACGCGCGATGTCGCTACGATGGTCGTCTTCGCTTGTAACCGTGAGGGCTGACCATACCGCTCCTAAGCCTAAGCTATGGGCTGCAAGGAGGATATTCTCAGTTGCAGCAGAGCAGTCTTGAATCCAGAAATCGCGTGCAGCACCTTCAAGTGTGTTGTTGAAATCGCCGCATGGTATGATGCCGAGGGTGGCGTTGTTGGCAAGACGACTTGCCGGCAGGCTGTCGCCAAGTTGTTTGATTAGTGTGGCGTCGTCAACAACGATAAAAGCCCAAGGCTGTTTATTGACAGCTGATGGAGCAGCAAAACCGGCACGGAGCAGTTGCTCAACCATTTCTGCAGGAACAGTGTCGCCTGTGAAATGACGCACACTCTTGCGTGTTAGGATATTATCCATTACAGCGGCTTGATTATTCGATTCTTTGTTTTCCATATTGTCTTGTTTGTTGCAGCAACCTATCAGAGTAAGTAATGCCGCTGTGAATACTAATACTTTTTTCATAATCTTTTTGTACTATGTTAATAAGTTTGCAAAATTACTATTTTTTCTTAAAATAAGCAAATAATTAGTTAGAAAAAGCACGCCAATACAGCCACGATTATTGTTGTGAACATAAGTACGGGCATTTGTCGGTCGAGTTTGTTGTCGGGAAGACGCCATACATCAATCAAGTGCCATGTCCAAAACGGAATTATGCAAAGAGTTAGGTAGCGTCCCAAAATGGTGAATATCGTCAAACATCCAACAATGAGAAATGTGTGATATATCTTTCCGCCTGTTTTGCCAAGTCGTCCGGCGAAGGTGTGCTTGCCATGTTGCCGGTCGTTGTCCATGTCGCGTATGTTGTTGAGGTTGAGCACGCCTACAATAGGCAGAGCCAAAGCCACTGCCGACCATGCCACTTGCCATGTCATGGTTTGAGTTTGGAGGTAGTAACTGCCCATTGTGCTGAGCAATCCGAAAAAGAGGAATACACCGAGGTCGCCTAAGCCTTTGTAGCCGTAGTTGTGTTTGCCGAGTGTGTAGGTCATTGCACCAACAATAGCAAAGGCTCCCAGAGCAAGAAATATGATACTTTGAAGTTGCAGAAGCGTGCCGAAAGCAGTCCATACAAGGGCAGTACCAAAAATAATACAAAGTCCTACGAATATTCCTATGAGGTGTCGCATCTCGTTTTCTGTGATGGCTCCGGTCTGTAGTCCGTAAGCAACGCGAGCTTGTTGATTATCGTCAGTGCCATGTTGGGCATCGCCAAGCTCATTAGATAAGTTGCTCAAGATTTGAAGACTGAGAGTGGTAAGGATAGCAAGAGAAAAGACAATCCAAAAATGTGGTTTGTCGGCGCACAAAGAATATGCCGTCCCGCTACCTAAAATAATGCCCGACATCGACAATGGCAATGTCCGAAGGCGAAAAGATTGTATGTATTTGTTCATAACAAAGTATATGTTGTTGAGCTTTGCTGTTGTTGAGCTTCGCTGTTTGTCAGCTTCGCTGTTTGTGTGTTAGATCTCTAACATCTAATAGGCGAAGCCGGTCTTCTATCTTACTTCTTATATCAACGCTAACTGTATTCTGCTGCGTGGTATATCAATATTCAGCACTTGTACGCGTATGTGTTGGTGGAGTTTGAGTACTTCTTGAGGGTTGTTGATTCGTTTGCCGAAGTGTTTGCCCAATTCAGAGACATGTATTAGTCCGTCTTTATGTACTCCGATATCAACAAATGCTCCGAAGACACTTATGTTAGTTACAATTCCGGGTAGTTCCATTCCGATTTGTAAGTCGTTGATGGTGTGTATGTTTTCGTCGAAATGGAATTCATCAATTTGTGTTCGTGGGTCGCGTCCCGGTCGTGCCAGCTCGTCCATTATATCGTTCAGGGTGGGCATGCCTACTTTTTCTGTTACGTATTTATTTAAGTCAATATGTGCTCTAATCTGTCCATTGCTGATTAGGTCGGCGACGGTGCAATTCTGGTCTTTTGCCATTTGTTCAACCACAGCATAACTCTCCGGATGTACAGCACTATTGTCTAAGGGGTTGTCGCCTTTCAGACGCAAAAAACCTGCTGCTTGTTCGAAAGTCTTTGCTCCCATTTTAGGTACTTGCAATAGGGCTTGGCGGCTCGGAAAGGCTCCATGTTCGGAGCGATAATCTACTATGTTTTGAGCCAAAACGGGTCCTAAGCCGGAGATATAAGTCAGCAGGTGTTTGCTTGCCGTATTGACATCCACTCCCACAAAATTGACTACGCTTTCCACTGTTTGTTGCAAGCTGTTGCGCAATCGAGTTTGGTCAACATCATGCTGATATTGTCCAACGCCGATTGATTTAGGGTCTATCTTGACGAGTTCGGCAAGCGGGTCGATGAGTCGGCGGCCTATGCTGACAGCTCCGCGAACCGTAACGTCTTCATCCGGAAATTCTTCACGTGCTATTTTACTCGCACTATACACTGATGCACCCGCTTCACTGACAACGTATATCTTAGGTCTATTTTTTTCCGGTAGGCAGTCAACAATAGCTCTTACCATTTGTTCTGTTTCTCGACTTGCAGTGCCGTTGCCAATGGCTATTGCTTCAATGTTGTATTTTCCGATGAGGTTGTTAAGTTCGTCGGCTGATTCTATGTTGTGGTGGTATATTACAGTGTGCGCTACGAGGTCGCCTTGTTCGTTGATAACCACAGTCTTGCATCCGGTGCGAAATCCCGGGTCGATGGCTAAAACGCGTTTTGCCCCCAATGGGCTGCTGAGCAGGAGTTGGCGCAGGTTGTCGGCAAAGACTTGTATGGCTTCGGTGTCGGCTTTTTCTTTGCTTGAGGCTGCAAACTCTGTCTCTATGCTTGGCTTTAGAAGTCGTTTGTAGGAGTCGTCGATAGCAAGTGCCACTTGTTCGGACGCATTGCTATGTCCTTTGAGCCATATATGATTGAGTTTTTCGATGGCTTTTTCTTCGTTGCAAGAAATGTCAACACGAATAAAGCCTTCTGATTCGGCTCGTCGGATGGCGAGAAGTTGGTGGCTGCGTATGTGTTTGAGCGGAACACGCATTGCAAAATAGTCTTTGTAGTGCAGTGCTTGTTGTCGTTCTTCTTGTGTTTTTTGCTTAATTTCTTTTGTGGTGAGCATTGCTGTGTAGGTAAATTCTCGTCTGATGGCATTACGGCTTCGTTCGTCTTCTGCCACTCGTTGTGCAATGATGTCGCGTGCTCCCTGCAGGTCGTCCTCGTTGTCGGGCAGTTGCATAGGGTATTGTTTTAGTATTTTTTCGGCCAAAGGCAGTAGCCCGCGTTCGATGGCCATGTCGGCGCGTGTTTTGCGGTGTGGCTTGTAGGGTAGGTAGATATCTTCAAGTTCAATAGCGTCCCAGCAGTTGTCTATCTTGTCGAAAAGGGCATCGTCGTCAATACCTAATTCGTCTAAGCGGGCAAAGATTGTTTCTTTGCGTTTGTTGAGTTCTTGCAGTCGCAGGTAGAGTGATTGAATGTCCAATATCTGCACTTCATTCAAGCTTCCTGTCATCTCTTTGCGATAGCGTGAGATGAAAGGTACTGTGGCTTTTTCGTCGAGCAAACGCAGTGTGGCTTCCACTTGTTGCAATGAAAGATTCAGTCTTGGACCTATGATAGAGGCGTAATCGGTTTGTTTCATTTCTGTTTGTAGCTTAGATTGTTATTTTTCAGCATAGTATGCAATAGCAATGCCCAAGGTCATTACTTTGAAATGTTTAGGTGTGAAACCGGCATCGGATAGTTCTTGCATAAAGAGTTGCCGTTGTGGAAATTGTTTGACGCTATTGTAGAAATACTCGTATGGTGCTTTATCGCCAGACATAAGTTTGCCTATATGAGGCAAAATATGTTTGAAATAGAAATTGTAGAGTTGTTTTATGATAGGCATTTGCGGCATGGCAAATTCAAGTATCATGAGTTGTCCGCCTGTTTTCAAAACTCTGTACATCTCTTTGAGGCCTTCTTTGCGTTTGGTGAAGTTCCTGACTCCAAAGGCGCATGTAATGCAGTCGAAACTATTGTCGGCAAACGACATTGCAGAGCAGTCTTCTATTGTCATCTCGATTTGTTGTGAGAAATGTTTGCTTTCAATTTTTTTTCTGCCTACGGCTATCATGCCTTCGGATATATCAGTGCCGGTTACATGTGCTGCTCCTTGTTTGATAAGCTCTATTGACAAATCGCCTGTTCCGCATGCCACATCGAGTACTTTGGCGTTTTTTAGACCAACAATGTGGCGCAAACTTTTTTTGCGCCACATACGGTCTATACCCAATGAGAGGGTATGGTTGAATTTATCGTAAGAGTTTGATATAGAATCAAAAAGAGATGCTTTTTTGTCGGTCATTGTTTATTTGCTGAATTTAACTACGAGAGCTGAAAGCGGTTGTGCGACAAGAGGTCTTTGAGTGTCGATAGGGTCGCCGGTAAGGATGTCAACACCGCTTTTGTTGTATTTGCTCAGTATCTCGGTGTAGTGGTCCCATGGAATGTTACGCTCCTGTTCGGCTCCGTTGAGGAATACGAATATTGTTTCGTTGTCGTTATAGCGGAAAAAGGCATAGGTGTTGTCGCGTCCGAGGAAATGAAGTGTTTTGCCGTTGTGGATGACCGGTTCTGTCTTACGCCAGTTGTAGAGTAGTCGGGTGTATTCGAGCAAGTCTTGTTGTTCGGGTGTCAGAGTTGAGAAGTCTGCCGGTATCATTTGGCGCAATCCGCTATGTCCTTTACTCAGGTCGGCTGAGCGTTGCCCGTATTCGTCGCCTGAGAATATTTGTGGTATGCCTCGCATAGTTGCCACAAGGGTTGTGGCAAGTTTTACGCGACGCAAGTCATTGTCTTTCACGCAGTCGGCTATATGGTCCATGTCGTGATTGCCCATAAAGACAAGCATGTTGTTCGGGTCGGCATATTGATAGTCCATAGCCATGGCGTCATATATCTTTGTCATTCCGCCTCCCCAATAGTTGCCGTCGTTTTCAAGTCCTTGACGCATAGCTTCTTCTACCGGAAAATCCATTACGCAAGGCAGGTTGGAGTTGAATCCGTCAGCATTGTTGGCATTGGCTTGCCAATAGGCTATTGCGCTTGCAGGGCGTGTCCAACACTCACCTACAATATTTAGATTTGGATACTCGTTGAGCACCGCTTTGCACCATTCAGACATAGGTTGTTTCTCGTTGTAGGGGTAGGTGTCGACGCGCAAGCCATCGAGGTCGGCCCATTCAACCCACCATATAGCCCATTGCTTGAAGTATTGGAGCAGGTCAGGGTTGTCAAGGTTCATGTCGGGCATGTGGGTGTCAAACCAGCCTTCAACATGGTGTTTTAAGTCGTATTGCGAAGCGTTGATATCATAGTTGGCTGTGAATACGTTGTTTGACCCTGTGAATTCCGGGAATTGGTGTATCCAATCTTGGTATGGCAGGTCTTTTTCCCACCAGTGAGCCAAGCCGCTATGATTTGTTACGATATCCATGATTATCTTCAGCCCTTTTTCGTGTGCAATGCTGACCATTTGTTTGTACATATCATTGTCGCCGAAGCGCGGATCGATGCGATAGTAGTCGCCGCAAGCATAGCCATGATAGCTCCAATCGGGCTCGTTGTCAAGCAAGAGCGGAGTAGGCCAGATAGTTGTAACACCAAGGCTCTTGATATAGTCGAAATGGTCAATAATACCTTGAATGTCGCCGCCAAAACGCCCGTCTATATCTCCTTTGACGAAAGGTTCGTCGGTGTCAGGTGTTTCATTGTTGGTAGAGTCACCATCAAAGAAACGGTCAGGCATAAGGAGATACATAACATCGGCACTTGTGAAACTCTTGCGTTCTGCCGAACCTTGCCTACGTGGAAGGATGGTGTAAGGTATTTCTATCCTGCGCTCACCTTTGGTAAGTACGATAGTGAAATTGCCTTCAGCTTGAACGTCTAAGTCAACAAACAAATAGTTTGGACTCTCTGCGTTGTGTTGCGACTTTACATTAAGACCTTTTTCGAGCACGCTCACTTGTGCGTCAGCGAGGTCTTCGCCGTTGATCATAAGCGTTAGAGGCAGTTTCATGTCTGTCCACCAGCAAAGTGGCTCAACATGGTTGATACCTTGTGGAAGAGCGTCAGGGTTGAAGTTGGCCTGTTGTGGAGCAGGACGATTGTCTGTCTGGCATGATACAAACATCAATGTCAGCAACATTACTGAAAATAGAAATTTGTTTTTCATCGGTTTATATGGTTTTAAAATGAATTTTAGACCGCTTTGCTGTTAGATTTTAGACCGCTTTGCTGTTAGGTGTTAGAGATCTCTCACTTCTCACTTCTAATCTCTCACTTCTAATCTCTCATTTCTAATCTCTTTCACCTTTCACTTTTCCTTTCATTCAATCGGCAGTGTGCGGCGGATTTTTTGGTCGAGAGAAGTGAGGGTTTCTGTGTTGGCAACTCCATTTATTTCTTGTATCTTTCCATTCAGAAGTTCCATAAGATGTGTGTCGTTTTTAGCATACATCTTGATCAACATAGTGTATTCACCAAGTGTATATTGACTCTCAACAACCTCGGGTATTTTCTCGAGTTCAGACAGCACTTCTTTGTACATAGAGCCTTTTTCAAGTGTGATACCGATATAAACGCAAATCTCGTAGCCGAGCATTTTGGGATTGACCTGATAGCCGGAACCGATAATCACGCCAGTGTCGAACATGCGTTGTACTCGTTGATGAACTGCAGCGCGGGATACTCCACACTCATCGGCCACGTCTTTGAACGGAATACGTGCATTCTGTGTTATAATTCGCAAGATTTTGCGATCGAGTTCGTCAATTTTTTCCATCTTGGTTTGAATAAAAGAAAAGTGTTATTTTTAAATCGCAAAATTACTACTTTTTTATGTAATATTGCAACATTTTTTCATTTTTTTTGAATAAAAAGTAGCAAAGTGTCAAAAAATAGTTTTAGTCAAGCTTTTTTTTAACAAAAACTTTGCTAAAAAGAATAAAAAATATTAATTTTGCAAGAATTTAGGTAGGTATGCTTATTTGAGACATAAAAAATGGGGAGTAGCAGGTCGGTCTATCGCTGCAATCATCTTGATTGTTGAGGAAAGTCCGGGCAACATAGGGCACCATACTTGTTAACGGCAAGCGGTTGGCGACAGCCGGGTCAACGGAACAGAAAATACACCGCTTTTGCGCAAGTAAGAGTAAGGTTGAAATGGTGAGGTAAGAGCTCACCGCATAGGTGGCGACACCTGTGGCTGCTGAACCTATGGGTTGCAAGATTATGTAAACCGACGCTTGAAGGTTGCCCGCCTGATGTCGGAGGGTAAATCGCTGGAGGTGTGTGGCAACATACATCGTAGATAAATGATAGACTAAAACAGAACCCGGCTTACGGACCTACTATTCCCCTATTTTTGTATCAGCCGAACGTATCAGCCGAACGTATCAGCCAAATTGGCTGATTCTAAATTGAAGCGAAAAATGGCAAAAAAAACATTTTCAAACATAAAACAATGGTTTAGTCGTGTCTATACTTTTGTGACGGAGGACCTCTGGCGTACCACGGGCGACGGATATGGCTCTTTCAAACGCATTGCTCTGACGATAGTGAAGACAATAGACTTGTTGATTAAAGGCTTTTTCAACAAGGATCTAAGTACAAAAGCTTCAGCACTGACCTATTCTATGGCTTTTGCCGTAGTTCCTATTCTCGCCATCGTGTTGGCTATCGCCAAAGGATTTGGCTTCGAACAAGTGATTGAAGACAAATTGATGCAATCGTCGTTTGCCCAAATTGAAGGCGTCGTTCCAACCATTATGGGCTTTGTTCAGCGCTACCTCGAAACAGCAGAGGGAGGAACATTCCTTGGTATTGGTTTGCTGGTGTTGCTCTGGGCGGTGTATTCGTTCATGAGTACAATAGAAACCTATTTCAACAAAATCTGGGAAGTCAAAGAATCGCGCTCATACGTCCGACAGATGACTGCCTATCTGACTATACTGATTCTAATACCGATTTTGATTATTGTGTCAAGCGGATTGAATATCTATTTTGAATCGCTTATTAGCGACAACTTGCAAGACACGCTTGCCTTCGGGAAAAGAGTTATGATTAAGCTGAGCCCGTACATTCTCTCGTGGATAGTGTTCACATTGTTGTATTGGCTGACGCCTAACACTAAAGTCAAATTTCTGAGTGCACTCATTCCGGGGGTATTGATAGGTACTACATTCGAGATATTCCAGACTTTGCTGATTTCAGGAGTGGTCAGTTTGTCGAGATATAATGTCGTGTACGGAACATTCGCCTCTATTCCTATTCTCTTGTTTTTGATGTGGATTACTTGTGTGATGATCTTGGTTGGAGCAGAGTTGTCGTACGATTTACAGAATTATGAGAACCATAATTACGAAGAGGATATAGAGAATATCAGCCGTCGTTACAAAGATTACATAACACTCTATTTGACCTATTTGATTGTGAAGCGTTTTGAAGCCGGCGAGAAACCTCTCACCGTGTCAGAACTGTCCAAAGACAATCACCTGCCATTCCGTTTGGTAAGTCAGTTGCTGTCGCGTTTGGCCGATCCGCAAGTAGGTGTTCTGAATGAAGTGTATTCAGACAATGATGCCGAAAAAGCCTATACACCTGCACTTGATATCAATAAAATAACAGTCGGTATGGTCTTTAATCAAATTGATAGTCAGGGCTCTGAAGGATTTCTGCAAAAAAATGCCCTGCCTCAAATGACGGAATTTTGGCAAAAATGGTTGATTATCAAAGATTCAAATGCTGAGCAAATGAATTTGTTGGTTAAAGATATAATGTGATTTTTTCTTACTTGGTACAATATTTGTTATAAACATTAAAAAAAGATAAAAAACAATGAAAAAATATATTTTCCTGACTTTTTTAATTGCTGTGGTGAGTGTTGCTATTTTTGCAGACGATTATATAGACGATATATATTATTCGCCGACGGTTAGGCCTTCTCTTCAAAGCAGAACAAAGCAATCTGAGGGCGTTCAGCCGCGCTATAAAGATGGAGCAAAAGAGATTATTTTCATTGAAGATAGTGTGCCGAGCAATAAGCACGACACGATAGAACCAAAACAAATTAACCAAACAGAAAGAAAGGAGAAAAAATGAGAACAATTCAAAAATACCTGTTAGTAATTTTGCTTGTTATCTCGCAAGTAGCTATGGCACAAGATTCTTATGATGCGTGGAAATTTGCGCAACAAGATTTGTTTGGAACAGCCCGCTATGTCGGTATGTCAGGTGCTTTTCTTGCTCTCGGTGGCGACCCGAGCGCAGTGAAGGACAACCCTGCTGCTCTCGGCGTGTTTCGCAAAAGCGATTTCTCAATCACTCTGGATTTGGCCGGAGAACGAACTTACGCAACATGGGGAGCAAGTCCGTACACAGAAAGAAATTTTCGTGTATCGTGTGGTCAAGCCAATGCTGTGGTGAATTTCAATCATGCGGCTGAATCAGGACTCGTGTCGAATAGTTTTATGTTAGGGTATAACAGAATAAAAAATTTCAACAGAGATATCTCTGTCAATTCTGTACCACAAGACTATTCAATGACCGACTATATGGCTAATTTCTCCAACGGAACAATAATCAATCCGAATGGCATTACCAACTATAAAGTTTTTGATGATATTAATGTTGCATGGCTCTCAGCTTTAGGGTATGATGGTTATCTTCTCAACGCCACCAGCGACGGACAATGGTCAACTATTCTTGGCGACAAAGAGACCGTTACACCGCAA
Source organism: Paludibacteraceae bacterium (assembly GCA_017527495.1). Classification (GTDB taxonomy): domain Bacteria; phylum Bacteroidota; class Bacteroidia; order Bacteroidales; family Paludibacteraceae; genus RGIG6639. Next base: position 65,599 of record JAFXPY010000014.1, read on the forward strand.
TATCGTTCTTCAGAAAGAGGTTTTGTTGACGACTGGAATCTTGCATGGGGTGGCAATGTGAGCAATAGATTCTATTTCGGTCTTGGTGCAACAATGCGGCTCATGGAGTATAGCAAGGAAATCACTTATACTGAGTTTTTTGAGAAAGGTGGTAGCTTTGATATCGTCAACAACTATAAGGTGTCGGGTGTAGGTTTCAGTGGCGTTTTCGGTCTGATCTACCGACCTGTTGATATGTTGCGCATTGCTGTTTCGTACCAAACACCAACACTGATGAATTATAGAGAGAAATACTATGGCGATTTGTATTCAATCGGTGTGCTTAACGATGAAAACAAAGTCATTAATCAGGATGTCCACTCTCCTGAAACAGAGTTGATTAAGTACCAACTCACCAATCCGATGCGTGTCTCTGCCGGTGTAGCAGCCACTTTTTCAAATCGTGCTTTGCTCAGCGTACAGTACGATTTTGAACCATATTCAACGATGAAATATCTAACCAATTCGGGTAACACCAACGGCTGGAAAACAGAAAATGAGCTAATCCGAAAATCCCTAAAAAGTCAGCACTCAATTCGTGTCGGTGGTGAATTATTTATTTCCGAAGGCTTTGCACTTCGTGCCGGATACATGGTTCAGCTGACAGCAGGAAGTACTAATCCACAACGCTATTTGGTTTACAATACGATGCGTACAGATACGGAATATGCACTTGACAATATACGTCATTACATAGGTGCCGGACTTGGCTTCCGCAACAATATAGTCCTTGTTGATTTGGCTTATCAGTACCGAATCACCCGCGGTGCGCTCTATCCCTTCCCCGGCAGCAGTATGATTGACCTCGACACTTCAAGTCATCGTGTTGTATTCACTTTTGGAATTAGATAAACATTATGAACAACAATCTAATCAGAAAATATAATTGGCTCATACAAACGCTTAATGTCAATGAGGCTCTGACTTTTCAGCAGATATCCGACCTCTGGCAGGCCAATCGTCTTTTGAGCAAGGGGCAGCCGCTTGATTGGCGTAAGTTTCAGCGTTGGCGTGGAGAAATCAATAAGGTGTTCGGACTGAAAATAGGTGTAACCAAACGGCAACCCTATATGTACTACTTCGATTTTCCGGCTGAAGCAAAGAAATCAGGTGCTCATGAGATGTTTCTTGATGCTCTGGCAATGCAACAGTTTGTGCTTGAAGCACAAAACCAGAAAGGTGTGGTACTCTTTGGCAACTATAAACCCCGTTTTCGCTTTCTTGATGTGTTGCTCAGAGGCATAAAAGAAAACAAGATAGTGAAAATTCACTATCGCAAAAACAAACGCAAGAGATTGTTGCTTGAAATTAAACCTATGTCGTTGCAATATGCTGATGGAACGTGGCAACTGACAGGTGCCAATGTCCTGACTGACGAAAGAGAGTTGTTTAGTGTTGATATGATAGAAGAAGCCGTGCTGACAGATCAACAATTTGAACGTTTATTGTTTTAGAATACAATGGGAGTAAGGGAAAAAATATCGTCTTTATGGGTGCGTTTTTTGAGACGTGCAAGTTTGTCGTCTGACACGGCGGTTGAAGCGACAATAGAGTCTGTAAAATCAGAAGTGGAGCTTCGTGGAACTAATGTGTGGGTGCTTGCTTTTGCCATTGTTATAGCATCCGTTGGTCTTAATGTCAATTCAACAGCGGTAATTATCGGTGCAATGTTGATATCGCCTCTTATGGGACCTATCATTGGTCTGGGCCTGTCGGTAGGCATACTTGATATGGAGCTGTTCAAACGGGCACTGAAAAACTTGTTGCTCATGGTGGCAATAAGTCTTGTTGCTTCAACACTGTATTTCTTTCTCAGTCCGCTGAACGATGCTCAATCCGAATTGCTTGCCCGCACGCGTCCGACGATATATGATGTATTGATAGCTTTCTTTGGCGGATTGGCAGGCATAGTGGCAAAAACGCGCAAAGAACAGTCGATAGTAACCATTTCAGGTGTGGCAATAGCCACGGCTCTTATGCCTCCGCTTTGTACTGCCGGTTATGGACTCGCTACGGCTCAATGGAGCTATTTCTTTGGCGCATTCTACTTGTTCTTTATCAATTCGTTCTTTATCGCCACTGCCACATTCGCAATGGTGAGATTTCTGAATTTCCCGCTCAAGAGTGAGGCTAATCAGAAAAGACAAAAAAGAGCCAAAGCAATGCTCTATGTGTTTGCAACTATTGTGATGATACCAAGTGTGATAACTGCCGTAATTGTCATTCGGGAATCAACATTCAATACCGCAGCTGTGAAGTATATCAACTCTATTCAAAACAACGAGTTCTTTGTTGACCAAGAACTCATCAAATACGAAAAAGAATACGACAGTGACTCAAGCTTGATTGTACTTACTTTTGTTGGACAAAATCTCACAGCCACGCAGTATGATTATCTCTATAAGCACCTGAATGATTATTCGCTGGACAAGACACGACTTGAAATCAAAGAACTCAATGGCAATCCGATTGATTGGGACAAGCAGAATGATTTATGGGTCAATCTGATAGACAAAAAAGATGTGAAAATCCGTGAGCAGGACAGTGTGATCAATAGTTTGCGCTCGCAACTTGCTATTGCACAAGGAAACGACGACGAACTCTATTCCAAGCTTTTGAGTGAAATGCAAATAACGTATGAATCACTGAAAAGCATAAGTGTTAGCGAGATGTTCTCTGTTGACGATAACTCACAATCAAAAATAACATCTGTCATGTATGTAACATGGCAAAAAATGCCAAATGAAGACGAACAGGAGAAAGTCGTCAGATGGCTCCGACTTAGATTGTCGAAACCTGATTTGGAAATAAAAATGTTGGTGGAAGAATAATTATTTTTAATAGATACAATTATGAACTTAAGAAAATTTTTACTGACTATTGTGCTTGGAGTTATGAGCATGATGGTCATGGCACAACACGAAAGTGACGGACTGACCATTTACAAACTTGACAATGGACTGACTGTCATTCTCTGGGAAGACCAAGACGCACCAAATGTTTATGGTGAAGTCCTTGTGCGTGCCGGCTCTATTGACGAGCCAAAAGAGTACACCGGTTTGGCTCACTACCTTGAGCACATGTTGTTCAAAGGAACACAGACAATAGGTGCGCTTGATTGGGAAAAAGAAAAACCTATCTACGAGGAAATTATTCGTCTCTACGATGAGTTTGCCACAGAAACCGACCCTGCCAAGCGCGAGGCACTCACAAAACAAATCAACGAGAAGTCGCGCGAAGCTGCACAGTATGGTGCAACCGACGATTTTTCTAACCTCATTGAGTACATTGGTGGAGAAGGACTGAATGCAACAACAGCTTACGATCGAACCAACTATTTCAACTATTTCCCGCCTTTCCAAATGGAGCGCTGGTTGAATATTTATGCCGATCGTCTTGTCAACCCTGTCTTCCGTGCTTTCCAAGCCGAATTGGAAAATGTGTTTGAAGAGTACAACATGGGTCAGGACAATGCTGCATCGTTCCAACAAAACTTCATTTCAGAACACCTCTATAAAGGACACCCATACGAGAGAGATATTATAGGTACTGCCGAGCACCTCAAAAATCCGCGTCTGAGCAAGATTATTGATTTCTACAACACATGGTATGTGCCAAACAATATGGCTCTCATCCTTGTAGGTAACTTCAATACTGAAGAGATTAAACCAATGATTGAAAAAACATTCAGTCGTTTCGAGGCCAAACCATTGCCTGAAAGAGTTTCATGGACAGAGACAAGTTTTGAAGGAAACCCGAAATTCTCAGAAAAAGTAGGTTATTATCCTGAGCTCGTATTTGGCTATAAAGGTGTCAAAGTTGGTGATCCTGACGAACTCTATCTTGAGGTTGTCATGAGTTTGCTCAACAACTCACAAAACACAGGTCTTTTCGACAAGCTGATGCTTGACGGTACAATCACAGCAGCACAAGCTTATAGTGATACACGCCGCGACATGGGTCGTATTATGGTATATGCTATTCCTTACTACGACTATAACCAAGAGCAATTTGAATCAAATTCGCAAACAAGCAAAATTATTTTCGACGAATTGAACAAACTCAAAACGGGTGATATTGAAGATTGGCGCATTGAAGCTGTGAAAAATGAAACAGCTTTGTCTTTCGACCAAATGTTTGAATCGCAGGGTGCAAAAGAGGCTATCGCACACCAAATGTTCCTCTACGACCTTGACCCGAGCTATTTCTTCGACATGAAGAAAAAAGTGCTTGCCATGACAAAAGAGGATATCATGCGCGTGGCTAAAAAATATTTTGACGCCAACTACATGACTTTCGAGTTTGAAGAAGGCGACCCAAAGAAAACCAAACTCGACAAACCAAAGATTTTACCGCTTGAACCACCAACAGGCAAGACAACACAATATGCCGAGGACTTCAAGAAAATACCTATGGGTACGGTTGAAGAAAAATTCTCAGACATGAGCGAGGTTCAACAAGTTAAACTCGATGAGCATATCCGCCTCTACTACACAGAGAACAAGAAAAACGACATCTTCAGTCTTGTGCTCCGCTATGGTGTTGGTACAGACAAAATGCCAAAACTCGAATATGCAACTGACCTGATGGAGATGGCAGGTGTGATGCCTTCAACCGACGCTCAGTCTTTCCGTCGTCAGCTCGCAGAGGCTGGAGGACAATGCTCATATAGTGTCGGTGCTAACTATCTGACAGTGTATGTGTCAGGTCGTGAAGACAAACTCAATGATATTATGCAACTTGTTCAACGCCAAATCCTCATGCCAAAACTTGACGACAAGCAGTTAGACCAAATCAAAGGTAATGAGTTCTCTGGTCGTTTACGCGAGCAAAGACAAGAAGGAGCTTTGCGAGGTGCATTCCTGAGCTATATGCTCTATAAAGAAAAATCACCTTATCTCGATCGTCTGAGCCTCAAAGAACTTATCGGTTTGAATATACCTCAGCTTACAGCTGAATTTGCAAAGGCAACAAAATATGATTTGCAAGCTTTCTATGTAGGTAAAAAACCGATTCAGGAAGTAATCAAGGTCATTCCGCAAACAGCAGATATGCTCCCGACAGAATCACCTATCGATTTGCCAAAAGCAACATACGACAAGACTCAAATCTATTTCTTGCCGAATAGTCAATCACAGCAGGCACAAGTGTATTTCTATGTTGACGGCAAGCCGTTCGATCTGAACCAAACAGTGAATGTTGAAGCTTTCGACCAATATTTCTCAGGCGGTTTTTCAGGTCTTGTGATGCACGAAATTCGTGAAAAACGCTCGTTGGCATACACAGCTTACGGATATATTTCGACACCTAACAACCCGGGCAACAAAACATGTCTGATTGGTTATGTCGGTTGCCAACCGGACAAAGTAGTTGATGCTGTCAGCACCTATATGGATCTGCTCTCTGATATGCCTCAACACCCGGAGCGTATTGAAAATATCAAAGCTTATCTGCGTCAAGTAACACTTACAGGCAAACCTAACTTCCGCACTAAAGCAATGGTATTTGCTGAATGGCAACGCCTCGGATATACTCAAGATCCGGCAATTGAGCAACTCAAACAAATTGACGCACTCACATTTGAAGATATCGTCAATTACTACAATGCTGAGATAAAAGGCAAACCAATCACAATTATCATCATGGGCGACCCAAAGAAAATCGACCAAAAAGCTTTGCAAGCTAAATATGGCAAGATGCAGAAAGTAAGTAAATCAAAACTTTTCTCGCCATTAGATTTTGACTAATCAATAAATCATATCATCCACAGAGCGAAAACTATGCACTTGCATTTCTATCGCTCTGTGGCTTTTTTTCTAAAATATTGACTAACAGAACACATATTATTCTTTTTTTGCTATTCTTTCTGATAGCAAATGTTGCCGAAGCACTCGGCAATGATACAACTCGTATCTATGGCGTTGTGTTAGATGCTCAAACCGGACAACCTATTCCGTACGTACAAATCTATTTCCAAGGAACATCAATCGGAACATTGAGCAACGAAAAAGGACAATTCAATTTGCATAATCAGCGCAATTCAACAACGGCTGTTTTCCGAATGATGGGCTACAAAACAGAGCGTTCAACCATAAAAGCGCGTACTTCGCAAAAAGTGACGATACGCCTTGTGCCTGAAATCTATGAGGTGGAAGAGGTGGTCATCGTTCCCAAAAGACAACGCTATTCGCGCCGCAACAATCCCGCTGTTGAATTGCTTGACAGCGTTTTGGCGCATAAAAAACAAAATGCACTCGACACCAACTATGTGGCGCATACCTATGAAAAACTTACTATGAATATCATGCCTTTCGATTTCAATCTTGACCGCAATGCTTTCCGGCGTGAACTGAAATTTTTAGAGAAATATGTCGATACACTCGCTCTGTCGCAAACTTTGCATAACAATCAAAATTCAACGACATATCCTTATTTGCCAATCTCTATTCGCGAAAAAATACTGCAAGAAGAATATCGCAAGACAAGTCCATTCAAGAGACAACGTGCCTACATCAGTTCAAAGACATGGGCAGGGATGGACAAGTATTTTGAACAAGGAACACTCGATGCCAACATCAACGCACTTTTTGTGCCCGTTGATGTGCGCAACAACAATATTGAGCTCATGCTGGCTGATTTTGTCAGTCCGCTGTCGTCAACACAAGGTAATGCTTTCTACCACTATTATATAATGGACACCGTGCTGCTTGACAATACGGTATGTATCGATTTAGGCTTTGTGCCCGTAAATAGTTATTCTCTCGGATTTTCCGGACACATATATGTCGTCAATGATTCAAGTTATGCAGTGAAAGCTTGTATAATGCAGGTTAGCTCAAAGATTAATCTCAATTGGATCAACAACTTGCGTATCACTCAGCGGTTTGAGCAACAATCCAACGGGCAATGGGCTGTTGAATCAACACTGATGGAAACAAGTTTTGTTCTTCACCGCTGGATGAAACACTCGCTTTATGCTCGGTATCAACGAAACACGGGTTCTTTCGATTTGGGCGAGAAACTCGCAGACGATTTGTTTGAGATGCAAGGTGATGTCGTTGTTGCCGATTCTGCCGAACAACATAAGCGGGGCTATTGGAACGAGGTAAGACCTGTGCCTATAACGCAGAGCGAACAAGTGTGCGACTCTCTGTCGGCGGAAGTGATGAGGCTGAAAAGTTTTCAGGCTATTTCCAAAACGGTGGCCATTGTTCGTGAAGGTTATCTGCCGACAACACCGGACATGACGTTCGATAGTAGTAAATTTGACATCGGACCGATTTTCAACACTGTGAGTTATAATGGTATTGAGGGTTGGCGGGTCTCTGTCGGCGGAATGACAACAGTAGCGGCTCATCCGCACATATTCTTTGAAACTCATTTGGCATACGGCTTTAAAGACAAACGACCAAAGGGCAGCGTTGCACTAACTTATGCGTTCAACAGCAAGAAGCATTATGTTGGTGAATCGCCACGGCATAACCTGAGTCTTTTTGGCGGCTATGATGTTGAAGAACAAAGTATATCTTTTGAAAACATAACGCGTGACAATATCTTTTTCTCTTTCGACCCTGCAAGTTGGGCCGATCCGAGCAAATGGAATCATAAAGCACAATATGTGGCAAGAGGCGGGATAAGTTACGAACAAGAGTGGCACAATGGTTTGTCTTTTTTCGCTTCAGCCGAGTATGAACATAATGAGGCAGCCGGTTCGGTGAGATATTATTTTGTTGATCCAAAACTTAAGAGCATAAACTCCTTTCAAACCGCCAAACTGAAACTCCATTTGACCTATTCGCCTAATAGGCCATTATATAATAGCCGAAACGAAAAATCAAAACACTTGACGGAATTGTCGAAGCGAGCACCGATTTTTGGACTAAAAAATACCTTTGGCTATATGATAGAGCATGATATGTTCTATAATCACACTGAGCTTTCTGCGGAATATCGGTTGATGATGTCGTCGTTTGGCTATATTGACATGTGTATTAGAGGAGGTGCAGTGTTTGGATTTGACAGAAAAAATGGTAATTTGAGAGGCTTGCCTTTCCCGAAACTTTTATTTGCACGCACAGTGGCTCCTAAAGGATTGTTTATTCACAAAAATGCCTTCAATCAGATTGAAGGACTTGAATTTGCAACGGACAAGTATGTCTCTTGGCACTTAACCTATCACCTCAACGGACTTATTCTCAATCGTATTCCGTTTGTCAATAGACTGAAATGGCGCGAGGTGGTGTCGTTCAACGGCTTGTATGGGCATCTGTCGGACAGAAACAATGCTTTGCTCGAAGGTTGTGCCGGCGATTTGTACAAGTTTCCGGCATATACTCATACTTTGTCAACTTCAATGCCTTATATGGAAATCTCTGTTGGTATTGAAAATATTTTTCGCTTTTTGCGAATCGATTATATAAGGCGCCTAACCTACACCGAAGGGTTGGGACCATGGCAAAGAAATGGAATAAAAGTAGCTTTGCAACTCACTATGTAGTATGAAAGGACTCGTAATTAGAAATACAGGAAGCAGCTATTTTGTGCTGACCGACGATGGCAGGCAAATAGAATGTTACGTGAAAGGCAATTTCCGCATACGCGGTATTCGTGCCACAAACCCTGTTGCGGTAGGCGATAGGGTAGAGGTACAGCAGCAAAACGATGGTACTGCGTGGATAAAAGAAATTGAAGACAGACAGAATTATATCATCCGTCGTTCGACAAATCTGTCGAAACAATCGCATATAATCGCAGCTAATGTCGATTTGGCTGCACTTGTCGTAACTGTCAATCATCCCATCACATCGCTTGTCTTTATCGACCGTTTTCTCGCAACAGCACAGGCCTATCGTGTGCCGGCATGTCTAATCGTGAATAAAGCTGATCTGTACGGAGAGGAAGATTTGTCGGCTGTCGAACAATGGAAACAAATCTACGAACATTTAGGCTATCAGGTGTATGTGATTAGTGCTATCGAAGCGCAGGCAAAAGAACAACTTTCAGAGCTGTTTAGTGGCAAAAAAGTCCTTCTTTCAGGCAATTCAGGAGTGGGAAAGTCAACTATACTGAATCTCTTGTTGGGCGAAAATGTAGCACGAACAGGACAAATCTCTCAGGCGCACAACAAAGGCATGCACACCACAACATTCTCCGAGATGTATCCATATAATGACGGTTGGATTATTGACACACCGGGCATAAAAGGATTTGGAACACTTGATATGCAAAAGACAGAAGTAGGGCATTATTTCCCTGAGATATTTCACTATGCGGCAGAGTGCAAATACAGCGATTGCCTGCATATCGATGAACCTGATTGTGCTGTGGTGCGAGCTCTTGAAAACGGAGATATTGCACTGAGCCGATATGAATCGTATCTATCAATACTTGAAGATTGCAATGAAAGTAAGTATAGATAGAACTAAGGCCGCTTCGCTGTGAGAAACAAGAATATAACTCACAGGAAAAATGAACAAATAAAGCCAAATAGCCAAATAAATGACTAAATCATAAATGGTAAAATGAGAAAATAATTAGGTTATGTCAGTAAAATTATCAATAGTAACTATCAATTTCAATGATGCAGCAGGATTGCAAAAAACGCTTCGCTCTGTTGAAGAACAGACGTGTAAAGAGCTTGAGCATGTGATTATTGATGGAGGCTCAAAAGATGACAGCAAGTCGGTCATTGAAGAGTATGCTCGTAAGGCAGACTATTCTGTAGTGTGGGTGTCGGAACCAGACAATGGCATTTATAATGGTATGAACAAAGGTCTGAAAAAAGCCACAGGCGATTATATACAAATACTCAACTCAGGCGATATGCTTGCAGCAGCAAATGTAGTGGAGCGTATGATGCAGGCATTGAAAGACAATGATTACCCCAATATGCTCTATGGCAATATGATTAAAGCCATGCCTGATGGTCGTTTGCTGACAGACAGAGCAACTAAGGGCAGTATGTACAACCCCTCGTCTTTTCTCTATTTCTACAAAGGCACAATGAATCACGACAGTGTATATATCCGCCGTGAGTTGTTCGACAAATATGGCCTTTATGACGAGCAGATGAAGATATGCAGCGATTGGAAATGGTTTGTTGATGCAGTTGCTGTTGGCGGAGAGCGGCCTGTGTATGTTGATATTGATGTTACAATATTCGATATGGGCGGAGTGAGTGAGAGTGGAGGAAAAAACAAGGATTTGATTGCGCGCGAGCGCCGTGATTATCTGCAAAAAGTCGTGCCCGCAAGTGTGCTCAGCGACTACGACAATTTCTCTTTTGCTGTATTTCAATATCAAAGACTGAAAAAACATCACCTTTGGGGATTAGTCAATTTTATAGAACGCATTTTATTTAAGTTGGAGAAATGGAGAATAATACGTTGATATTGTCAATCATAGTACCTATCTATAATGTCGAAGCTTATCTTTCGAAGTGTATAGAGTCATTGCTCTGCCAAAATCTGTCAGCAGAGGAATATGAGATTGTGCTAATAGACGATGGAAGCACCGACCGAAGTGGTCGGATTGCTGATGATTATGCGCAACAATATGTAAATATAAAGGTTGTACATCAGCAAAATGCAGGGTTGAGTGAAGCTCGAAATGCAGGTGTTGCTCAGTCAAGCGGGCAGTACATTATGTTTGTTGATTCGGATGATTATCTGCAACCCAATGTTCTTAAATCTCTGACAGACAAAATGATTGTAGATAAGCTTGATATTTTACGCTTTAATTATCAAAATGTTGACGAGAGCGGAGTGGTAGTGAAGCCTAATAAAGTGGATAAAGCCTTTGCTGATTATTCCGACAAAGTATGCAATGGATTGACTTTTTTGAATGAGCGTTTGGGAATAGGTTGCTATGCATGTATGTTTGTCATTACTCGTCAATTAGCGCAGATTAGATTTACTTCAGGCAGATATTTTGAAGACTCGGATTGGACGCCGCGTGTAATGCTTGAAGCAAAGCGTGTAACCTCAACAAACTTATTGGTCTATAATTATTTAGTCCGTACCGGAAGTATCACGAAGAGCGTGTCGAAAGAGAAAAAACAAAAGGTTATTGATGACAAGATATGGCTCATAAGTAGGATAAAAGAATTTGCACGGCAAGCAGATGATAAGCGCTGGTTTGAAGGTATGGTGGCAAACACCGTGATAGGTGTCTTGACCTCAGTGGCCAAAGTTGATTATGAAAATCGAGAACAAGTGTTGGCTAAGATGAGAGAATTACAAGTCTTTCCCTTGTCGGATTACATGCTGACGAAATATGCTTTGCGCAAACGCTTTCTGATCAACCTCTCACCACGATTGTACATGTTTTTGCAACATAGGTTGAAGGGGTGATAGTAATTATAGGGAAATGTTTTACAAACATTAGGGAAATTTGTCTTATTCCACATCATCTTAATGCTGTATCATTTTTAACGCAATATCTTTTTTTATGTGGGATTTTTTAACTAACTTTGCAAACTTTTAGCATTTATTTGGATTTATTGTGATTTATCCCGCAAATTTCGAGCAGAAAATAGGTTTCGACCAAGTGCGCACTATGTTGAAAACATTGTGCTCTTTTGCCATAGGGGTTGAAGAGGTAGATAAAATGTCGTTTTCTACCAACTATACCGATATCGTTCGTCGCGTCTCAACAACGAATGAGATTCTTACTATTCTGAATGATGCGTCGATTGATTTCCCTGTCGGCAACTATTATGATTTGCGTGATATGCTGTCTCGTATTCGCGTCGAAGGTCTTTTCCTTGACGAAGCTGAATTGTTCAATCTGCAAAAGACCACTAATTCGCTTCGCGAACTAACCTCTTTTCTTTTGCAACTCGACAAAGGACGCTTCCCTCGTCTGTCGGCTCTTGCAGAAAATAGTGCGGCGGAATATATCCCTACGATTCTAAATATTATCAATAGTGTGCTCGACAAATTCGGGCATATCAAAGACAATGCGTCGCCGGAATTGGCTCAGATAAGACGCGACATAGCTGCCTCACAAGGGTCTGTCTCACGTGCTTTGACTACTATCTTGCGCCAAGCACAGGCCGATGGTATAGTAGATAAAGACGCCGCGCCAACGTTGCGTGAAGGACGACTTGTTATACCTGTCTCGCCAATGTACAAGCGTAAAATAAGTGGTATAGTGCATGACGAGTCTGCAACGGGTAAGACAATATTTATTGAGCCAACGGCTGTTGTGGAAGCCAACAATCGTATCCGCGAACTTGAGAGTGCAGAACGTCGTGAGAAACAGCGTATCCTGCTCGCCACAACCGACAAGTTACGCCCTTTCTTACCTAATATAGCCGATTCGCAACAATTCTTAGGCTATATTGATTTCTTGCGAGCCAAAGCTTTGTTTGCTCAGCAGATTAATGCTATATCTCCTCAGATACAACGCAAACCTATCGTTGAGTGGCAGAAGGCTGTTCATCCTTTGCTCTACTTGAAATTTAAGGACGAAAACAAAGTTGTCGTTCCGCTTGATATCACGCTCAACAGCAAGCAGCGTATCTTGCTTATCTCCGGACCTAATGCCGGCGGTAAATCGGTGTGCCTCAAGACAGTAGCTTTGCTTCAGTATATGCTTCAATGTGGTATGTTGATACCTCTCAAAGAGACTTCGCGCGTGGGATTGTTTCAGCAGATGTTCATCGACATAGGCGACGAGCAGAGTATTGACGACGACCTCTCGACCTATTCTTCTCACTTGTTGAACATGAAGTATTTTGTGCGAAATGCCACACCAGAAACACTTGTGTTGATTGATGAGATGGGTGGTGGAACCGAGCCCCAAATTGGCGGAGCGATAGCACAAGCCACTCTTGAGGAATTGCGCAGTAAGGGAACTTATGGCATTGTAACGACGCACTATCAAAACCTCAAACACTATGCGCAAGATGCGGAAGGCGTGGTCAATGGTGCTATGCTGTACGACCGTCAACAGTTGCAACCTTTGTTTCAGCTCTCAATCGGTCGCCCGGGAAGTAGTTTTGCAATTGAAATAGCACACAAAATCGGTCTGCCGCAAAATATTATTCAAGCCGCAAAAGATTTGGTGGGTAATGACTATGTCGATTACGACAAACATCTTCAAGACATAGCTCGCGACAAGCGCTACTGGGAGACCAAACGCGAACAAATACACCAACAAGAAAAACGCCTTGCAGCGCAGGTGGAACACTACGAACATGAACTTGACAACATAAAATCAACACGCCGTCAAATCATAGAGCAGGCAAAACAAGAAGCTAATCAGTTGCTGCAAGAATCGAATGCCACAATAGAAAAGACTATTCGTGAGATAAAAGAATCGAAAGCAGAAAAACAGCAAACCAAACAGGCCCGCTCACGAATCGAAAAACTGAAGACACAGATACAAGAACCTCAGAAAAAACAGACAACAACGCGTATCGACAAGATCAAAGTCGGTGATGATGTCCGTATCAAAGACCAGAACATCAATGGCATAGTGCTCGAGTTGAACGACAAAAAAGCCCTTGTAGCAATTGGTGACATAAAGACCTATATCGCTCTGAACAAACTCGAGCTCTTGCCGCCTTCAGCGGTGAAAAAAGCGCAGAAAATAACTATCACTCAACTCAATACTGCTGCCACGCAGATACATAATAAAGCACTGCATTTCAAGTCGGAACTTGATGTGCGCGGTATGCGTGGCGATGAGGCTATTGAGGCTGTTATGTATTTTCTTGACGATGCGGCTATGGTGGGGGCAACACAGGTGCGTATCTTGCATGGGACAGGGAATGGCATATTGAGACAACTGATACGGCAATATCTGCCTACAGTGGCATGCGTCAAAGATTTTCGCGACGAACATGTTGATTTCGGCGGTGCCGGAATAACAGTAGTGGAACTTTATTAAGGTGAAAAGTGAAAGGTGAAAAGGGAAAAAATAATAAATAAAATCAAATAGCTCACTAAATAAGTAAATCGTAAATATTTTAATAACAAAATAAATATTCGCTTTATCATGAAAAAACAATTATCAATTTTATGCTTATTGCTCAATGCATTAGCACTTATGGCAGAACCTCCTGCCGATTATTACTCGTCTATTGACGGCAAAAAAGGTAAGGACATTCAAACGGCCTTATCAAATAAAATCTCAAACCATACTAATGTGGGTTATGATGGTTTGTATGATGTGTATAAAACATCTGATGTCCGTGCCGATGGTACGATATGGGACACCTATTCTGATTGTGCTTTTTCTACCTCAAAGACCTGCGGAAGTTATAAAGATGTATGCAATTGCTACAATCGTGAACACACCATTCCTCAATCATGGGGCGCTGATGGTGCTGCCAAATCAGATGCTTTTCATGTCCTGCCTACTGATGGTTATGTCAATAACCAACGCAGCAACTATCCTTATGGCGAGTGTCAGGGTGGCACACGACTGAGCAACAAGGCGCGTGGAAAACTCGGTTCGTCAACATTCCCGGGTTATTCCGGAAAAGTATTTGAAGTAGATGACGAATACAAAGGAGATATAGCGCGTGGCTATTTCTATATGCTTTGTGCCTATATGAACAAGAGCTTTGAAGGCTCAGGAGGCAATGTTATTTTTGATGGTCCCGGTGCATTGACTTCGTATGGTCTTAACCTCTTGCTGAAATGGCACCGCCTCGATCCTGTTTCGCAAAAAGAACGCGACCGTAATGACGCCATCTATGCCAAACAGCACAACCGCAATCCGTTTATAGATTATCCGTGCTTGGTGGAATATATCTGGGGCGACAACAAAAACGAAGTGCTCAATTTGGCTAATATCATGTCAGCCTATGCACCCGAATATGAGGCTTCCGACCTTACCGGTTGCTACAATGCACCGACCTCACCTACTATTCTCACTCCTAAAGCAGGTTCTGTTGTTGAGGTGGGTTCTGCCTCGCTGAATAAAACAGTATCAGCCAACTTATTTGTTGAGGCAGCCCTGCTCAATGCTCCTGTCCAACTTACAATATCAGGTGCCAATGCCGCTTATTTCAGCGTATCGACTCCAACCATACCGGCAGCAACAGCCAATAATGGCACAAACATAGCCGTTAGTTACACACCGGCTGCTCTCGGCAACCATACTGCAACGCTTACTCTTTCGAGCAATGGTTCTAACACCGTCACTGTTACTCTCAAAGGACAATGTGTAGCCTCGCTTGTCAGCCCGGCTGAAAATATCTTTATCAACAACAATAATGTTGGAACGACAGAGACTTATAAACTTCTCGTTCGCGGAACAAATCTTTCAAGCGGCGTGAGCCTGCAAATCAATGACAATGCCTTTACTCTCTCGCGCAACCAACTCACTGCCGATGAAGTGAACAATGGTGTTGAGGTGGATTTGAATTTCACACCTAAGACCATAGGCTCTTATAAAGCAGAATTGTCTGTGTCAAGCGCAGATTTTGCAACACGCACGATTGCTGTACAAGGCAGTTGCTTGTTTGAGATTTTACCCGTAAGTGATATTACTTATAAGAGTGTGCGACTCAATTGGACTAATGCCGGAACAACAAATTATACGGTCAATGTATATCAAAAATCTACCATCGGTGTTGAAGAGGTATTGGTAATGTCTGATGATTGTGCAGCAACAAACGGTGCAAAGAGCGGTTATACCAATGTGGAGAGCCAGGGAGGTCTGCGCCTCGGCTCAGGTAGTCAGGTAGGAACACTGACATTCTCTAATATAGACCTTTCTGAAGGTGGAAGAATAGAGTTTGAAGCAAAATACTACAATCAAGACGCTTGTCCGGTTGTTATCCAGTTGGGGTCAAGTAAATTTACACAAGAATTGACCAACGCTTTCGATACATATTCAATCAGTATTGAGGCAAATGAGGCATTCAAAAATGTAAATCTTGTGTTTAGTAATCCGGAGAAAGGCAAACGTGTGATTATCAAGACAATCAAAGTCTATACAGGTGGCGAGAAAGAGGAAAATGTTTCGCTCGAAGGTTATCCTGTGCAAGTGGGGAATGTTCAGACCTATGTGGTTGAAAATCTTGATTCAATAACTGAATACTACTTCACTGTTCAACCTGAGGGTCAAGCCGTGTCGGAAGAAAATATGTTCTTGACTGACAACTCCGGAACATCAGCTTTGAGCTCATTCATTTATGAAGGTATCACATATATGTCAACAGCTGATGGCATTGAATTGAGCCGTATTCCGCAAGGCAGCTCATTACTCGTCTTTGATGCGCAGGGTAGGTTAGTCTATTCAGTCGCAAGTACCGGTAGCATAGAGACAATTCGTCTCTCGCAAGGCTTCTACCTGATTAAAGTAGGAAACGAAGTGTTCAAGATTGTAAAGTGACAATAAAACACTGATGAATATCTCTCAGCCATTGAAGTGATTCAATGGCTGATTTTTTTTCTTTTATTGTCCGATAAAAATGAATTTCCCGTTAGGAAATATATTTTAATAGCATAATATCGTAATTTCATATCGCGATTTCCCGTTAGGGAATTTCTCTTAAACTCTTGATTTATATTGATTAAAAGAAATTTCCTACGGAAAAAATATCGAATTAAAATCTTTATTCTCTATTAAAAGAAAACTCCTACGGAGTATATCGAAAACATAAGTCCCCTCATAGATTAATATTTATATCGGCTTGATTGGCAA
>JAFXPY010000015.1 GCA_017527495.1 Paludibacteraceae bacterium
ACAAACGCCAAGGAAAGAGAAAAGCATAAGCTGCCATTAGCGCATAAAGGCACTAACACAGAACGAGGAGAAAGAGAACAAGAAGGGAAACAAACGCCAAGGAAAGAGAAAAGCATAAGCTGCCATTAGCGCATAAAGGCACTAACACAGAACGAGGAGAAAGAGAACAAGAAGGGAAACAAACGCCAAGGAAAGAGAAAAGCATAAGTTGCCATTAGCGCATAAAGGCGCTAACACAGAACGAGGAGAAAGAGAAAAAGAAGGGAAACAAACGCCAAGGGAGGAGAAAAGCATAAGTTGCCATTAGCGCATAAAGGCGCTAACACAGAACGAAAGGGGAAGAGGAAAAGAGAAAAAACGAGGGAAAAAGCGAAAGGAAAAGAAAAAAAGAAAGAAAAGGGGAAACAGAAAACTAAAGGGAGGGGGGCAAAAAAAAGAGTAGAACCTATTTGGCTCTACTCTTTTTTTTATTGTATTATGATTGGTTGTTAAAAGTCTTTTGTTCCACCCGGGAGTTGTTGTCCTACTGTTGACATTGCGCAACGGAAACCTATTGTACTTGTGCACTTGTCTTGATCGAGATAACGGCGGCTTGAAGGATTCAACCAATATACACGATCTTTCCATGAACCTCCTTTATACACGCGTGAGCGGTTTGTGATTTGCGGTGCAAGCACATCGGTTGGATCTAATTTTTCTTGTGTGAGGTTGAAGAAACCTGTTGTGTCAGCCGGGAAGTTCATCAAGTAGTCTGTCTTGATTGTTGAAGCCCAGTCACCATCGCGGAAGTCGCGTTTATCCATGTCAGGTGATGCGATGTCGAATGCAAGACGTCCAAGGGAGTCGAGTGAATAACGATCTTCGCCTGCTTCTTGTGTTGCTTCAACATCAAGTTTCGGTGTGGTGTAAACATTACCACGGAATGAGTTGTACTCAGCTACTTCGGCACTACTTGTCTCACGATATACATCCATTACCCATTCGTTGACATTACCTGCCATGTTGTATAGACCGAAGTCGTTAGGTTGGAATGCATTTACAGGACCTGTGATTACATATCCGTCGTTGAGCACGCCACTGACACCCATCATATCGCCTCGACCACGAACGAAGTTGGCTTGAAGTTGTCCGAGTTGTTTTTTGCTCAAACTTCTTGGATAATAACCATCCCACGGATATATCTTGCCTTCTATTGTGAGTCCTTCTTCTGATGCTATAGGTGCATAAGCTGCAAATTCCCATTCTGCTTCTGTCGGGAGGCGATAACCTACGACGAGGAGTCCATCGTCAGGACGTACTTTGCGAACATTGTCGCTAAAGTCGTGTTTCGGGTGGCGACCATCTTCGGGGAGATATTCGTCGTTGTTGAGATATTTCTGAGTGTTAAACACGAAGTTGTCGCGAATATACTCATAAGTTGCCTTATTGACCGATGCTGCAGTTTCTTCGCCTTCTTCCTCTTCTTCTTCAACTACCTCTTCTTCCTCTTCTTCATCTCCGGCTGCTTTTTTCTCTTTCTTTGGTTGCTGTATTGATGCAAAGTCAGGCAATGAAATGATGCCATTGCTTACAAGGATCATCTCATTCACGCGGTCGGTACGCCAAACGCAATAGTCAACGGCCTGTTCCCATGTTACGCCCACAACGGGGTAGAAATTGAATGCAGGGTGAGTGAAATAGTTTTCGAGATATGGTTCGTTATAAGCCAATTCTTCGCGCCATACTGTGAAATCAGGTGTTGCAGCCTTCACAAGGTTTGGAGCTGTTGCTTGGAATACAATTTCCATCCAATGCAAATACTCTCTCCAGTTGATGTTTGTAACCTCGTATTTGTCCATATAGAACGAACTAACAGTAAGGTTGCGCTGTTTGTTGTTACGAGGAGCAGTTACAAACTCACCACGTTCACCTACCATAAATGTACCACCTTGGATTGGTATCATTCCCGGAGGTGTTTCCATACCTACCATATCAATAGCTTCAAACTTGGTAGTTTTCTTGTCATTATACTTCCAACCGGTTGTGTTGGAGTACTGAGTGTTCAAGTCATCTTGTTTGCAGCCACTCAATAGTACGAGCAGTGAAAGTGTTGCGATTTTGATTACTTTTTTCATATCTTCACGTTTAGTCTATAGTTTTCGATATAGTTTCGACTTGCAAAATTAATAATATTTTTTTTTCTACACTAATTTTTTTCAAACTTTTTTTCAAAAAGATTGCTTTTTATCGATTTTTTTACTTTTTCCGACGAAAAAAAACACATTTTCTTCCTTTTTTTTAGATTATTTTTGTATTTTTGCAGTCGTGCTTAAACTTAATTACCTCTCATGAGCTTACTAAATGTTAATAAACGGTTGATAAATTTTCGTTCAAAAGATAATTTTCTGACTTGCAGTCCTAAAATCATGGGTATTGTCAATCTCTCTCCGGAGAGTTTTCACACCTCTTGCGAACCTGACGAAAAGGCTATAATCGAGTACGTTTGGAGCATAATAGAACAAGGTGCTGACATAATCGACATCGGGGCATGCAGCACAAAACCTAATCATGACTATATTGACTCTGAAACAGAATGGGCAAGACTTGCTGCTGCTCTACCTATAATTCGCAAGAATTTTCCTAATGCTATTATTTCTCTCGACACCTTCAGGGCTGACATTGCTGATAAAGCTGTAAGACAATTCGGTATTGACATCATAAACGACATTTCAGGTGGCACTTTAGACGGAGATATGTTCGGCATTGCCGGACAATTAGGTACGCCTTATATTCTCACACACTATGCAACAAAAGAAATCGCAACAGAAAGCGACGAGGATTTTTTAGCTTTGGTGATTGATTATTTCCAAAAGCGTATTTATTCTTTGAAACAGTGTGGCGTTAAAGACATCATTCTTGACCCCGGATTTGGCTTTGGCAAGTCATTGCAACAAAATTATTGCCTGCTTAGGCATCTTTCTGATTTAGATATTTTTGGATTACCCATTTTGGTTGGAGTTTCAAACAAATCAATGATTTACAAAGCATTGCAGTGCAATTCGCAGCAGGCTCTGAGCGGTTCGCTTGCAGCAGAGATGTTCGCTTTGGAGCAAGGCGCAAGTATATTGAGAGTACATGATATTGCCCAAACAGCTGATATGATAAAGATTTTTAATTACATTCATCAGATAACATTATGATTAGTATTATAGACATTATTGATATTCTGCTTGTTGCTATTCTGCTTTTCCTTATATACAAGCAATTAGGCAAAAAGGTTCGCAATCTCTTTTGGGGAATATTAGTTTTTGTGTTGTTTTGGAGCGTTGCCAAGTTTTTGGGCATGCGTCTGACCGGTTCTATTTTTGACGAACTCATCACGAGCGTGGCTCCTATAGCTTTGATAATCATTTTTCAAGACGAGATACGTTCATTTTTCTATCGTATGGGTTCACATCTGTCTTTCAGCGAGTTAAAACGCTTGTTCAATCGTTCGCAAGAAGAAAAAAACATACAAAAAGCAGGGCGAGATGTAATGCAAATTGTGTTGGCATGCAAGAGTATGTCAAACTCACATACTGGCGCCTTAATCATTTTTGCAAGAAATCAGAGTTTAGGCGAATATATCGAAAGCGGAGAACAAATCAACGCCAAGATAAGTGCTCGCCTGATAGAGAATATATTTTTCAAAAACACACCTTTGCACGATGGAGCTATGATTATAGAGCAAAGTCGTATTGTGGCAGCAGCATGCATCCTGCCCGTTTCAAAAAACCAAGACATACCACAATCATTTGGGTTGCGCCATCGTGCTGCATTGGGACTTTCCGAACACACCGACGCACTTAGTGTGGTTGTTTCAGAAGAGACCGGCAACATATCTGTTGCTGAAAATGGCGTTATAAAAGAGGTTGATTTGCAAGAATTGGAAAATACTATTTCTAAGGTTTTCGAGAAAGAGAAAAAGGATTAATCTTAAAATCTTTAAAATTTAGTTGCCAATTTGAAAATAAACACTTAATTTTGCAACTCAAAATGTTTATACGACCACAAACAGCGCAAAGCGTTGCGCAATAAAATATTAACATAAGCAGACTATTATTTCGCGTTCGAAAAGAAAAAAGCCTACGAAACTGATTTCTCAACGAAACGGGTCATGCTTCACGAATGTGCCTAAAATGGGGACATTCCTTCTACAACTCAGTAAAGTTCACATTATCAGTGTGAACTCTCTATGGGTTGTAGGCGGAGGTTCTTCGTAGGCTCCTTCGTGAACGCGAATAGAGGTTCACACCTTTTTTGTACCCGCCGGTGGATTGATAGTATGCTACTAAACTATCAATCTATGGCAAGAAATGCAAATCTGCATGCAGCAAATGCGGGAAAGAATGATGAGTTCTATACTCAATTACCAGACATCGAAAAGGAGCTCAAGTACTACAAGCAACACTTTCAAGGAAAAGTAGTGTTGTGTAATTGTGATGATCCGTACGAAAGTAATTTCTTCAAGTATTTTGCACTTAACTTCAACGCACTCGGTTTGAAAAAACTGATTGCTACCTGTTATAATGGATCTCCTGTTTCTGGTAATGAATTATTATTGAATTTCGGCGATACAGTAGATGACCCGAAGAAGATTGCCTACAAGGTAGAAATAACTGAAGTAACAGATGTAAATGGAGATGGAGCAGTTAATCTTGCAGATGTTAAGTATTTAATGCAAAACAATAAGAATATTATCTCTATTCTAAAGGAAAATGGAGATTTCAGGAGTAAGGAGAGTATAGATTTATTGCAACAAGCCGATATTGTAGTTACAAATCCACCATTCTCTTTGTTTCGCGAGTATGTTGCTCAACTGATTGAGTATAAGAAACTCTTTTTGATTATAGGGAATGTCAATGCTGTTACATACAAAGAATGTTTCCGTTTGATACAAGACAACAAAATGTGGATGGGTGCGAGTATTCATAGCGGCGACCGTGAGTTTCGCGTTCCTGACGATTATCCGCTCAACGCAGCAGGACATCGTATTGACGAGAATGGCAGAAAATACATTCGCGTTAAAGGTGTGCGCTGGTTTACCAATATGGATTATCCACAGCGTCACGAAGAACTTGTATTATACAAACATTATACCCCTGAAGAATATCCTAAATACGATGAATATAACGCTATTAATGTCGGCGCAACAAATGATATTCCGATAGGCTATGGTGGTATAATGGGTGTACCAATAACTTTTCTTGATAAGTATAATCCAGATCAATTTGAAATTATCGGATTAGATAGGTATGTTAAAGATAACCCTCATTATGGGGTTAGATTTAAGATAAATGGTAAAGAAACTTATGCCCGCATCCTTATCCGTCGCAAGCGGTGAGAGAGGAAGTTATCCCTTAGTACGGGTATAGTATCTCTATAAAAGTAGCACAACAGTAGCGCATCCGTAGCGGAATAGAAGCAAATGGGGTTAGCAAAGGCACTATCACATCATAAAATGACGCGAATAAACATATTTTTCACATCAAAACTTGCATAAAACAGCTAAAAGCAGTATCTTTGCAACGAAAATAAAGATTATTCACATTATTTTATGAAAGGATAAGGCGATGGAACATCCTATTTGGATATGGCAATATCAGCAGTGGCCGCATTTCTGCTGGAATAATGACAGCCTGCTCAACCTCTTGGCGCATGTGCATGAGTTGCAAGGCAGATTATTAGGCAAGATGAGTGTTATGGGATTTGAGGCACAATCAGCCTCATCGTTGGAAACAATGACAGAGGATGTGTTACGCAATGCCGAGATAGAAGGAGTGATACTCAATGCTGCCAATGTGCGCTCATCTGTTGCGCGGCATTTAGGTATAGACACAGCGGGACTGCCACACCCCGACCATTACACAGAGGGAGTGGTACAGGTGCTGATGGATGCGGTTCGTAATCACGATAACCTGCTGACAGAGGAGCGACTCTTTAGTTGGCATGCCGCGTTATTTCCTACCGGCAGAAGTGGAATGATGCCAATCATAGTGGGAGACTATCGAACCGCCACCGAACCAATGCAGGTGGTGAGCGGCGCAATGGGTAAGGAGCAAGTGCATTATGAAGCACCGCCTTCGGAAGTGATGCAGACGGAGATGAACAAGTTTATAGAATGGTTGAATGTTGTTGACTCGCTTGACCCGCTGCTGAAAGCCGGTGTGGCTCATCTGTGGTTTGTGAATATACACCCGTTTGACGATGGCAACGGCAGATTAGCACGAACCATAACCGATATGTTGCTTGCACGCGCTGACGGCACAGAGCAACGGTATTACAGTATGTCTGCAGCCATACAGAAAAACAAAAACGACTATTACGACACATTGGAATACACCGGCAAGCACGGTTTGGATATTACCCCTTGGCTGATATGGTTTTTGCAAACTTTGCAAGAAGCAATAGAAGCAGCACTTGCAAAAACCGACAAGATAGTGCAGAAAACGCTATTCTGGCAAAAGCATCGAGATATGGTGCTTAACGAAAGGCAAATAAAAATCATCAACCGCTTATGGGACGGCTTTGAAGGCAAACTATCAACAGGTAAGTGGGCAAAGATGAACCACACATCACAAGCCACTGCTCTGCGTGACATACAGGATCTGGTAGAAAAGGGCATCCTGCGAAAAACGGACGAAGCCGGCAGAAGCACCAACTACGAATTGATTATTGATATCCAATAAATACACCCCATGAAAATTGAATTACACAAAATCACGGTTCGCGAGCTGACAGAAGGCTACGTGGACAATCAGGAAGCAGGCATGAAGGCATATGGCGGCAAATTGGATGTGCGCCCGCCGTTTCAGCGCGAGTTTGTTTATAACGACAAAGAGCGCGATGCCGTAATTGACACTATCACGCAAGATTTTCCGCTCAATGTGATGTATTGGTCGGTAAACGATGACGGCACATTTGAAATCATAGACGGACAACAACGCACAGTTTCTATTTGTCAGTATGTCAATGGCGACTTTGCGCATTTGTTCCGTTATTTCGACAATCTCACCAAAGAGGAGAAAGAGCAGAGTCTCAACTATGAACTATATATCTATCGCTGCACAGGAACGGACAAAGAGAAATTAAAATGGTTCAAGACAATCAATATTGCCGGAAAGAAACTGACAAATCAAGAGTTGCTGAATGCCGTATACGCTTCGCCATGGCTGAGTGACGCCAAGCGGTATTTTAGTAAATCCAATTGCGGTGCATACCTTATGGGCAATAAATACCTCACCGGTTCGCCTATTCAGCAGGATTATTTGGAGACCGTACTTGATTGGATTAGCGGCGGACAGATAGAGCAATACATGGCTCAACACTCTATCAAAGATTCTGACGCTACGGCTCTTTGGCTTTATTTCCAACAAGTAATCAATTGGGTGCAAGCCAAGTTCAAATACCGCTCTGTGATGAAAGGTGTGGACTGGGGTGCAATCTACAATAAATACGGACAGGAACACATCAACATAGACGAAATGGAGCAACGCATCTCAGCGCTCATTCAAGACTCTGACGTCGGCAATCAGAAAGGCATTTATTGGTATGTGTTTGATGCCGACGAGCGGCACTTGCAGATTCGTACCTTTGATGGTAACACCAAACGCCGCCAGTATGAGAAACAACAAGGGATATGTCCTCTTTGCGGCAAGCATTTTGAGTTGGAGCAGATGGAGGCTGACCATATAACGCCATGGTCACAAGGCGGTCATACCACGCCCGACAACTGCCAGATGTTGTGCAAAGACTGTAACAGACGAAAATCTGCAAAATAGCAATAAACAAAAACATCAGCTCTACATTGTAAAGCTGATGTTTTCATTTATAATCACTCTATTAGTCAATCCATTCAAATCCTGTGTAAGGTTGCAAAGCCGCAGGGATATGTATTCCGCGTTCTGATTGATTATTTTCGAGCAATGCAGCCACTATTCTTGGCAATGCGAGTGCCGAGCCATTGAGAGTATGGCAGAGGTGCGTTTTTTTGTCCTCAGCGCTACGATAACGACATTTCAGACGATTGGCCTGATAAGAATCAAAATTACTTGTTGAAGACACTTCGAGCCAACGGTGTTGCGCTTCTGAATAAACCTCAAAATCATAGCACAACGCAGCTGTGAAACTCATATCACCACCACAAAGGCGTAAAATACGATAAGGTAATTCGAGTTTTTTGAGCAACCCTTCCACATGATCGAGCATCTCTTGATGCGATTGAGCAGAGTGCTCAGGAGTGTCGATTCTAACGATCTCAATCTTAGAGAATTCATGAAGACGATTCAGACCGCGCACATCTTTTCCATACGAGCCGGCCTCGCGACGGAAACACTCTGTGTAAGCACAGTTTTTGATTGGCAACTGCGCTTCCTCAAGAATTACATCACGATAGAGATTTGTTACCGGCACTTCAGCTGTAGGAATGAGATATAAATCATCTACTTCGCAGTGATACATCTGTCCTTCTTTGTCTGGCAATTGACCTGTTCCATAGCCCGAAGCAGCATTTACGACTGTTGGAGGCATGACTTCAGTATAACCTGCTTTGCGTGCTTCATCGAGGAAGAAATTAATCAGTGCGCGTTGCAATTGGGCTCCTTTGCCAATATACACAGGGAAACCTGCGCCTGATATTTTCACACCAAGGTCAAAATCAATGAGATTATATTTTTTAGCGAGTTCCCAGTGTGGAAGTTTGGCTTGGTCGTTAACCACATTACCTTGCCATGTGCCTACGGTGTCACCTTCCTTACATTCACCTACATTACTTTTAACCACAAGGTTGTCTTCAGCTGCTTTTCCTTCAGGAACGATGTCGTATGGTATGTTAGGTATAGTGAGCAAGATGTTGGTTATTGCTTTTTCAGCCTCATCCATCTGCGCCTCATATTTCTTGATGTCTTCTTTGAGTTGTGCAGTCTGTGCTTTTTGTTTTTCAGCCTCTTCTTTTTTACCTTCCTTCATCAAACCACCTATGCTTTTGGCTATTTGATTCATTTGAGCAGAAGCATTATCTTTTTGTTGTTGAGCGGCTTTGCGCTCACGATCAAGAGCAATGACTTGATTTATTTTTTGTTCAGCATCTGCATGATGCTTTTTTGCAAGACCTGCAAGTACGAGCTCGGTCTGTTCGGTTATTTGTTTGAGTGTTAACATCGAGGTATTTACTTATTTACAAATTTACGATTTACTCATTTACGATTTTACACATTAAAACAAAAAAGCGAAAATGCCATGACATTTCCGCCTTTTTATTTCGCTTTTCTTATTCAGCGGTTTGCGCTGCTACGGGTTGAATCGAGACATACGATTTGTCGTCCTTGGTTTTCTTGAAGGTTACTATACCATCAACAAGAGCAAACAAAGTATGGTCTTTACCGATACCCATGTTTTCACCTGGATTGTGGACTGTACCGCGTTGGCGAACGATGATGTTGCCCGCTTTAGCAAATTGTCCACCCCAAATTTTCACTCCGAGTCGTTTGCTTTCCGACTCACGGCCGTTCTTTGAACTACCGACACCTTTCTTATGTGCCATAAATCTTTCGGTTTTTAAGGGTTAAACAATTAAGCAACGATGTCTTTTACAATTACTTGTGTGAAGTTTTGACGATGTCCGTTAAGTTTTTTGTAACCTTTGCGGCGTTTCTTGTGGAAAACAAGAACCTTCTCACCACGAACAGTGTTGTCTAATACTTCTACTACTACCTTAGCACCTTCAACAACAGGTGCACCTACGGTGATTGCTCCATCGTTGTCTACGAGCAATACTTTGTCAAATTCCACTTTAGCACCAACTTCTTGGCCTTCCATACGGTGGATGAACAGCTTCTGGTCTTTCTCAACACGGAATTGCTGTCCTTGCATTTCTACGATTGCGTACATTTATACAAAATGTTTTATTAATAATTATCGGGTAGGCAAGCCGAACTTTTCCGACTATTTGACTGAGCCTACTTGCGAAAAAGCGTGCAAAATTAACACTTTTATTTGAAACTACAAAATTTTTTTAACGAAAAAAAAAGATTTTAAAACATATATAAACAAAATTAACACAAATATCAATTTCAGACTACAAATGCTTAATCACTAACGACAATTTTTGTTTCACCCTTCGCTTTATCTATGTATATCATACCCTTTCTTGGGCGAGATATGGGGTAACCTAAAAGGTCATATAATCCTCCGTCTTGCCTTTCTTCGTAAATTGTTGGCAAAATAGTTTGCGTATCTGCTTGTTCTATCAATATATCGTCAATATATACAATTTCTTGAGTAAGAATATTTTTATTAAATACGAAACCGATACTGCTTAATGTGTCTCCTATAAAAGATGCAGGAATATACAAACCAACTTTTCTGAAATCAGCGGATCCTTCAGAATTATAGCTATATAATTTTTCTCCACTTCGAAATGCCACATATATCATTCCTGTTCCTTTGAAATATGACCTTATTAATAAATCACAAGAAACCGGTATTTTTAGTTCCGCAATTTGATATTCCAATGCGGTTTGCCCCACTCCATCTATTGTTATCTTTGCTGAATACATGCCTGAATTAGCCTCTTCATCTGTTATCTCTGCCTTCACTTGCTGAATATTACTTTTAAGCATTATCTTATTATTATAGAAACACGGATCTACAGGAAACACTCCTACACTCTGTGCTATATTGTTGACATAATTATATTTCGTTTCACGCATTTCAAAACTATTGCGATACTTAACTTTATCCGGGGAATAAGGAACCTGTACACTATCAAAAAATGGCTTATCATACTTTAGTCTTGAAGATATATCGCTCGTCAAACGCAGATAGAAATCAGACGAGCACCAAATTCCATCAGCACTATTAGTAAGGAACCACGCATTAGAAGGAATTTCCGTATGGTCAGTAGCTGCATTTAGAAGCGCAGTCCCTTCATCGTATTCATCAAACATGGCAAAATAGACTTGCTTAATATTCAACGAACTTAAAAATTTAACTTGTTGCCACAAGAATTCGCCTCCACGACGCGGAATTTGATTGGGTACACCATTATTCCACAATGACCAACTGAAACCGGCAAATACCACAGGGAGATATTGCATACCATATTGCTTGCAATATAATAAATCTTCCTCAATAAGTTTATGAAACGAAGCATATTGTTCTGGCGAGTCAAATCGTCCTACCATCCATGGAGAAATCATATCATAGTGTTTATACACCTCTTCAAAGCTCTCTCTATCGGCTGGGTTGGCTTGCGTTGGACCTTTGGCATCATTTTTATTTTCGCGCCAATAAGTGGGCACACCTCCTATAACATAACATCCACGCTGCTTGAAAAACTCTACCAATTCTATAGTTTCCTGAACCGTTCCTGGATGATTACCGATGAAGCCCGTTCCCCATATCTCAACAATAGGTTTATCCTTCATTGTAGCGTACGAAGCCGATTGAACAAGTTGATTATTCTGCTCAATATTATATACCCAATCGAATTTAATAATTTCTGCCCATTGCGACTCAAGACCGGTAGAACTAATATCGTAGCACACATAAAAAATGCGTTTTGTTCGTTCCGCAGATTGTTTTATAAGATTGAGTGTAGATTTATCAGAATGTGTTATCGTCTTCAACGAAGGACTGATAAATCTCTGCACCGCAACTCCATCAATATCATATTTCTCCATTAAATCAAAATGAGCCGATACAACATTTTCTGTATTCGAGGGAAAAAGAAGTGCCGGTTGTCCGTTTCCCATGTCAGAAAATCCGGTTTGCTCCAAAACTGAATCTGCATAGATAGTTATGTCTGGATAATAATCAAAACTGCAATTGCCTTTTTGTGGCCAACGGCTACCATCCTGCGACATATTTCCAGAGCTCCAATGTTGCCAATTATCGTTCTTCCCTCCTACACCAAACCATGCTTGATAGCCTGCGACTGATTTATTGTTCATGTCAGAATAATCACTTGGCTGCTTATCTACAATCGGTTCTATAGTAGGTTCTAACACTCCTTCGTATAATTCTATTCGGCTAATATAATTATTCTCGTTTATTCTAAAATCAGCATTCTGATTTTGAGCATTCCTCAACGACACATTTCGAAGGGCAATTGTCGCTGTTGTCCAACATTGAGAACCTGCCTTATCTACTATTGCATCTGAATAGTTGTTTGTGGTACTATTATATTGGAATTTAAGTTGACCAATGCCATTGTCAAAATAAGTCATTTTAATAACAATGTCGTGATTATCAGGCAATATAACAGCTTCATCAACATCAAAATAGGCATATTTACTATACGGAATGTATATACATAACTTACCATCAACCTGCGTTTGAATGGTGTAAGGTTCGTCATTGGGGTCAGACGAGGAAACAAGAGAAATGAATTTAGTGTTTTGCTGATTGTCAAAATTGATTTCTCCTATATACTTTAGCGCATTAGCATATATTGCAATCCAAAGCAATACAAATATATAAATTGTCTTTTTCATAACGAAAAAGCGACTAACCTTTTGTTAGTCGCTCTAAAAAACTTTTTTTATAAATATTGTTTCAAATTTTTACGGCAACGCTCGTCGTTACGTAAATGACGAAGTGCTTTTTCTTTTATCTGACGAACGCGCTCGCGAGTAAGACCAAACTCATGACCTATCTCTTCAAGGTTCATCTCTTTACAGCCTATTCCAAAGAACTTGCGCAAGATATCTGCCTCACGCTCCGGCAATGTGGATAGAGCACGATCAGTATCTATGGCCAACGACTCATCTATCAATCGACGATCGGAGTTAGGGGTGTCATTGTTTGGCATTACGTCAATCAAACTATTGTCCTCATCTTCTGCAAAAGGAGCATCAAACGACACTTGCCTACCCTGCATCTTGATCATCTCGCTCACTTTCTCAACCGGCAAATCCAACTGGGCTGCCAACTCTTCCGGCGATGGTTTGCGCTCAAACTCTTGTTCGAAACGATTGATAGCCTTGCTGATTTTGTTGATAGTACCAACCTGATTGAGCGGCAAACGAACTATACGGCTCTGCTCTGCAAGAGATTGAAGTATCTGTTGGCGAATCCACCACACTGCATAACTAATGAATTTGAAACCTCGTTTCTCATCAAATTTCTCAGCAGCTTTAATTAACCCAATGTTTCCCTCATTGATTAGGTCAGGCAAAGTAAGTCCTTGGTTTAGATATTGTTTTGCAACAGAAACGACAAAACGCAGATTTGAACGAACCAATTCATCACGGGCTTTCATGTCGCCTTGTTGTATGCGCTGCGCTAATTCAACCTCTTTCTCTGCAGAGATAAGCTCAATTCGACCTATATCTTGCAAATACTTGTCGAGCGCAACACCTTCACCTCGATTAGTAATCGAAGTAGTTATTTTTAGTTGTCTCATATATTGTTGTTAGTTAATAAATGCTATTACCGCAAAATAATCAAGTTGCAAAATTAATACTATTTTTCTACTCTGCAAATTATTTAACGTTTTTTAAGTTTTACCCGCAATCCCTTTAAGATTTGGGAGCTTGCAATTCCATTTGGGTTGATTGTGTCTGACCATTTCTGATATACCTTACTTCTATAATATCTCCCGGGCGGTGTTGTCCGACAGCTTCTTGAAGTTGTGCTGTCCCGTCAATCGTTTTACCGTCTATTGCAGTAATCACGTCGCCAACTTGTAAGCCAGCCTTTGCTGCTGCACTATTTGAAATTACATTAGCCACGAAAACGCCCTGCATAGTTGTGAGATGCATTCGTTGTTTCAGGTCGCTTGTTATATCCATTATCTGCACACCCATTAAACCTCGTTGCACAGTCCCATAAAGTTTCAGATCGCTAACCACCTTATTAACAATGGCTGCCGGCACGGCAAAAGAATAGCCTGAATATGAACCAGTTTGCGACGCTATGGCAGTGTTAATTCCGACCAATTCGCCTCTCGTATTGACGAGCGCACCGCCACTATTGCCAGGATTGACTGCCGCATCAGTTTGAATAAAAGATTCAATTTTCATGTCGGCATTGATGATGTTTATGTTCCTCGCCTTTGCGCTTACAATACCTGCTGTAACTGTACTTGTCAGATTAAACGGATTACCAATTGCCAACACCCATTCTCCAACCTGAAGACTATCCGAATTGCCAAAATTGAGATATGGAAGATCATTCTCGTCGATTTTCAACAAAGCGATATCCGTGTTCGGGTCTGTACCAACAAGAGTAGCGAGATAAGTTCTTTTATCGTTCAAAACCACTTGTATTTGGCGAGCCTTGTCTATAACATGATTGTTAGTAACAATATAGCCATCGTTAGAAATAATCACCCCCGAACCACTTGCTTGCGTCATACGTGTTTCCGGTTGCATTGGGCGACCAAAAAAGAAGTCAATCAATGGGTCGGAATTATATTGTTGCGATTGATATGTCGTTTTCACGTGGACAACAGCATTTACCGACATCTCTGCCGCGGCAGTAAAATCAAGATTGGTGCCATTGTTGATCACCTTCACTTCTTTGCGATTAACAATTGTTTGTTCGTGCTGTTCTTCTGTTTGTGGCTCTGAAGACTGCTGTTTCTTGAGATAAAACAGCATCAACGAACAACTAACGACAACAGAAAGGGCTATAAGACATAGATTTTTCAAAAAGTTTTTCATAACAATCAAAGCATTATTCACAAAAATGATTAGTGTGTTTTTTTATTTTTGGTAACATAAAGTATGCCAGAAAGACATAAAAGACAAAAATATGTCAAAATTTCATGAAAATGCTAAAAAAAAATTTTGTTATGTGCAAAAGTTGTAGTAATTTTGCAGTCGCATGTGTCATAATGAAGTTGTTTAAGCTTTTATGAAACAATGCTTATATTATGATGGTTTGGTAGCTCAGCTGGATAGAGCAACAGCCTTCTAAGCTGTGGGTCGCGGGTTCGAATCCCGCCCGAATCACAAAGAACAAAAGGTAGCTAACGATCGTTAACTACCTTTGTTACTATAATCACTGCATGCGTAAAAACTCATTATACATAACACTTGAACATAAACATTGACAACAAGATTATCTCAACGACAAAAAAAAGAGATTAGCCTTTCGCTTAATCTCTTTTTCGGTAGCGCGGCCCAGGATTGAACTGGGGACCTCATGATTATGAATCATGCGCTCTAACCAGCTGAGCTACCGCGCCATCATTATTAACCTTTAAAACTTTTAATTATGAAAACGGTTGCAAAGGTAATACTTTTTTTTCAATTGACAAAATTTTTTGAAAATTTGTTTATTCATTTAGTGTCCATTCAAAGCCATCCTTTGTGTCTTTGATTGTAAATCCAAGCGCTGTAAGTTCATTTCTTATCTTGTCAGACGTTGCCCAATCTTTGTTCTTTTTTGCCTCAAGACGAATATTGAGCAATAGATCAACTGCTTTCGAATAAGCTTCGCTATTGCCTTCTTGCTCTTGTTCCGTCTGCAGGCCTAAAAGTTCTTCTACAAACAAATGCCACACATCTTTGAGCTCTTCAAGGTCGGCCGAATTAATTGTGGCATTTCCATCGTGAATGCTATTTATTGCTTTGGCTGAATCAAAGAGGTGAGATATAACTATCGGACTATTTAAGTCGTCACTCATTGCCTCCTCACATTTTTCTCTAAGACCGGCAACTTCAACTGTCGTTTGTTCAGCGGGAACAAGTTTTTGCAGTCGTTGATATGCTTCGAGCAGACGATTTAGTCCTTTTTCGGCTGCTTCAAGTGCTTCACTTGAGAAATCAACTGTTGAACGGTAGTGAGCTTGCAGAATAAAGAATCTTATCACCATAGGCGAGAAGGCTTTTGTAAGCAAGGGGTGCGTTCCGTCAAAAAATTGTCGGAGTGTAATGAAGTTGTTATATGATTTCCCCATCTTCTTACCTTCGATAGTTATCATATTGTTATGCATCCAATAATGTACAGTATCGTGCCCAAGAGCTGCACACGACTGAGCGATTTCACATTCATGATGAGGAAACATCAAATCAAGTCCTCCGCCATGTATATCGAATTGTTCGCCGAGGTATTTTGTCCCCATTGTAGAACATTCGAGGTGCCATCCCGGATAACCCTCCGACCATGGACTTGGCCAGTGCATAATATGCTCAGGAGTAGCTTTTTTCCATAAGGCAAAATCCATAGAGTTATGTTTTTCCGACTGTCCATCAAGTTCTCGTGTATTGGCATAGAGCTCATCTATATTACGACCTGAAAGCTTGCCATAATGAAAATCATGGTTGTACTTTTCTATATCAAAATATACAGAGCCTTCGCTTATATATGCATAACCTGCATCAAGGATCTTTTTTATAAATTCAATTTGTTCAATTATATGTCCTGACGCATGTGGCTCTATAGATGGGGGAAGGACATTGAGTCGTTGCATATCGGCATGATAACGATTGACGTAATACTGCACTACTTCCATCGGCTCGAGCTGCTCAAGTCTTGCTTTTTTAACTATTTTATCTTCTCCTTCATCGGCATCATGCTCGAGGTGGCCGACATCAGTTATGTTGCGCACATAGCGAACTTTATAGCCTATATGTTGTAAATAACGATATAGAAGATCAAATGTAATTGCAGGTCTTGCATGTCCTAAATGTGCATCTCCATAGACGGTTGGTCCGCAAACATATAGTCCCACATGACCTTCTTGAATTGGTCGGAACAATTCTTTCTGACGACTCAGCGTATTGTAGATATATAGTTGTTGCATAATTATTATGTTTTAATTCATTCCTCGTTGTTTTTTGATTTCTTCATATGCTTCATTTATGGCTCTGAATTTCTCTGTCGCAGCCTGCTTTACTTCTTCACCTGCGCTTGCCACCTTGTCTGGATGGTATTTCATTGCCATTCTGCGATAAGCTCGTTTAACTTCCTCATCCGTAACTGATGGTTCGATTTCGAGTGCTTTATATGCCCAATCCGGGTCTTTGCCTTTTCTATAAAGCGACATTAAAGATATGAGGTCGCTATCGGCCAATTTGAAACATACGGCTATACGAACTATTATCTGCTCTTCGGAGTGTGTTATTTCACCATCGGCATGAGCGATATCAAGAAGTAAGTGTATGATTTCAAGTCTAACGGAATAGTTTACATTTTGCCCAATCTGTCGTGCTACGGCGATAACATCGATATCTTGTTCAAGTATGTGTTTGAGCATTTGAAGAGCAACTTTTGCATCGTCTTCTCCATAGTTTCTCACGAGAAAGCTTTTGACAACATCTAACTCAGAACGTTTGACGTGTCCGTCAGCCTTCATAACACAAGCAATAAGCACAAGCAATGCCGCTCTGAAATCATTGACTGAAGACGTTTTATAAGAAGTTGAATCACTTGTTCCGGTTCTACTCTCGTCAGAATCAATAGGAACATGATAATCACTTGAATCGGTTGCATTGCTAAATGCTCTACCAATTGCATATCCGATTATAGCTCCTAACGGTCCGCCAAGAGCCCACCCTAAACCCGTTAGTATTGCTTTCGCAAAAAATCCCATACTGAATGTCTTTTGAATAAGAAACCAATGATTGATCGTCTGCAATCAACCATTGGCTCTTAAATTAATTAAAATCTTATAGAAGTGTTTGAGGATCAAGGTTGTTGCGTTCGATGTCTTTGAAGTAGCGATATGTTCCTACTCTCAATTCCTCGCAAGCGGCATCATCACAAACTATTATTCCTTTCGGGTGCATTTGCAAAGCAGATATTGTCCACATGTGACTTACCGGCTCTTCAACGGCATGTTGCAACGCACGAGCTTTCTGGTGTCCATTTACCATGATAAGAACCTCACGAGCATCCATAACCGTACCTACTCCGACAGTAAGAGCTGTCTTTGGAACTAAATCAACGTTATTGTCGAAAAATCTTGAGTTTGCAATAATTGTGTCGGTAGTTAGAGTTTTCTGACGTGTACGACTTTGCAGCGACGAACCCGGTTCATTGAATGCGATATGTCCATCAGGACCTATTCCGCCGAGGAAAAGGTCAATACCACCATAGGATTGTATTGCAGCCTCGTATGCAGCACATTCAGCGACCAAATCAGAGGCATTGCCATTCAGGATATGTACATTTTCTTTTTTGATGTCAATATGAGAGAAAAAGTTGTTCCACATAAAGCTATGATAACTCTCAGGATGATTCACATCGAGTGCAACATACTCATCCATATTGAATGTAACAACATTCTTGAAAGAAACAACACCTGCTTCATTAAGTTTTACAAGGTTACGATACATACCGAGCGGAGAAGAACCCGTTGGAAGACCAAGGACAAAAGGTTTTTGTTCTGTTGGGTGTGCAGCATTTATCTTGGCTGCCACATAGTTGGCTGCCCATTCAGACATTAAATCATAGTTGGGCTCAATGATTAAACGCATAATTTTATAATGTTTAGTTAATTTTCGGTTGCAAAAATACTATTTTTTTTTGAATTATCGGCATAAGAAACAAAAAAGTGTGAAACTTTATTTATTACAAATTATTTTTGCCGCCTCCTCAGCTGTTCTGTTATGCCCTAATTTCTCTTCTATCCGCTCGTATTCATCGAGCATTTTTGCCCGATATTCACTATCTAACAGCAATTTGTCTAATTCGGTTTGAATATTCTTGACAGTAAAAAGATAGGCCAACAATTCTTTAATCACTTCTTTTCCTGCAATAATATTTACAAGAGTAAAATGACGAATTGTAAATACTAATTTCCAAATCAATCCTGCAATATGAGGAAAAGCGATATGATAAACCGCCACCTGTGGTATTCTCAAAAGTGCCGTTTCAAGTGTCGCCGTTCCTGAATTAACAACAGCAACTGCTGCTTTTGTTACTGTTAGATACGTATCAAGACAAAGATTTGGGTGATATCTACCTTTTAGAGTTTTTGATATAATCCGCTCATAAATTGGGCTATCAAGAGCAGGAGCTTGAGTTATGTTTATCTCGTATTCATCGGCGTATTTCTCTACGGCAAGAAGCATTTTAGGCAGACACTTTTCCACTTCATGAGGTCTTGAGCCCGGAACAAGCACAATAGACTTCGTTTTTTCGATATGCGCATTGGCTTGTATGAACCTATCTATCGATTCCACCGTAGGATTTCCGACATATTCTGCATTGTACCCATAAGATTTGTAAAACTCCGGCTCGAATGGGAAAATACCGAGTATCTTGTCTGAATATTGAGCAATTTTATGTACCCTCCATTTCTTCCACGCCCAGGCTTTGGGCGGTATATAATATGTGATTTTAATGTTGGCAATGTGTTGTTTGGCAAACTTAGCTATTTTTAGATTGAAAGAGGGATAATCAATAAGAATAAGATGGTCCGGCCTGAAATTTATTATTGCTTGATGTGCTATTTGAAAGTTGCGTCGTATAGCTCTCAAATTAAACAACACGGCAACGAAACCCATAAATGCCATATTGCGATAGTCTTGAACCAGCAAGCAGCCTTGTTGCCTCATTAAATCTCCACCCATACCTTGAAAAACAGCGTTTGAATCGAGGGATTTAATCTCTCTAATCAAATTAGACGCATGCAAATCACCGGACGCTTCACCTGCAATAATAAAATACTTCATCAACTCTTTATTTTAAAACATACGCAAAATTATACATTTTTTCCAATTTATCAATCATTTGAGTATAAAAAATGTTATTTTTTAATGAAAATAGTAAATAATTCAAAACATTTTTAGTAATTTTGTACTCTAAAATATTATCACTATGCAATTACAATTTACTCCCCAACGCCGCAAGACCATAGAAGTTAGGGTTGGCAATACCAATATCGGTGGAAACTCACCGATTAGAATACAAAGTATGGCAAACACAGACACTAATGACATCGAAGCTTCCGTTGAACAAGCCAAAAGGATTATTGACGCCGGCGGTGAGTTGGTACGTTTTACAACTCAAGGAATAAAAGAAGCAGAATCACTCAATCAAATCAGACAAACACTGCTACAATGTGAAGAAAAATACGCCCGGGTCCCAATAGTAGCTGATGTCCATTTCAATGCTAATGTAGCCGATTGTGTAGCACAATATGTCGAAAAGGTTAGGATCAATCCCGGCAACTATGTTGATCCGGCGCGCACATTCAAACACATAGATTATTCCGACGCTGAATATGCCGATGAAATCGCAAAAATTGAAGAACGATTCAGTTTGTTGCTCAATATATGTAAAAAACATCATACCGCAATTCGATTGGGAGTTAATCATGGTAGTCTGAGTGATCGCATAATGAGCAAGTATGGAGACACACCTGAAGGCATGGTAGAGAGCGTGATGGAATTTTTGCGAGTATGTAAAAAAGCCGATTTCAACGACATCGTAATCTCAATCAAAGCTTCCAACACACGCATAATGGTTACGACAGTTCGAATGCTTATAGCACAAATGGACAAAGAACAAATGGCGTATCCCCTACATCTTGGAGTGACGGAAGCCGGTGATGGAGAAGACGGACGAATCAAATCCGCATTAGGTATCGGAGCATTACTTGCCGATGGAATCGGCGATACAATACGGGTATCACTTAGTGAAGCCCCGGAAAAGGAGATACCTGTAGCAAAAGAATTGGTCGATTATTTTTCTCGTGAAGACAGCGACAGATATAGCGACGAGCGAATCGTAACCATTGACGACGAGGACAATCATATTTTCTATTATTCAGACGAGACCAATCGCAGTTTATGGCAATTGCATGTCGCTGCCGATTGTGGAAAATATCTCTTGAACGGTGATGCAAAAGAAGTAGAAATCATAAATCCGAATTTTAGCCATGAAGAGTGCGATAGATTACGCCTTGACATCCTCCAAGCTGCCCGATTGAAAATGACTAAAACAGAGTACATCAGCTGCCCAAGCTGCGGACGAACATTGTTTGATTTAGAACAAACCATACACGAAATCAAACAGGCAACAAGCCATCTAAAAGGCTTAAAAATAGGTATTATGGGGTGCATTGTCAACGGACCGGGGGAAATGGCTGATGCCGACTATGGTTATGTTGGTGCAGGACGCGGGCGTATTAGTCTTTACAAAGGCAAAGAATGTGTCTTGAAAAATATTCCTCAAGAAGATGCAGTTGCAGAACTTGTAAGACTCATCAAAGACAATGGCGACTGGAAAACGAAATAAGCAAGATTTGAAGATTTCAAGATTATTTTAATAAAATTTGCAAAATAAGTAAAAAAACATTATTTTTGCAAGCGATACATTTAAATAAACTTTAACAACTTAAAAACATATAGAACCATGCAAAAAAGTCCTTTACAAATTGCCCGTGCGAGTTATCAGCCAAAGGTACCTCGTTCATTACGCGGCCCTATGAAGCTTGAAGAGGGTGCTCCGACACACTCTGTTGCGGATCAAGAGGAAATCAAAAAACTTTTCCCTAACACTTATGGCTTACCAATTATCAATCTTGTTGAAGGTGAAGCAAAAGAACATCCTGCCATTAATGTAGGCGTAATTCTTTCAGGCGGACAAGCCCCCGGCGGGCACAATGTTATTGCCGGACTATTTGACGGCTTGAAACGTCTCAACCCCGAAAACAAACTTTATGGTTTTCTTGGTGGCCCATCAGGACTCATTGAAGGAAAATACTCTGAACTTACAGCAGACATCATCGACCAGTACCGCAATACCGGTGGATTCGACATTATTGGTTCAGGACGCACGAAACTCGAAGAGACCTGGCAATTCGATAATGGCATAGAAGTGTGCCGCAAGCTAAACATCAAGGCTATTGTAATTATCGGTGGTGACGATTCGAACACCAATGCATGCGTATTGGCAGAATACTATCTGCAAAAAAATGCAGGCATACAGGTTATCGGATGCCCCAAGACTATTGATGGCGACTTGAAAAACGAAATGATTGAAACAAGTTTTGGTTTCGACACAGCCTGCAAAGTATATTCAGAATTGATTGGTAATATCCAACGAGACGCCAACTCAGCAAAAAAATATTGGCACTTCATTCGTTTGATGGGCCGTTCGGCAAGTCACATTGCCCTTGAGTGCGCACTGCAGACACAGCCAAATATCTGCCTTGTTTCAGAAGAAGTTCAAGCCAAAAACATGACTCTTAATGACATTGTTGATCAGATTGTTAAGGTCATTGTTCACAGAGCAGACAAAGGCCTGAATTTCGGTACGATTTTAGTTCCTGAAGGCTTAATTGAGTTCATTCCCGCAATGAAAAAACTCATAGCAGAACTGAATGATTTATTGGCTAAAAATGCAGAAACTTTCAATGCTTTGGAATCAGACGACGAGAAGCGTCAATTTGTAAAGGGTGTATTGTCAGAAGAGAGTAGAGCCGTATATCGCGACCTTCCAAAAGGTATTGCACACCAACTTACAATGGATCGCGACCCTCATGGCAATGTTCAAGTCAGCCTGATTGAAACAGAGAAGATGCTGATTGAAATGGTGGCAAAAAAATTAGCACAACTCAAAGCAGAAGGCAAATACAAAGGTAAATTCTCGGCTCTTAATCATTTCTTTGGATATGAGGGCCGTTGTGCTATACCTTCCAATTTTGATGCTGATTATTGCTACTCTATAGGTATCACCGCAAGTCAACTTATTGTTGCCGGCAAAACAGGATATATGTCGTTAGTTCGTAATCTTACAGCCCCATCAGATGAATGGATAGCCGGTGGCGTGCCAATCACCATGATGATGAATATGGAGCGACGCAATGGCAAGATGAAACCGGTAATACAAAAAGCCTTGGTTGACTTGAACGGCAAGCCATTCAAATACTTTGAGGCACATCGCGCAGAATGGGCAGACGAACATCTTTCGTATGTTTATCCCGGACCGATTCAATATTATGGTCCTGCTGAAGTTTGCGATTTGCCGACACGCACTCTTATGCTTGAAAAGGGTAAATAACAAAAGAGCCTGACAATGAAAAAGGCCCTGCTCACATTAGTAACAATTATGCTTTGTAGAACAATAAGCGCCGATGACAACGCTTTGCTCTACAAAGCATTTTTATGTTCAGACATGAGTGTTTGGCACGATTTCATCGAGACTAACGAAAATTGCAACGAGCCCAACAGACTAATTCTATTGCTGGACATAGAGTACAACTACTTGGCATGGGCAAGCCAACAAAACATTACCGACAACCAAGACATTCTTTACATATTCAATCGCCACATCAAACAATATTCAACATCCAAACACAACAAATCATATCTCAATACATTATACTCAGCCTATTACCTATACAACATGTTCATCAATAGACAGAATTACATAAAAAACGCGATGAAATCGATTGATTATGCAACAAAATCTCTTGAAAATCCTCACCCATTGGCATTAATGCATTGTGGTTTCATGTATTTTTACCGCCCTACATGGGCAGGCGGAAGTAAGACAAAAGCCCTATCCTATCTACAACAAGCAGAATATATATTTCAACAAAATGGCGATTTCACCGCCAATTGGGATTATCTTAATCTTCAAATGCATATTGCACAATGCCTATGGAAATTAGGGAAAAAAGAAGAAGCTCTTGCCAAGTGCAATTCAATACTTGAGCAAGAGCCGAATTTTAATTATGTCAGAGAAGAATTGATTAGAGAAGTGAGAAGTGAGAAGTGAGAGATCTACATTGCAAATACAAAAACAAATTTACATCATAATTCTCTTCTTACAACTGACCAGCCTCAACAAGTGTTATAACACGCTCAACAATACGATCTTTTTCGTCTTTATCGGCATCATATCCCTCTTTTAGGTCTGTGCCATATATCTTGGCAACGCCCTGCCAAAAAGCAGCAATAAAATTACCTTTATACATCTTGATTACATCGTATGAGGTTTTGTCACACTCGCGATCAACAAGTTTTATCAACATCTGCCCCTGGCTCATAGTCATGTCTTTGAAATCATCTTCATATTTGCGAAAGAGTTGCTTCTCATAGGTTTTCCAGTATTTACGCTGTTGACGCGCATTCATCGTTGCTAAAAGAGCATCAGTCGTTTCAATCTCTTTCATAATCATCTTTGCATACGGCAATGTTTTCTTTACATCACGAACCGTTTTCCAATAGAATTTTTCCTGCTTTTTATTCTTAAATCTCAACGGAGGATAGACATAAACTTCACGCAAATAAGCGAGATATAACGTATCGCCATCAACTACTGTAAAAGCCAAAGAATCAGATCTATTGGCAGAAATTGTGGAGACAAATAACCCACAAAACAATAATATATGTACTAACCTTTTCATCTCACTATAAAATTAATAGTTGCAATTTTCATTTTTTTTTGTAATTTTGCAAAATCTTTTAATTAATATTATACAAAAGCCGTGCCAAAACACAAATCACACATCAACAAACTGATTATCTGCACAATAGCAATAGCAACATTAACAATAACACAGGTAAAGGCAGATATTAATGATTTAAGTGCTTTTTCTATAGATGATATAATTGCAGATATATATGACAACATCGATGAAGACCGACAATTCGAAAAAGACTTTGACGTATTCTATGAAAACTTTATTTCTTTGAACCAAAACCCAATCAATATAAATCAGGCCACTCAAGAGCAATTAGAGCAACTGCTTTTTCTTTCAGACGAACAGATAGACGACATACTTCTCTACATTTACAGATACGGGCCACTTCAAAGTATATACGAACTCCAACTTATCAATAGCCTCCATTCATACGATATTCGTGACATGCTACCATTCATATATATCGGAGAAAAAAAAGAAGACGATACATTCAAATGGCGCGACATAATTGACAAAGGCAAACATGAAGTTCTATTCAGAATAGACCTTAGAAATGCAGAAAAAACAAAAGCAATAAGACAACAATATATTGGCGACCCACTATATTCATATCTAAAATATAAATACAATTTATCAGATAAAATAGAATTAGGCTTACACGCGGAAAAAGATGTTGGCGAACAATTTTGGGGACCAACATATTACGGTTTCGATAAGTATGGAGGCTATTTACAAATCCGCGACCTATGGAAATTCAAGACAATAGTTATAGGCGACTATAAAGCTAATTTTGGAGAGGGCTTAGTTGTAAACCAAATGCTTCGTATGGGCAAAGCATACAACCCCTTAACAATAAAAAACAGGAATAAAGGGCTACAAAAATACGGTGGAAACGACGAATTTAACTTTTTCCGCGGAATTGGTGCGACTGCCGGATTTGGCAATTTCGAAGTATCTGCATTCTACTCATTTAAGACTTTAGATGCCAAAATTGCAAACAACATAATGACCACCTACTACACAAATGGTTACCACAGGACAGAAACAGAATTATCACATCGAAATACCAATCGACAACACATT
Organism: Paludibacteraceae bacterium; assembly: GCA_017527495.1. Lineage (GTDB taxonomy): Bacteria > Bacteroidota > Bacteroidia > Bacteroidales > Paludibacteraceae > RGIG6639. The sequence continues at coordinate 25,433 of JAFXPY010000015.1, forward strand.
GTAGGACTTGATGCTACATATAAAAATAGATATATCGACATAGGAGTAACATTTTTAGAAAACATACTCCAATACCCGATGAAATCGAGCGAAAAAGAATATTTCCACGGGAAAAATCAGACTATAGGCTCGGTGCATTATCACACGCATTATAATAGTTGGGCTTTTTTTGGAGAAACAGCACTTGCAAGTAACAGAAAACTCGGAGTAGCAACGCTAAACGGAATAAAATATCACCCCATTGCCAATTTGGGATTTGTCATTGCACATAGATATTACTCTAAATATTTTGACAACATGTATGCCAATGCTCTTTCTTACAAATCGAGACTAAACAACGAACAAACAATATATTTTGCAACAGACATAAATCTACTTCGCGACATAAATTTCTCCGTTTCCACCGACATTTGGAAACAATATCAAAACATAATGGTCGTCATAAGTCATGAACGATTTGAGCAATATTCTATCAAATTTCAATCAAGGTGGAAACACCGCGACAACCAGCATCGAATTTCCGGTAAATTGAATTTTGACTATGCCGTTGGGGCACTAACTCTTCGAAGCATCGCAGAAGGGAATATAAGCAAGAAAGAAAAACGACGACTGACTTATGGTGCCACAATAAGCCAAAAAGCCGAATATCGTTTTCTCAAACCGAACATCGTTTTGCAGGCTTGTATTGGATACGTATATGCTCCGAATTATGACAATCGGTTTTATATCTCAGAAAACGATATTCTATATGCATATAGTCAAAATATGATATATGGAAATGCGCTACGCTCATACCTTAACATCAGATATTCAATCTCTAATAACTGGAAAATATACCTGAAAATAAGCAATACATATCAAATAGAAAAAACAAAAAACTTCGACAAAAGTAGGACAGACTTGCATTTACTCTTGCGTTATACATATTAATTTATTAACTTTGCAACGAATTTTAGAAATTATCACATGGGTGTTATTGCACGACAAAGTATAAAAGGAACTATTGTAACCTATCTTGGTGCTTTGATTGGTGGGCTTACTACTTTTTTTGTGCTCACCCGCTACCTCACAACCGAAGAAATCGGCCTTACGCGTGTTCTTATTGATGCTGCTGTTATTTTTGTCGGTTTAGCACAATTAGGTACAAGTTCGAGTATTATCCGTTTCTATCCACATTTTAAGGACGCAAATAGCGAAAACGATCATGGCTTTTTCTTTTGGACTATTGTCACACCATTCATCGGTTTTTTGATTTTCAGCCTTATATACTGGGCACTCCACATCCCGATAGCCAACTATTTTTCCGAAAATTCTCAATTATTTGTTGACTACTATTATTTTGTCTTACCCATAGCATTTTTCATGCTCTATCAGCAGATTTTTGAGACCAACGCAAACATATTGATGCGTATTGTTGTTCCGAGAGCTGTACGAGAAGTAGTGGTGAGAATCTTAATCTTGATATTGTACTTTTTATATGCGTATAAAATTATTTCGCTTGACGGTCTTGTTGTCGGTTTTTGTTTAGTATATGCAATTGCGGCACTGATCAATCTGGTGTATCTATTCTGTTTGAAACGCATCTCCTTCAAGCCGGATTGGAGCTACCTCAAAAAGCCTTTGGTCAAAGAATATCTTTTCTACACTTTTTTTCTCTTACTTACCGCTCTTGCAAGTACATTGGCACCCACTTTGAGCTCTTTTTTCATTGCTGCAAATATTGGGCTTGACCAAACAGGTATATTTGCCATAGCCACTAATATTGCGGTTTGTGTTTACATGCCTTATAGAGCAGTCGGGGCTATAGCCCAACCCAAAATTTCACAGGCGATGAAAGACAAAGATATGCAACAAATCACAACTCTAACTCAACAAGTCAGTACAAATCAAATGCTTGTCGGAATGTTTGTACTATGTCTGTTTTGGATAAACATAGATTTCATATTCGAGATTTTGCCTAATGGCCAAACTTTTGCTGTTGCCAAATATATTGTGTTTGTACTTTGTTGCTCACAACTGATTTTGTCAACATTCAACATCAGTTTGCCGGTAATAAACTTTTCAAAACACTACTATTTTTCCCTCATCTATTCGTTTGTGTTAACTATTTCGATCATTATTTTCAACAATCTGCTCGTTCCTCAATACGGCATGATGGGTTCAGCCTTAGCCAATTTATTGTCGTATTCTCTATATGTTTTGTTACTCATTCTCACTGTTTGGTGGATAACAAAAACGCACCCGTTTTCACGGGTGCATTTGAAAATTTTAGCCCTTTTCATCGGTATTTTAGCATTAAATCAGCTATGGCTTAATACTATATCTCCACTTTTTGCAAACATAAGTTCTCTCAGCCCGGTAATACTCCATTTTATTGACGGAACATTGAAGACGTTAATCATTCTTGGAGGGTCATTATGTGTTGCATATTTTTGGAATATCTCACCATGGGTGAACAATATCATCGACAAGATTTCAGGTCGCTAATCTTCAATTTCGAGCAATTCAACAACAAATATTAGCGTTGAATACGGAGGAATAATTTCTCCTGCTCCTCTTTCTCCATAGGCTAAGTTATATGGAATATAGAGTTTGTATTTAGCCCCTTGAGTCATAAGTTGCACACCTTCTGTCCAACCACTAATCACCTGATTTAGTCCAAAAGTGATAGGTTCACCACGCTGATAAGAACTATCAAAGATTGTTCCGTCAATTAAAGAACCTTCATAGTGTACTTTCACTCGACTTGTTGCCTCCGGGTGCTTCTGTCCGTTGCCTTCATTTATGATTTCATATTGCAAACCTGATGGCAAGACTTTAACTTCAGGTCGTTTGGCGTTTTCTGCAAGGAATTGTTCTCCTTCAAGACGGGCAACACGACTATTCTCCTCAGCTTTTCTTTGCTGATACTTAGCAACAAGCTCATTGAGATACATCTCTGCAGAATTAGCATTATATGTTGCTGTCGTGTCATGCAGCATACCTGCTGCAACTCCCATTGCAAACTTTTCATAATCTATGCCTAAGCCTTCTATGCCTATAAAGTTTTGACCGATTTGTTTTTTCAACGCAGAACCAATCGTTGTACCAATATTTTCAAATTTCGAATACTTGCTATAGGCTTTAAGATTAGCGTTGAAAAGCTGAATTGCTTGCTGTTTTTGCTTTGCATCAACTGCCGACTCAGCCAACTGGCTGCCATTAAGCAACCCAAAGGCATAGTTGAGAGAATCATTACGAGACAATAATTTCACTTGTTTGACCGCTTTAGGACATGTAACCTTTGGTTTGGCTTGTTTTGCCACAGGCAGTGAGTCATTATTAACATCGGCCATATAATTGGTTTGAAAGAAGGTCATGGCATCTTCAAAAGCCCACAATGTGTCTCCATAAAGGCCATTAATCAAACCTTGCCATGCCAAATTTTGGTTATAATACCAAGCCTTTATCTGAGCCAAACCTAATTCTGTTTGATCTTGAAATATGACTGTGATTTCTTGTGTGGCACGCTTGATTTCAGTAGGTTGCTCTGTTGCGTAAAAAGTTGATGAAATAGCAGACAAAAAGACTTCTTGAGCCTTTTTGTCTGTTGCTATTAAATTATGTCGTTCGCTTACCTGCCAGCCATTGATAAAGCCAACAGCATAATTGACGGAATCTTGTTGCGACGCAAAATCAGCTGCAATAGAAGTTGCAGATAATGCGCTAAACAACAATATTGACAAAATGATTTTTTTCATATCTTTGTATAATTATTTTACGATTTCAATCAATTCAACATCAAAAATCAATGCTGAATATGGAAGGATATCTTGACCTGCTCCTCTCTCGCCGTATGCCAATTGATATGGGATATAGAAACGGAACTTATCGCCTTCAACCATCAGTTGCACACCTTCTGTCCAACCTCTAATAACTTGGTTGAGACCAAATGTAGCCGGTTCGCCGCGTTCAACACTTGAATCAAACACCTTTCCGTCAATCAATGTTCCATGATAGTGAACTTTCACTCTGCTCGTATCAGCAGGATGTACATGTCCTTTACCTGCCTCTAAGATTTCATATTGCAAACCGGATTCAGTCACATGCACTCCTTCTCGTAAAGCATTTTCCGCAAGGAATTTTTCACCTGCCAATTGGTTTGGTTTGCATGCTTCAAGACGCTTTTTTTCAACAGCTGTATTCAAATACATATTAGCTTCATCTGCAGAAATAATTTTGTCGTCGTTCAACATTCCATTGATAAAACCGGCACGAATCAAGTCATAATTACGAGCAATAAGCTGTTGGTCAAAAAGATAGTTCGTAAGCAAATATTCGTCTTTAGCGAGTGAATGTCCCACTGATTGTCCGACATTAACCAACATAGGATATTTCTTTCCTGAAGAAAGTTCTTCATTGAGATTGTCAACAATAATTCCTATTGAATCTTGCGAGAAATTAGGCATCATTGTTGCCACCATTTCACCATTAATATAACCGCAAATATAGTTGATAGAGTCAATTTCTGTTTCAAGCGACATATCTCCTGCCTTTTTCGGGCAATTGGCTTTCACCTTACTTTCAGATGCCTTTTCGGGCTGAACATCACCTGCTGTCTGCGAATACTTTTCTTGGAAATAGGTTTGAGCAACGAATGTTGAGTCAAATATGTTATAACCATATAATCCATTAACAAAGCCTTGAAGCATAAAATTGTTGTTATACTTCCATGCTTTATTGTTGGCAACACCTTCCTTAGCTTGCTGTTTGAAAAAATCAGCAAATTGTTTACCAACCTTTTCGTATTCAGACGGCTCTTTAAATTCTTTGTTATTGAAGGCTTCATCCATCGCCTCAACAAATTCAAGAATCGGAGTCTCACTTGAATCTGTCGGGAAAAATTGATTTTTAATTTGTACTCCGTTTATAATACCAAATGTATAGTTGATACTATCATTTTCAGAAGTTAAAGATACTTCTTGCACTTTAATTTGCTTTGAGCACGAAAGCATTGTTGCAACAGCGGCAACAAAAAGAATTGTTTTTTTCATTTTATTTTTTTATTTAATACCTAAAAGTTCTACTGTAAAAATCAAAGTTGCATAAGGTGGGATACTCTGTCCGGCTCCTCTTTCACCATAAGCGAGATTATATGGAATGAAAAATTTGTATTTAGCTCCAACTGACATAAGCTGCAATCCTTCTGTCCAGCCCGGAATTACTTGATTGAGAGCAAAACTGATTGACTGACCACGCTGATATGAGCTGTCAAACACTGTTCCGTCTAACAATCTGCCTTCATAATGAACTTCAACAGTTGATGTTGCTGTCGGCTTCATACCTAAAGCAGGCTCCAGTACCTCATATTGCAAGCCAGACGGCGTTGTTGTAACTTCAGGACGTTTGGCATTTTCTTGAAGGAATTTTGCTCCCTGTTCTTTGAATTGTTTGGCTGATTGCTCTTCCAATTCTCCGAAGAACTTGTTCAAGACTTCTTGCGCTTCTTCCAAGCTTATTTCAGGTTTTTGAGCTTCAATGGCATGCTGAATACCGCGAGCTATGTCGGCATATTCTAATTTTTTCACGCCGCTACTTTTAATTTGAATGCCCATTGAGAGACCAAGGGCGTAACTTACTTTGTCCATTGCTATATTTATTTATTGATTAAAAATTCTGCTATCTGCACTGCATTTAGTGCTGCGCCTTTTCTAATTTGGTCGGCAACAATCCAAAACGCCAAACCATTTGGAGAAGTGAGATCTTTTCTTATCCTGCCTACATAAACATTGTCTGTTCCCGAAAGGAAATAAGGCATAGGGTAAGGCAAAGTTTGCTCATGCTCTCTGTCCATAAGCACTATGCCGTCAGCCTTTTTGAAAGCTTCACGAGCCTGCTCTACGCTTACTGGATGCTCCGTTTCTATCCAAATGGCCTCAGAATGAGCTCTTAAAGACGGGACACGCACACAAGTGGCACTCACACCAATATCACTATGCATAATCTTCTTCGTCTCATTCTGCATCTTCATTTCCTCAAGGGTATAATCATTGTCGGTAAAAACGTCAATTTGGGGAATCAAATTGAATGCCAGCTGGTAGGCAAATTTATTGATAATGTCATTATCTACTTTATAATCGACATGCGTCAGTGCATTTTTGTATTGTTCAACAAGCTCTACCATCGCTTGTGCACCGGCCCCTGAAGCTGATTGATATGTTGCGACATGTACTTTTTTTATGTGAGAGATCTGTTCTATCGCATGTAGCGCAACAACCATTTGTATTGTCGTGCAATTAGGGTTGGCAATGACATTTTTGGGGCAAAATTTTGCATCTTGAGCATTCACCTCAGGCACCACAAGGGGCACTTGATTGTCCATCCTGAAAGCTTTTGAATTGTCTATCATCACAGCGCCATAACGCGTAATATCCTGCATATATTCAGCCGACACACTCGCACCTGCTGACACAAAAGCGATGTCTATATTCTGGAATTGACTCCCATGTTCAAGACGTTTAACTACGTATTCTTTTCCTCTGAAATTATATTTTTTGCCTTCACTGCGTTCAGAACCAAACAACACTAAATTGTCTATTGGAAAATTTCTCTCATCAAGAATTTTCAAAAACTCCTGACCTACAGCACCCGATGCTCCAACTATTGCTATGTTCATAATTATATATTTTTCTTAAATGCTCGAAACTGAAAAAACAACATTAATGCTGCCGTTATTGCAGACAGTGTATCTGAAATCGGCATACTCCACCAAATACCATCCAGACCCATAAAACCGGGCAAAACAATGACCAAAGGTATCAAATAAAGGACTTGCCGTGTGAGCGACAAAAAAATTGCTTTCTTTGCCATCCCTATGCTCTGAAAGAAATTACCGCCTACCATTTGAAAACCAATCAAAGGAAATGATATTCCTTGAATAATCATGGCCGGAACACATATACTCATCAAACTCTCGTCATTAGTAAAAAGCAAAGTCATCCAATCAGGAATAAAAACGCAACAAAGGCAACAGAGAGTTGTTATCGCAGTTGCCCATAATGCTGTCAGTCGGAAAATTCCCATTACTCGATCATACTGCTTCGCACCGTAATTGAAACCGGCTATTGGCTGCATACCCTGATTCAAACCCATGACAAATATGCAAAACATAAATGTTATGCGATGTATGATGCTATAAGCACCTATAGCTAAATCTCCTCCATAATTAATCAATTGCTTGTTAATTATAATCACTACAACACAGCTTGCCAAATTCATCAAAAAAGGAGACATGCCTATGGCAAATATATCTTCCACTATATCACGCTTTAGGTGAAATATATCCCGTTCTATTCTCAGAAATTCATGCTTGCCAAAAAACACAGATATCTGCCACGCAAAGGCAACAAATTGGGCAATAACAGTTGCCCACGCAGCTCCTTTAATTCCCCAACCAAAACCAAAGATAAACAATACGTCAAGCACTATATTGAGTACGACCGAAACTATTGTGGCATACATAGCCAGTTGAGGGTGCCCTGAACTCCTAAGCACAGCATTCAGTCCGAAATACAGATGGGTTACCATATTGCCAATCAAGATGATTGTCATATATTGGCTTGCCATATCTATAGTGTTCTCGCTTGCTCCAAAAAACAACAATATGGGATCAAGGAAAATCAAAGCCACAGCCATAACAACAAGTCCGATAACCACATTCAAAATCAGCACATTGCCGAGTATAAGCTTTGCCGATTCATTGTCTTTTTGCCCAAAACGAATCGACATTAGAGAACTTGCCCCCACCCCAACAAGCGAGCCAAATGCGGCACAAATGTTTGACATCGGAAACGTTACGCCCATTGCCGTCAGAGCCATAGGCCCTACTCCTTGCCCGATACATATTGAGTCAACAAAATTGTACAACGACGATGCCAACATGGCTATAATAGCAGGCGTAGCATATTGCCGAAGTAATTTACCTAAAGGCTCAGTACCTAAATTTGACGGTATAGATGTTGTCGTTGCCACAGATTTGTAAAAATGCGTATAATTTTGCAAAGATACTAAAAAAAAATGACCCTATAAAATTAAAAACAATAAATTTACATCAAAAGATATGGGGGTGAAAACTAAATGTACCAACGGGAGATTAGTAGCGTGCTTGTGCAAGTAACTATTATTTAGGGAGATAGAGAATAAAAACGGCTTTTGGTGGCGCAAAACCAAATGTGACAAAATGGTGCATTGCTTGACATTTGCTTGGCATTTCCGGCGACTTCGGTCGCTTTTTTTGTGCAAGAACTTGACTTTTGCTTTACACTTACTTGGCAAATACCTTTTCGCGGTTGTATTTTTGACTTCATCAACGGCTTTATCAGGGCTTGTGGCGGTGAGTGACGGTGGCTTCCGTGTGAATGACTAAACAGAACTTAAACGGCGTTAAAACGGGGCTTAAATGCCGCTAAAACAGCGATTAAACGGCAACGAGACCCAGACTAAAACGAATGGGCGGCAAGGGGTTGTGTGGCGGTTGGGCGGTGTGGTTCTGTTCGGCATGTATCTGCCGAGGGTTTGACCTGTTTTTTGGGGTGTTTTTTGTGTGGGTTTGGTCGTTCATCGGGATGGTGGTCGGCGGATTTGGGACTGAAATGGCGGTCTTCGCATTGGTTTGCGGAGGTCGCTTTTTTTTGTCGTTTTTGGGGGTTGGTGTGACAGTTGGTGTGACAGTTGGTGTGACAAAAGTTGGTAAAAATCGGGGCGTAACTACCCACTATCGTCCATTTTTTGGCACGAAAAGCCCCGTTTTTGGCACTTAAACACCCCCCAATGACACCACCATCGTCCACTTTTTCGGAGTTAAATTTTTGCGTATCTCGGTATATGATAGTGTTTTATCGCGAAAATCGGCAAGGAGGGTATATGTGTTGCGTGGTACGGTTGGTTTTAGGGTATATGGGAGGGTATGGGTGGAGAGGTGCTTTTGGTGGTACATTTGGAGACAAAAAAAAACAGCCAAGATTGGCTGCTGCGGTCGGTTGGTTGCGGTTGGGTTAGATAGAGGTCGCGCATAAATGCGCTCGGCAAAGACGCTATGGTTACTCGAGGCGGATGACGCCGATGACGAGGGCGATGCCGGTTATCTCTGATTTGGGAACATCGAAGGGTGGATAGTTAGGGTTGTCGCTGACAAGGCGCAGCGCGTCGGCGGTGTCGCTTTGCATGAGGCGTTTGCAAAGTAGTCCTTGTTCGCGTGTGGCGATGACGTGGCATTTGTTCCACTGTATGAAGGAACTGTCGTGGAGTATGGTGCAGGCTACGACATCTCCGCTGCTGTATTTAGGGTACATGCTGGAGCCGCTGATTTCTATCATAAAGTCCACCCGGTTATAGCGGAACTTGGGTACGATATAGTATTCTTTGACGTCGGCTTCTTGTATGGCAAAGGTGTCGTTACCAAAGCCTGCGACGGCTGTTGGTGTGACGAGCGGTATGAGTTTGGCGTCTGCAAGGGGCTGGTTCTGTGGATAATTAACAGTCTTTTTGGCAGGTTGTTGCTCATTTTGAGCACTTGTAGTTGTCGGCACTGTCTCGGCACTGTCTCGGCTTGGCATCTGGGTGGTGTCATTGACATTAGTTTTGAGCATACTGCCTTCGCCTGTAATTAACCATTCAATAGATAGCCGTGGAAAAACTTCCATTATTTTGTTAAGCGTGTCAGTTTTAAGCGAGGAATTTGTCTGCATAAACTTGGCTATCTTCCCATCGGAAGAGCCTATCATAGCCTCGAATTGTCTCACACTAATCTGCTCTAAATCGAGAAATTTCCGCAATCTTTCATTCATACTACTCATTTTTTTGAAGAAAATACGATTTTTTTCCACAAAAATTTTGCAGTGTGGAAAAAATTCCTTATCTTTGCAGCGTCTTTCAAAGTTGAAAGAAATAGACTACAAAAGTACAACAAAAAAATTAGAAAAACAAATGGCAAATAAAATTATAGCGGATTGGGGTTTGCGGAGTAAGATTATGTCGGTGTTCAACACGACATATCCTACGGTTCGTGAGGCGTTGAACGGTAGCGATTCGACGAAGTTGCGTCGTAACATTCGGGGTTATGCTTTGCGGAACGGCGGTGCGGAGTTGAAATGAGCAGCCAAGATTAAAAATAATCAGCCAAGATTGGCTGATTGCGTTCAGAGAGCAAGAGCCGGATGGTATCCGGCGTAATGGACAAAACATTTATTAACTAACCTCGGCATGTATGGCGAGGGTTAAACAGACAAAGATATGGAAACAAAGTGTACTAAAATGGAAACAAAGTGTGTTAAAATGGAATTTGATTGTGTTCACGACCAAGCGGCGGGGACGATGACCTGCAAGTGGCTTGGCGGCAGGGTTCAGATTGTGGTTGATTGGAAGCACGAGTGCGGTGTGGTTCTGGTCAACGGCGATGTGAAGCGTCAGTTCAGCCTTGTGGGGCTGTCGGTTCAGGAGTTTATGCGCATTGAGGAGCAGACTCAGGAGGCAGCGGCGCAGTTGGCTGTGTTTAATCAGGAGGACGCGGCGTAAGATGAGCAGCCAAGATTGGCTGCTACGCTTAGGGTCTCGACTCATATTTGAGCAGCCAAGATTCTCACCGCAAGGGTTCGGTCCGTTGGTAGGCTGATACACTTAACAAGACGAAAACAAACATCAGCCATGTATGGCTGGGACACTAAACAGGGCGAAAGCGGCAGTTGACAGCGCGGCGAGTAGCCACCCCTTGAACCGCAGAGGTTAGACCGGAGCGATACCGGCAAGGGGACTAACAGAACAAAGACCGCTCCGCTGAAGGAGCAAAGAACAAAGACAAGAGCAGCCAAGATTGGCTGCGACACTCAACAAGACAAACATAAAACAATCAGCCAAGATTAAAAACAATCAGCCAAGATTGGCTGCTGCGTTCAACATGACGAAAACAAACATCAGCCAAGATTGGCTGATTACATTCGAGGCTAATACACTTAACAAGACAAAAACAAGAAAGAGACACTCAACAGGATATGGAATACTACAACAACAGATTATGTGCGACGGTTCAGGATTTGGCGGGCATTGTGTCGGCTGATACGTTGCGTCAGATGCAACATAGGGGTACTGTGGAGCGTATGCGCCGCGGTTGTTTTGAGTGCGAGGCGTTGTATGTGGTTGAGAGTATGCCGAGCAAATACAGGGTTGAGGTTTACAGGAAATACCCGGAGAGCCGTCGGACGACAGGCACGGGTTATCTGCTCGATGAGATTATGTTGGACACGGCTGCCGTGGATTATTTTGAGCGTTACCTGCTACAGGACGGCAGACATCTGACGACCGACAAGCAACAAGAGTATGTGAACAATGCGAGCATACTGAACCGTTGCGGCGATATTCTGAAGGCTCATGCTGACCAGCGCGGCAAGCACGGCAAGGCGATGCTGACGGGTGAGTTCTGGCAGAAAGCCGCTGCGGCTTTGGACAGGATTGAGGAGATGTGGCCAAACAGTTTGCCACGAAACGCGAAACGGCTTCAGCAGAAGTTCAACGACTACGCGCAGAACGGCTATGAGGTGTTGGTCAACGGCAGGTTCGGCAACAAGTCGGCGGCGAAGGTCAACAGCGATGTTAAGGCGAGCCTGATACAGGAGTTGCTTGCCGACCGCCGGAATTTGAACAATGAGCAGGTGTGCATGATGTACAACATTATGGCTGACAAGATGGGTTGGAAGAGTATCACGGCGGGTGCTGTGGGCGAGTGGCGCAAGAAGTTGAGCCTGACGGTGTATGCCGGTCGTGTGGGTGAGACGAAGTTGCGTGCCAACAAGATGATGCAGGTTAAGCGCAGCCGTCCGACAGCGGCATTGATGCATTGGAGTGCCGACGGCTGGGATGCTGAGTTGCTGTTCCAACGCACTACGATAAACAAGAAGACGGGACACAGAACGACGACCTACCATAACCGGCTGACGATTGTGGTTATTCTTGACACTTGCTGCAACTATCCTATCGGCTACGCTATCGGCGAGGGTGAGAATCCCGGTCTGATTAAGGAGGCGCTTCGCAATGCTGTGAACCATACGCGCGAGTTGTTCGGCAAGCGTTACAGGACTATGCAGTTCCAGAGCGACCAGTACTCAATCAAGACGATGACCCCGACATACGCCGTTATTGCCGACAAGGTAACACCGGCTCGTGTGAAGAATGCGAAGGCTAAACCGGTGGAGCCGTATTTCGGTGAGATAAACCGCAAGTACTGCCAGATGATGAAGAACTGGTCGGGCTTTGGCATTACGAGTAACAAGGATTTGCAGCCTAATATAGACTTGATGAATAAATACCGCCATGAGTTCCCTGACGAGGAAGGTTGCCGCAAGCAGTTGGAGAGCATTATGGAGTTGGAGCGTCAGAAGAAGCGCGAGCAGTATATGGCTATGTTCGGCAACCTGAAGCCGGAGCAGTTGCTTGAGTTGAGCGACGAGCAGTACCTGCTGAATTTCGGTGAGGACACGGGCAGACAGAACGCCATTGAGGGTGCGGGTTTGCGTCCGACGATACTCGGAGTGAAGCGCGATTATGATTGTTTTGACGCTCGTTTCCGCGAGTATGAGCATGTGCGTTGGACGGTGAAGTACGACCCGGACGATTTGCAGCAGGTGTTGGCGGTGAACGAGGACGGCAGTCTGCGATTTATGCTTGAGGCTAAGTATGTTCAGCCGATGGCGTTGGCAGACCGCAAAGAGGGCGACGGCGAGCAGTTGGCTCGCGTGGGTGCTTTCAACAGGGGTTTGGAGCAGTCGATAGGCGAGCGCAGGGCGAAGGCACAGGAGACGCTGCACACGGCTTTCAGCGGCATACCGGAACTGAACGGCACGCTGCATAAGTTGCTGCTGGTGGATAGTGATGGTCAGCACAAGAACCAAAGGAACGCGGGACGGCTGCCGGCTATTGACGAGGCGGAGTATGAGGAAGTTGAGAACAAAGACCGCTTCGCTGAAAGAGCAAAGACCGCTGCGCTGAAAGATACTGATGATTTGGAATTAACTGATTTATATTAACAGGGTTTAATGCCTCGCGTTCGGCAACAAGACCGCGCTGACTGAAAACTCCGTTTTCATTAAAGCGGCTTGTGCCTCCGCTCTCCCCACCACAACAAGTTGTGCCGGGGACCCCTGATAAAGAACCGACGGCAGCCCATAAAAACAACAAAGAATTATGACAACGAAAGAGAAAGAGATGATCCGCGAGGCGTTGGAAGCCTACGCAGAGCGTAAAGGCAGTCAGAACAAAGCGGCTGCGAGTATGAAAGGCGTGTCGAGTGCGACAGTCAGTCAGGTGCTTAACGGCAACTGGGAGTTGATAACGGACGACATGTGGCGCACGATAGCGAGTCAGATTGGCGCGAGCGAGCGCGAGTGGCAAGTGGTGGAGACACGCGGCTACAGGCGTATGACCACGCTGCTGACGGACGCACAGCAGAACGCATTGGTAGTGGCTATCACGGGCGATGCCGGCAGCGGCAAGTCGGAGGCTGTGAAGCGCTATGAGCAACAGAACAAGAATGTGTATCACCTGTGCTGCTCGGAGTTCTGGAACCGCAAGCATTTTATGAACGAGTTGCTTCGCAAGATGGGTATAGAGCACAGCGGCTACACGGTGGCAGAGATGATGGAAGAGATAGTGCAGGTGCTCAAGAGGCAAGACCACCCGTTGGTGGTGCTTGACGAGGCCGACAAACTGTCAGACCAAGTGCTTTATTTCTTCATCAGCCTGTACAACGCATTAGAAGACCGCTGCGGCATAGTGCTTTGCGCGACGCAGTATTTGGAGAAACGCATCAAGCGCGGCATCCGTCAGGAGAAGAAAGGCTACCGCGAAATATACAGCCGTTTCGGACGGCGTTTTATTCCGCTTCAGGTGGTCAATGCCGATGACATAGCCGCCGTATGTGTGGCCAACGGCGTGACTGACGAGAGCGACATCGAGAGCGTGATAGCGGAGAGCGACAATGACTTGAGGAGAGTAAAGAGACGCATACATGCGATAAAGACCGCTAACGCTGAAAGAGCAAAGACCGCTGACGCTGCAAGACAATAGACTATGGGCAAGACTATCACGAATAAGGACTTTCAGAGGATGCGTTTTGAGTGCGCGGAGTTTGACGGCGAGTGGCTTCGCAGTTTCGGCAAGCCGGAGTTGCGCGGCAGTTGGCTCATCTATGGCGACAGCGGCAGCGGCAAGACGACTTTTAATCTCCAACTTGCGAAATATCTGACCAAGTTCGGCCGTGTGGCATACGACACTATCGAGCAGGGCGCGTGCGAGAGTTTCAAGAACGCGTGGTTCGGTTTGGTCAAGATGGACGAGGTAGGCAGCCGGATAGTGCTGATAGAGAAAGAGACGCTTGCTGAACTGCGTGAACGCTTGCAGAAACGGCGCAGTCCGGAGATTATCTTCATCGACTCGCTGCACTATTGGTTGGGCTTCAAGATTAACGACTATATGAGCCTGCTGAACGATTTCCCGCAGAAACTGTTTGTCTTCATCGCTCACGAGAAAGGCGGCGAACCGAAAGGCGACATGGCTAAATACATACGCTACAACTCGGATGTGAAGATACATGTGGAGCATTTCCGCGCGTTTGTGACGACCCGCTTCGCCAATGCGGAGACAGGCGACGGCACGGAGCCCTACACCATCTGGGAGGAGAAAGCCAACGAGTATTGGCTGAATAAGGTATAAGACCGCTTCGCTGAAAGAACAAAGATAAAAGACATAAGATTATGGCAACAAGAATCAACTATATGGAAAAGCAACTGCGCAAGCAGTATCATATCCTTGCAGGTCAGTTAGGCATGGACGCGGAGCAACGCAAGGCTTTCCTCTACAGCAACTACAAGGTGGAGAGCAGCGTGGACTTGGACGCTCACCAACTCATCGATGTGGTGCATACCTTGGAGAAAAACTTAGGCAGCGAGACCGACACATGGCGCAAGCGCGTCATAAAGAGCATAGGCGCATGGCTTCAACTGCAAGGCATAGAGAAAGCCGACCCTGTGGAGAATATGCGCTACATCAAGCAGATTGCCTGCCGCAGCGCACAGACAAGCGCTTTCAACCGCATACCGATAGAGAGGTTGCGCAATATCTACTACACCTTTCTGAACAAGCAGAAGGACAAGGCGACCATTGAGCGCGTGATGAGCGAGGAACTCAAGCAAATACAGGCAGTCCAGATGCTTAACGGCGGCGTTATGGCGGAGGCGTAAAGAGCAAAGACCGGCTTCGCCTGAAAGAGCAAAGAACGCTGCGCTGAAAGACAAAAGACCGCTGCGCTGAAAGAGAAAAGACAACCATTAAACAACATTTAATAACCCATTAAACACCATTTAGATTATGGCAACAAGACAGAAAAAGACCCTGATACAGGGCATTAGTCAGGAACAGGCTAACGAGGCATTTGCTACTTATGCGAAGGCAGATGCGCAGATTCAGAAAATCAATGCGGAGATAGAGTTGCAGTGCGCCCGTATCCGCGAGAAACAGGCAGACCGTTTGTCGCAGTTGGACGCAGAGCGCGAACAGGCGTTTGATGTGCTTCAGGCGTATGCGGTAGAGAATCAGGCGGAACTATTCGCCAAAAAGAAGTCGCTCGATATGGCACACGGCACTATCGGTTTCCGCACCGGTACTCCGAAACTCAAGACGCTCAAAGGTTTCACATGGGCGAGCGTGCTTCAGATGGTGCGCGAGTTCCTTCCCGGTTATGTACGCACGAGCGAGGAGGTGGCAAAAGACAAACTGCTTGCCGACCGCGATGAGGAGGGCATGACCGACAAGATGGCTAAATGCGGCATCACGGTAACGCAGGACGAGACATTCTATGTCGAGCCAAAGAAAGAGGAGGCGTGAGTGTTTTTGCCACCGCGCAAAATGAACAAACAATATAGCTCTCTTGAAGCGTCGAGAGAGTTCTTCTAAAAAAATTCATATACAGTAACTGAACAAAGTGCTTGCCGGTGCGCGAGCATAGCAGCACATCTTCACTCACAATTTTTGCATAACAAAGCGTCTTGCGGTGCGTGAGCATAGCAGCGCGAAATGATTTTTTAGTTTTTATATTCTTTATTTTTTATCATTTTGCAGAGGCATAGCCAAAAGCGATGATAAAATGTGCAGGCGGTGTGCGAACATAGCCTGCACACCCCTGAGAGCAGCGCACGGGCGCACCTGTTTTTTTCTTTTTAGTGCTTTTTTCATGTGGCAGGCAAGCGGGTTCGACTCCCGCCTCTCGGACCAAACAGATTAAACAATTTTACATTATGAAGACAAGAGAATTCAATTACAAGCAACCGGCCCTTTGCAAAGACTGCAAGGGTGCAGGCTTCGTATATGACGGCGAGAGCGACACCGCCATTGTCAAAGAGTGCCCGACCTGCAAAGGCAGCGGCAAGGTGTGGATAACCAAACAAGGAACAGTAACCATAACACCCTACACAGAATGACGATAGCAGTAGATTTCGACGGTACGATAGTGGAAAACCAATATCCGCAAATCGGTAAGTTGCAGAGTGGCGCCAAAGACACCCTGCAACGCCTGCACCGAGAGGGGCACAAGATAATCATTTGGACATGCCGGTCGGGCGAAATGTTGGCAGAGGCGGTGAATTTTCTCATGGAAAACGAGATACCTTTTGACCGCGTGAACGACAACCTGCGCGAGAATATCGAGCTCTACGGCGGCAATAGCCGCAAGGTGTTCGCCGATGTGTATATCGACGACAAAAATATCTTCAGCGGGCGCTGGAACTGGGACCATATCTACATGTACTTCTTCGGCGACGACGGCTGTGTGACATTTCCGTGAGATTATTTGTTCATTTGTTCATTTTACAGTTGCGCAAAATGGCCAAATAAATTAAATGACCAAATAAATGATAAAAGTTTCCCACTAATGTTCAATAGAACTTTTATTTAGTTTATACCCCGTAGGGGTTCCCTTTTAATAGCATTAATATTGATAGTCAGCGTTATTTCCCGTTAGGGAATATCTTTTAAATTCATTTTTCGCAATAGAAATTCCCTAACGGGAAATCAATGAATAAATATAATCCGCTATTCTATTAAAAGAAAATCGCTACGCGATAACATTTAACCATGGAAACTTTAATAAATGATAAAATAATAAAATAGAACTATGGCTTATACACGCAAACACTTATTACAGCGCATCCGCGAGGTCAACGAGATATACCTTCGCGAGCATGAGCGCGGCGTGAGCAACGAATATATCTACGCTCACTATATCCGCAACAAGTATTTCATCAGTCGCGCCACCTTCTACGACTATCTGCGCTGTCCCTACGAGCGTCAGATTCAAGAGTTGGATGCACGCGAGAGGCTGAAAAAGATTCAGAATCCGACCATAAACTTTGAGGATTATGACGATAGAACAGATGAGGGACAAGATAGCCCGTCAGAAGATAGAGATTGAGCGCGCCATCAACGACGACCTGCCGAAGAAAATCGGCAACCGCGTGGTCCGGATGACGAAGCAGAACTTTCAAGAAGAAGGTTTTTACGGCAAGCGCTGGAAAGAGGTCAAGCGCCGTCAGGGGCACGGCAAACGCGGAGCCGACAGCCGGCGCAAGATACTGACCGGCCGCACAGGCGACCTCGGACGCAGCATCAAAGCCAAACCGGAACAGGCGAGTGTTACTGTTTACAGCGACCTGCCATATAGCGCAGCGCATAACGAGGGTACGCAGAACGCCGGACGCGGCCACAGCACCCGGATACCCCAACGACAGTTCCTCGGCAACCACCCGAAAGTGGAACAAGCCGTCAGAGAAACGATACAAACAGAAATCAATAAAATACTAAACAAATGAGAGCATTAATTTACAGCGTGATAGAGACAGCCCTTGAAAACCTGACAGAGGACAACGAAAGGCTGATAAAACATATCGACCTGTTCAACGAGCAGGTGCTACACAGCGAGGAAGAACAGCCGTTTCTGACACCGGCGGTGTTCGTTGAGTTTGCGGCTATCGACTGGCAGAAACAGTTGCACGGTGTTCGCGAGGCTGTCGTTACGGTGCGACTGCATGTGGTAACAGACACGCGCGTGGGCAAGTGGGCCGATGTGGTGCCGCGTCTTTGCCTGTGCGACGACATCAACCGCGCTCTGCACGGACTGAGTTTTGCAGCACCGCAAGAGGTGCCCACACGACGCAACAGCGTGATGAACGACCTGACGCTGCTGCGCTCAATTACCGACCACGACTTCGACGAGCTGGCGGACAACATCGAGGAATACCAATGCATGGTTACAGACGCAAGCGCGTATGAGAGGTTTTGAAAGGTGAAAATTGAAAGGTGAAAGGTGAAAGAGCTCCGAATACTCAGAACACTCAGAAAACTCAGAATACTCAGAACACTCAGAACACTCAGAATACTCAGAATACTCAGAATACTCAGAATATAAACTAAAAATTAAACAATTATGACACAGCTACAACTTGAAGAACTACAGAAAGTTCGCCGCGAGGCTTTCAAGGCTGAAATGACTCGCATCACAAAACTTGAAGGTATAACATCTGCAGAGCGCCGCGCATTGCACAAAGCCTGCAAAGAAGACTATCGCCGCAGAAACGAGGAACTGCTAAAAAATCGACACAGCCACAGAACACAGCATTTTCCAACGCCGGGAAGGTTCAGCGCATCATCTCTTGCGTATCGTCAAAGAAGTATGCGGCAGATTGGCAGTTGAAACACGCTACGGCCGCTACTCTGACTTCGAGAACGCAAAGATTTGCTTTAGTCTGCAGGGCGGACGCATCGTGCTGACGGTAACAGTCGATGCCAAACTGTCAGATCTGGAACTCGAGAAACTTGGCGAAACGCTGTTGTAATCTTCAAATTTTCAAATCTTCAAAATTACGGCGATAGAAAACTTTCGCAAAACGATATCTGATTATGACCCACGAGCAATACATAGAATATGAAACTGCCCGCCTTGCAAAGCAGGCAGGGTTTGATTGGAAATGTACACAATGTTATTACAATGGAGAGTTTGATAATGACTACTATGATTCATATAACTTTAACGGAAGTTGCCTTTATCAAATTTCAGCCCCTACTCAATCCGTCCTACAAAGGTGGTTGAGAGAGGAAAAAGGTTATCATATCTATATATCGCATACATACACTGCGATAGATTGTCAAGTCAAGTCTGTATGGGAAATTCTCTATGAGAAGATGTCGTTTCTCAAACCCAACAGCATACTTATACTCGAAGATGATTTAGGTAGAAGTCTTGCGTTTGACACCTACGAAGCCGCTCTTGAGGCAGGCTTGAAAGAATGTTTATCCTTAATCATCAATGGGCAATAATGCCATAAATTTATAAGACGAACAAAGCCCCGTAAGTGATTTGCTTACGGGGCTTTGTTTTGTTGGTCTGCGGCAAATTATTTGCCTTCCTTTTCTTTTATAATAGCATCTGCTATTTCATTTTGCAAATTATGAACTTGCATGAAACTGCGCACTTCATATATTATAGACATAATTAAAACGCAAATTGCAAAAGTTGGAAATGTAAAAATTATATGATTACAAATACTTATAGTAAAATCAGCAACAACTCGTAAAGAAGATAATAACAAAGTAATTGTTGAACAAACAAAATCATATATAATAGCATTGCGCCTATATGTAATGTGTCCTACGATTGTTTTTCGTACGTCCAAATTTACTACTTGTGATAAATTAAAAGAGATAATTAGACTCATTAAAACAGAGAACATTATTCCGAGTACAGTAAATACAGATTGTACCGCAGTAATATCGCTCTTCAAACCTATAAGTGATAAAATTATACTTATAGTAAGTGCTATAATATATCTAATAAAAAGATGCATAGTTAGTTATTATTTCTTTAAAAGTACTGCTTTTTTTTCAATTTTGCAAATTTTATTTTGTAATTTAGAAAAATTGTTGTACCTTTGCGGTGCAGAAAATCGTTAGGAGCAACCTACCAAGCTTTAGCCGTAGGTCGATGTTCTTGACGATTTTCTGTTTTTAATATCTTATTGCACTTTCCCGCAATTTTTGCGTAATTGAATACAATCGATAGAATTGGCGGTTCTCTAATCTATTGTTGTTATATTCCACGCTCAAATAGAAAGTATAGTTTTGGGTCTTGTACTCATAATAGAAGTACTCCACAGCCCAAGGCTTTTTGTCCAATTTGGTATTGAGTTCGTGAGCAACCAATTTACTGTTAGACAATATCTGTGGCATTCTATCCATTACTTCATTCCACAAGAATTGAGAAGACATCGCAACATCATTAGACAAATGCGTTGTAGTCTTACTATCAAACACGACATCAATACTCTCTCCCATTTTATCTATTGTTACAGTTCTCGACTGATGCGCCTTTAAGCTGATTTTTGTAGATTTTCGCAGCAGTTTATCCCCTGCCCAATCCTCAATCTTGCGTTTCTTGGTGTTGCTGCAAGTCCTTATATACCTTGCATTATCTGTAAATATCTCACCCGTTTGTGCGGGATTGCCTTCGATGCCCGGCAGTGCATCCTCCTCTTTTGTTATGCCTTGGGGATTATCGTTTGTAACCGGCTCGTCGGTCTCCTCGACATCGCATTTGCAGTTCCACTCCGTGCCCGGTGCGTTGAAGTTCCAGAAGGCGTCGTCCTTTGCCCAGATATGATTATAGAATTCGCGGTGGGTTGTCCGTATGTCGACAGAGCGCGACGGCAGCCATTTGAGGTTGGGGAAGAGGCGCACATTATCCGGTTGCATAAACTGCTCGAACTGCTTGGCTGTACGCGCACGAGCAGAGGCAGTGGTGCGTTCGGCGTCCTGATAGCGTGCAAAAGTGTGCAGCACGGCACGGGCGAGTTGCTCGCGCTCTTTAAGCGGCATTGAATCGTCGTTTAAACACCGTTTAATCGCCTCTTGAACATATTGTGCTTTGTAGGCTGCAAAACGCGACACATTGGCCCGTAGGCGGTCAGAAAGCCCTGTGTCGGAGTCTTCGGTGAATATGCTGTCGATACGAGAGCGGAAATCAGAGCCGTAGTGTTGGTAGAGGTCTTGCGCTGTGATGGCGGATACATCGGAAGGAAGTCGAAGACGAACGGTGCGGTAATCGGGGTCCCCGGCGCAACTTGTTTGCGTTGGGGAGAGCGGAAACCCAAACCGCCTCAACGGCTGTGAAACAGCCGGTCCGTGCGGATTTGGTGTTGAACGCGAACATTCGGCACAGCCACAACCGCTATGGTGTGCCTTTAGTCGAAAAAACGCGGGTCTCCTCCTGATATGATATCGGCCAATTTGCGGAGTCGCTTTTTGTCCTCCGGAGTGAGGTCGTCATCAGCGTCGGTACTGTCGTCGTCCGGAGTCGTCTGCTCAGGTTCGGGCAGAGGCTCGTGCTTGCCGATGATGTCGATGTTGTATTTCTCGCGGAAATAGTCAGGGGCTATATCGTAGCCGCCCGTGATAAGCATTTGCTCCACTTGGCGTATTTGTTCGGGCGTATATTCGACAGTGTCGTCCCACTCGAAGGTCAGACCTTCCAACGGAAAGCCGTGTTTGAGCATAAACGGGATGAGGCGGTTGTTTACCATATTGCGCAGGAACTTGCGGTCTTGCTCGATGACATTTTCAAAGACCTCGAGGTGCACCTCTGATTGCGACAGGCTGGAGCCTGAGTCGATGGTCATAGTCTGATTGAGTATGCCTTTGGAGAGTTCTGAGTTGGCTCGCTCGATACGCTTGTCATAGACATTATAGGCGTCGCCGCGTGTCGTTTCTTTGATTTCTATCTCCGTTCCTTCCGGGAAGACGCCAAAGAAGGCAGCACCCATTTTCTCGAGCATATTCTCCAACTTGCTGCGTTCTTTCTCGTCAGCTGATGTGGTGCGGGCGATACGGATAGGCATACCGAATATCTCGCCGAAGCCGTCCCAGAAGGCGAGCATGTTTTTCTTTGACAGTGCCGACGGCGAGCATTTGAGGAGCAGTCCGAGGTCGTGCGGTCCGCCCACTTCGATGCACCAGTCGGCCATGGCGCCTTCGCGGTAGGAGATACCACGGTCGGGCGTGTCGTTCTGGTCGCGCACTATGACGCCGTATTCCGGACGCACATGGCGGCGCGGCACGAGTGAGACATACGAGAAGCGCATCTTGCCGAGTTGGCTTACCGGTGCGCCGAACTCGATGAGCGACGCACCCCAGAAACGCGTGTCGAGCACTTCGCTGACGAAGTTGTCGAACCACTCCTCCTCGAACAGGGCAGTGGCTTGTTCGTCAACATTGCCGTCTTTGTCTATGAGTTTGAATCCTTTGCGGATGACAAATCCTTTGCGCTGGCCGATGCATCCGGAGAGGTGCAGGTCGATGCACACATCGGTATAGATATCGTACAGGCGGTTGCGATTGGGGTTCTCCACATCGAGAGCGCGCTGCCATGCGGCACGCCATGCCGCTATGTCCTGACGCGTGAGGCGTTCGGTTTGCAGGTTGAGGTCGATGAGCATCTTGCGCGCTTTGTCTTTGTCGATAGAGCGCAGGTGGCGGCTCATCTCGCGGCTCATGCCGTTGTTGCGGCGAAAAAAGTTAAAAAAATTCATTTTCATTCGTCAAATTCGTTTTCTGAAAAAGGTTCACTAATTAATCGAATTAAACTAATTATTCGCTTTCTATTCGTCAGATTTGTTTTCTGAATATTGTCAGCTGAGAAAACAGAGAAAGCAGAAAATTCGGAGTATTCAGGCTCCTTTCACCTTTCACTTTTCAACTTTCACTTTTCCTTCTCTTCTGCTTTGATTTGTTCGCAGAAAGTGTTGTACTCATTGAATTCGTCAGGTTTGGTGTCGCGCTGGCGCAACAGAGCCAGTTCGTCATCGATAGAGTAGCGCAGGCGTATACGTGCCACCACTCTTTGCTCGTAAGTTGGTGGTGTGGGCTCCGGTTCTGCTTGCTCTTGAATTTCGTAGCCTGCCTCGGTGAGTTGTTGGTCGGTTGGTGGCAGGAAGGTTTTGTTGTCGGCAACAAGTGATTTAGGCCGGGCAACAGGTAGGTTGTTGAAATAGTATGTTTTCATAATTAGAACGTTTTGCTTTGAGATTTTAGAACGCTTTGCTGTAAGAAGTTTGAACTTAGAACGCTTCGCTGTAAGAAGTTTGAACTTAGAACGCTG
The DNA here is from genome assembly GCA_017527495.1 of Paludibacteraceae bacterium. Classification (GTDB taxonomy): domain Bacteria; phylum Bacteroidota; class Bacteroidia; order Bacteroidales; family Paludibacteraceae; genus RGIG6639. Next base: position 48,654 of record JAFXPY010000015.1, read on the forward strand.
CGCTGTTAGAAGTTAGACCGGCTGCGCCTGTTAGAGGTTAGAGGTCTCTCACTTCTCACATCTCACTTCTCATTTCTCACTTCTCACTTCTAACAGCCAAAGGCGGTCTTACTTCTTTATTTAGAACGTTTCGCTGTGAGATTTTAGAACGCTTCGCTGTAAGATATTAGAGACCTCTCACTTCTAACAGCCAAAGGCGGTCTTACTTCTTTAATTACTTGATGTTAGAATTCGACACAGAGAGCATAGTTGTCAACGATGCTGATTTCATAGGTCTTGCCGGCAACGAAAACAGGCGCGTCGCCTACCCAGTGCAGTTGGAACCCGTCAAAGATGATTGTAGGGTCGGTGTTCTGGGCATTGAAGGTGATGCGCAGCATATACTCATTGACAATACCGCTTTGGGCTGTTCCTCTTGTGATGGTCAGCTCCGGGAGTTGCAGATCCTGAAAGACAAAGAACATGTTGGGCTGAATAGTAACCTGTGCGTCATCATTGCCGAGCGACACGATGGGTATGTTGTTTTGCAGATTGATATTTCCCGTTCCGGTTATGGTCCGGTTGTTGATGGTTTTGATTGGTTGGTGTTCGGTGAGGTAATTGCCGGCCGGTTGTTTTGTTTCGAGCGCAGAATTGAGCCCGTAAACATCAGCCATCGGGATTTGGTCGTCTTTGTGCCTGAAAGAGTCAAAGACGGCGTGGAACTGCTGCTGGGTAGGCTTTTTGCCTGTCAGAAACCAGTTTTTGATAGTTTGAAGGTCCATAAGATTTGAAGATTTGAATATTTGAAAATTTGAAGATTTCTTACTTCTCACAGCCAAAGGCGGTCTCACTTCTCACAGCCAAAGGCGGTCTCACTTCTAACAGCCAAAGGCGGTCTTACTTCTAACAGCCAAAGGCGGTCTCACTTCTTTTTTCTATTGCACGATAAAGTCGAATTCAATCCCCCAGAAGTCTATGCCTTCTGCGAGGTCGAGAATGTCGATTATTTCGTTTTGCGTGACAGCCGTTGCCGGTTTGTTTTCCTGCACGGCAAAAAAGGCGGCCACGGATTTGTCAGTAGGCTCGACAAGTTCGATTTCCTGTCCTGCTGTGAGGTCGTCGGTGAGGTTCAGTCCGTTTTTGACAGCGATGTCGAATGCCGCCTCAAACTGTCCGCAATGCTCAATGGCAATATCGAGCAGTGATTGTCGTGATGATGCGGTGGTAGTAAATGTCATAAGATTCTGTAGTGTTTGAGTGCGATTATTACGATAATGGCGAGCGCGGCTATGGTGCCGAGTATTGTCCAAATCACCCATGCCGGCGTCTTTGTCTCAGCGCGCTGCGTGCTGTCGGTCTTGGTCTGTGTCTCCCGGCTGGAGACAGTCTGAGTCTCGCTGATGGTGTGCGTGGTGGCAGAACGATTGTTGCTGATGGTGGTCTGAATGTCGTTGTGCTGTTCTCGGCGAGTCGTCGTGCTGCTTGTTGTAGTTCTGACAGGATACTGTCTGCCAAGCGAGTCAGGAGCCGACCAATCGGTAACGCAGGTTTCCTGCGTGGTGGTTTCGTCGTGCGTGGTGTGGTCGGCTTGCGTGAGGTCGATAGTCCGGCTGTCGATACTGTCGGATTCTGTCCGTGATTGCGTCTGCTCATTGTTTTGCGTTTGCGTCGTCTGCTTCAGGGTTGTCTTTTGCGTTTTGCAACTCGAGACGCACAGGGCAAGCAGCAGTATAATCACAAGTATTGGCTTTGTCGATGGCGCGATTGAGGCGCCTGACATCTTTTCTGAGTGCATTGACTTCTTTTTTTAGAGGTTCAACAATAAATTCCTGAAAGCCGTTCATGAGGGCTTTGTCGTTGTCGAGGGTTGATTTCCGGGCGTCCTGCTGGGCTTTCTGCCGTGTGGAACGCAGAGTGACAAGAGTGACGATGAGCGTTCCGCTGAGCACAAACTCGAAAATCAAACGAATAATTTCAAGTGTCATAGAAATTTGAAAATTTGAAAATTTGAAATTTTGAAAATTTGAAAATTGAAAGGGCTCCTTTCATTTTTCACCTTTCATTTTTCACCTTACTCAAACCCGCTGCGCTTGAGGATACGGTAAAAGGTCGTGCGGCTGATGTTGAATTGCGGTTGTATAAACCGGCGCAGTATGACTTCGTTTGGAACTCCAAGGCGCGCGTAGTGGTCGTAAATTTGGACAATGCTGTTGTCTCGTTGTTTTGTATTCTTGGGCATACTTATGTAGTTATGTGCGATGCAGAGAACACATAAATCTGGTACTAAACTGTTTCAATATCTCAGCGTTGCTCTGTTACGGCACGAAAATTGCTAATTTCTTGAGCGTGGAAATCACCATGTTTCCCTTTCTGTATTAACCTTAAATCTATTTTTTCTTATGGCACGAGTTACTTACATTGTACCGATTGACCACATCAGTGGTAAGTTGTTCAAGTCGTCTGACTTGGTTTTCAAGTATCGCAAAGACACCAAGACCAAATTCACCAGTCTGCATGTTCCATCCGGAGTGGCACCCTCTGTTTCGATGCTCAACGCCCGCACCAAATTTGCAAGTGCTATGGCCGAAGTAAAGCAAATCATGCTTTCCGACCAGTTGCGCGCACCGTACGAAGTAGAGTACAAGAAGCAGAACAAGTACAAATCATTGCGTACCTTCATCTTTGCTTCAGTCCTTCCAAATCAATAAAGTCAGACCGCTTTACTGTTAGAAGTCAGACCGCTTTGCTGTTAGAAGTTAGAGACCTCTCAAAACTCACAGCGAAGCGGTCTTACTTCTTACTTCTTATTTCTCACTTCTCACTTCTCACCTCTAATACATATATTCCGACTTTTCCCATCCGCCATAGCGCACCGGATTGCCGATGTCCTCGCCTTTGTCGTTGGTCAGCGGGTCAAGGTCGGGAGTTGCCTTGCCTGACTGCACATCTTTGAGCCACGAAATGGCGTTGTTATAGCGCGTCTCGCGTATCTCAAAGCCGATACGCTTCGGCAGCCATGCCACCAAATGATACAGAGCCACATCGCACAGTATCATCACAAGTTGCGGATTGCGGTCGTTGCCCTCTTTGCTGAAGGCCTTATCCACATCATAGCGGCTGCGCAGATAAGACGCCACTTCTTCCTTCGCATAGCCGATGGCACGGTTGAGGTTGTCGTTGTCGGTCTGGTCGATGACCTCGAGTGTCGCAGGGTCGCACACCGCCTTAAAATCGTCTTTTGTTATAAAAGCCATATAAATACCGTTTAATTGCCGTTTAACCAGCGTTTCAATACTTCGCGCGTTATGCGCTTGTCATATACATCCGACCATTTGAGGTCGTGTCGGAACATACCTTTGGTGCGCAAACCGCGAAACCCTTGACGGTTCACTATTGCCGGCTTGCCGCAGATATTCGCCACTATAAACCCACCGCCTTCATGCGGCTGTTGGTTCAACTCTTCGCAGCGTTCCACGGCATTGTGGAAACGCAGGTACAGCAGCATATTTTTGAAAAACTTTACCATGTGTATTTGCTTGAATGGTGATACTCTTTTATTATCGGCTCGAAGGCCTCGCGCCTCGTTGCCTGTTGCAGTTTGTAGATTGCACCCTCGTCGGCATCAGGTGAGTCATCGTGCCCGGACATACCTTTCTCGAAGGCGAGCGTCTGTTCCAGTCCGGCAACCATATCAGGGTCGGACTTTTTCTTCTCGTTGTAGAACACAAAGCCGCGTTCCCACAGCGGACTGACGGCTTCGATACGCTGATACTTGTCCGGCTTCTTGCGTTTGTCCGGAATAAGCGGCAACTGGTAGCCTCGTACCTCACCCTCACGGCGGAACTCATCGAGGATAATGTCCTGCATGAAGTTAGCCTCCATATAGAACAGGCACACAGCGTTATGTTCGCGTATGCGCTCATAGAGGTCATACTGCCAGCGCACCATCTCGACCACTGTCGTCTGACGGCAGAAGCACTCAATGAGGTGCAGTTCGCCGTTCTTGGTCTTGCCCCAGAGTTTGGACGCCTTGTAGTCGTTTTTGGTCGTCGGCTTGAAGGACGGGTCGGTGTAGCAGACGAGTTGCTGATATTCCCTGAGCGGCAACGCCGGTTTCCACCTAATCCAGTCGGCACGGAACACGGCACCTTCGGTCAGCGGATTGTTCATATATTCCTTTTGGAAGGCCCGGTAGCCTTGGAATGAGGCCTTTGCCTCAATGCGCTCCGGAGTCCAGAACTCCGGCCATGAGGGTTTGCCGTCCTTGCCATAGACATTGACCTTGCTCACCTGCACGCCGGCAGACTTGCTAATCTCAGCCAACACGGAGCACTTGCTAATCAGGTTGCCCACCATGATAAAGCGACCGCCCTGAGCACCGAGCGTACCGAACAGTGCCTCCTTGACCCAGTCGGTCATCTTACGCACACGGCTGTCGTTCTGGCATAGTTCGTCGTCGTCAAGGTCGTCGATAACGATATAGTCCGGACGATTCTCGCGATAGCGCAGACCACGAGGGCTCTGACCACGACCGAGAGCAAAAAAGGCCGTCTCGTCCTGAGTGACAAACTGCCCGGTCTGCCAGTTGCCGGCGTTGTACTGCTCGCCGAAATCAGCGATGTAGCGTTGGTTGTACTGCAACTCCGCCTGTATATCACCAAGCAGGGTAATTGCGTTATCTTCCGACTTACCCACAATGACCATCACATTTATCTCGCGCTCACGTTGACAGTGCAGCCACATAGGTATCATCACATCCATGTGTGTTGACTTGGCATGACCGCGCGCCCATTGGAACACGGCACGCAAGTCGTGGTTGCGACGGATCAACCGCGCCGCGTCGATATGAAACTTGGCGGACGGAATGATGTTGCCGGTAGTCTTGTCGGTGCAATAGTGCGGAAAATAGTACGACACAAAGAAAGCATAGTCGCGCCTTGCACGCTCGATGCGGCGAAGCCTGTCTGCCTCGCTCTCCACCGGCACGATGGTCATGCGCTGAATGTTGTCGCAGTGTTCACGCCACCGCCTCAGGGCCTCTTGTTTCTCCGCTTTCGATGCCATAAGTTCTAACTTCTAATAGTTAAACGGTCTAACCTCTAACAGCCGAAGGCGGTCATTCGATAGGTATAGTTACATTGTTGAGTTTCTCGTTGATGAACTTGTCCTGATAGGTGTTGATAATCTTAACCACCTCCGGAGTCAGTTCGGGGTCAACCTGCATGCGGCTCACCAACCAGTTGTTGAAAGCCGTGAACACCTCGATGATAGTAACGATGTTAGTCTGCTTGTCGAGTTTCTCGATAGCCGAAGCCACCTTGATAATCTCGTCGGCGGTCCAGTTGCCTGATTCGAGTTTGTCGTTAAGGTCGGTGAGCATTTTCTTGACTAACTCCGAACGCGTCACCGTCTTGGCGGCACGGCGTGTGTCCCATCCGCCGTCACGCACCCATGCGTTGATGGTGTTGCGACTCACACCCACCTTGTCGGCGATTTCCTTCTGAGTCAGACCTTGCATATAATACATGCACGCGAGTTCCTTGCGCTGCTCCTGTTGAATGTCTTGTTTTGCCATGATGTTGATTGTTTTGTATTCTCTTGCACAAAAGAGGCCGATATGTCTCTTTTGCTTTGCAAAAGTACTGCCAAAAAACAACAACAAAAAGAAATAGTGCAGGCGTTAAACTACTCAGTTTAAGGCTTGTACAAGTCTTTGGACAAGAAAAAAAAACAACATAAATTTGCAGAGCAAAACAGATAATTTACCATTTGTTCATTTGCCTCTGCGCTAAATGACCAAATAAATAAAATGACTAAATATAGTTTTCCCACATGGTAAATACAGCATGATATATGATTATGGCAGTTATTTAACGCCTATCGCGTAGCGATTTTCGTTTAATAGATATGATTATGGCTGTTATTTAACGCCTATCGCGTAGCGATTTTCTTTTAATAGATATGATTATGGCAGTTATTTAACGCCTATCGCGTAGCGATTTTCGTTTAATAGATATGATTATGGCTGTTATTTAACGCCTATCGCGTAGCGATTTTCTTTTAATAGAATAGCGGATTATATTTATCCCTTGATTTCCCGTTAGGGAATTTCTATTGCGAAAAATGAATTTAAAAGATATTCCCTAACGGGAAAAAACACTGACTATCAATATCAATGCTATTAAAAGGAAACCCCTACGGGGTATAATCTAAATAAAAGTTCTACTAATAAAATAACATTATGCAACTCACTGTAAAACGACAATATCTCAAGCCGGAATACACAATCAGCAAACTCTTCATTGACGGAGATTACTTTTGCGACAGCCTCGAGCCCCCCGACCGCGGACTGAGTCAGGACATGCCAATCGCAGACATCAACGCACGAAAGGTTTACGGCAAGACGGCCATACCGCGAGGCACCTACAAAATAGACATGCACACCCGCTCACCACGCTACGGCGCAATAGCGTTCTATCGAGACTTATGTCAAGGATGCGTGCCCAGAGTGGTAGGAGTGAAAGGCTTTGAGGGCATCTTGATACATTGCGGCAACACACCGGACGACACACAGGGCTGTCTGCTCGTCGGACAAAACAAAGCCCGAGGACAAGTGCTGAACTCAAAAGCCACATTCAGAGCACTGTACAAACGCCTCAAACAAGCCGCCGACAAACACGAACAAATCACAATAACATACACAAACTAAGGTGAAAGGAGTCCTTTCAATTTTCAATTTTCAATTTAATCAAATGGCAAAAGAAGTAGTAATCAGCAACAGCAGCCTCAACAGCTACGGCTTTCGCGTTCTGACCGAAGGCATCGACATGACGCAGTATCAGCGCAACCCCATAGTGCTCTGGATGCACACAAGACCATTCCGGGGAACAACAGACGAAGCACTGCCACTGGGCACAATGCAAAACCTGCGTATCGACGGCGACAAACTCATCGGAACACCCGTCTTCGACGAAAGCGACGAATTCGCACGCAAGATAAAAGCCAAATGGGACAACGGCATTCTGAAAATGGTCAGCGCCGGACTGGAGATAATCGAACAAAGCGCCGACCCCAAAGTGCTCGTAGAAGGACAACGATATGCAACAGTAACACGCTCGAAACTTATCGAGGTGAGCATTGTTGACATTGGAGCCAACGACGACGCTATCGTGCTCTACAACGACAAACACGACATCATCAACCTTGCACAAGGCAAGGGCGAGATATTTCTAACACCAATTAAAAACCCTTTAAACACCATTGAAATGGAACGAAAACAAATCGCACTGGCACTCGGACTCAACGAGGCAGCCACAGAACAGGAAGTGCTTGACACAATAGCACAACTCCGAAAAGACGCACAAGACGCAGTAACTCTCCGACAACAAGCCGAACAACAACGACAGGAAGCAATCGCCACACTCGTCGATAAGGCTGTTGCTGAAGGTAAATTTACTGCCGACAAGAAAAACCACTTTGTAGAACTTGGCAACAAGGTAGGCTTGCAGTCGCTCAAAGACACTCTCGAACTCATGACGCCGGCACAACGACCGGGCAGCCTCATCAAACCGGCCAACTCTTCGGAAGGAGGTGACTACAAAACACTGAGCGAAGTACCGGCCGACAAACTCGAGGCTCTCCGCAAAGAACAGCCCGAACAGTACAAAACACTGTACAAAGCAGAATACGGCATCGAACCGGCAATGAAAGACTAACTTATTTAGAACGCTTCGCTGTTAGAAGTTAGACCGGCTGCGCCTGTTAGAGGTTAGAGCTCTCTCACTTCTCACCTCTCACTTCTCACTTCTCATTTCTCACTTCTAACAGCCAAAGGCGGTCTTACTTCTTTTTTCTATTAACAATACAAACAACCAAAAACATTTTTTTTCGTATGAAACTCAAATCCCTTTTCATTATGCTTATGGCCGTTTTGGCTAATGCAGTCTGCGGTGGAACAGTCGCCGCAATGGTGGGGCTTAGCCCCGTAGTTGGTGCAGTGGCATTGAACGCCGTTGCAGCCGTATCACCTCTTTTAGGAATCCAAGGCCTGCGTGCCGGTCTCTACACAGAGATATGGACAGGCGAAACAATCAAAGCCTTCCGCAACGCTGCCGAAAATTTAGGCTGGCTCAACAAGATACGCAGCTTCGACTCGGCGGTGGCAAATAACAACACAATCAACTTCGTCGATTTGGGCGGCGACCCTACAGTACTCGTCAACAACACCACATACCCTATCGGTGTTGAGACCCTGACCGACGCCAACAAAGCCATCGGACTTGACAAATACCAGACCAAAGCAACCAAGGTTACCGATGACGAAGTACGCGGTTTGTCCTACGACAAGAAATCAACCGTTATCGAACGCCACCGCGAAGCAATTGACCAGAAGAAGTTCGCTCGCGCACTGCACGCCCTTGCACCGGCGCAGAACAGCGCATCAACACCGGTCATCACCACAACAGGCCAAAACTACAACGGTCGCAAGCGTCTCACCGTACAGGATGTAGTCAACCTCAAAGAGAAATTCGACAAACTCAAAGTACCATCTGAAGGACGCGTACTCGTACTCTCTCCGGAACATGTCAACGACCTGCTCATTCAGGATGTCTCATTCGCACAACGCTATCAGAACACTACAGAGGGTAAAATCCTCCGTATGTACGGATTCGAGATTTACGAGTTTGTCGATGTTCCACGCTACAACTCGTCAACCAACAAGAAAGTAGCGTTTGATGCAGCCGCAGCCCAAACCGACACTACCGCCTCTGTCGCTTTCTACGCACCGCGTATGATGAAAGCCACAGGCGAGACAAAGGCTTATCTCGACGAACCTGACACACAGAACCAAGAATGGCGCTACAATGTACGCCACTACTTCATCTGCCTCCCGCTCAAAGAAGAAGCCATCAGCGCTATCGTAGCAGCACCTGCTGCCTAACTACAACAAAACGAAAGGAGCGGACAGCAAAACGCTTTCCGCCCTTCCTTTTTATAACAACATCTAAAACCACAAGTATATGTTACCAACAGTAAGAATAGACTTCACAAACGGCGCACTCAGCTCGGTAATCCCAAGTGCCGACTGCGTCACCGGAATGATAGTAACAGGTAGCAGCGTAGAAGGCAATGCCACTCTGCAAACCGAAAATGCGTACATTCTCAAAAAATTTGACGACATAGTCACACTCGGAGTGACAGAGCAAAACAACTCACTGCTCTACAAAACAGTGCGCGAATTCTACAAACAAGCCGGCGACGGAGCAGAACTCTGGCTCATGGCTGTAGAAACAACAGTCAAAGCAAGCGAAATGCTCAACCTCGACAACCAATACGCCCGAAAACTCATACAAATGGCAAACGGACGAATCAGAGTACTCGCCGTAGCATACGACCCGCAAGGAGACGCCGAAAGCACAATAGAAAACGGACTCGACAGCGATGTGTGGGAAGCAATGGACTACGCACAAGAACTCGCCGACTGGGCAACATACACACTCTATGCACCACTATTCGTAATCCTGGAAGCAAGAGCCTACAAAGAAGAAAACATCAACGCACTGCCCGACCTTACCACAATGAGCTACGACCGCGTCGGACTGCTCATCGGAGACACCGACTCAAGCTCAGGACAAGCAGCTATCGGACTCCTCGCAGGACGCATCGCACAATGCCCCGTGCAAAGACATATCGGTCGTGTCAAAGACGGACCGGTCAAAACCAACAAAATCTATATCGACGAACAAGACCCGGCAGAGGCCGATGTCGAAACTCTCCACGACAAAGGATACATCACCTTCAGATGCTACACCGGCAAAACAGGCTACTTCTTCACCGACGACGGACTCGCATGCTCAATCAGCAACGACTACAGAAGCATTGCACGACGCAGAACTATCGACAAAGCCTACCGCATCGCATACCAAACCATGCTCAACAATGTCAACGACGAAATACCAATCACTAACGAAGGCTATCTCGTACCATCAACAATCAAAGCATGGGAAACGGAAATGGTGGCTGCAATAGCCAATCAAATGACTGCACAGGGAGAACTCGGAGCGGACCCCGCAGACAACACCGACAAAGGAGTTGAATGCCATATCGACCCGAAACAAAACATTGCAAGCACATCCGAAATAGTGGTAGGACTCAAAGTCAAACCTTACGGATATGCAAAATACATCGATGTACAACTCGGTTTCACAACCATAAACACGGAGGAATAACAACATGACTATCATCAACGGAAGACAATACGAATTTGCCGACATTTCTCTCATCCTCGCAGGACGAGATGTGGTCGGAATACACGGCATCAAATACAAAGAAAGCCAAGAAAAAGAATTGCTCTACGGCAAAGGCAACCGCCCGCTGTCAATCCAAAAAGGCAACATATCCTACTCCGGAGAAATAGTAATCCTGCAAGACGAACTCGAAACTCTCAAACTACTCGCAAAAAACGAAACAGGACGAAGCAGCATACTCGGACTCAACCTCAACGCTGTAGTGTGCTACGGAAACCCGCTCAAAGGAGAAGTAATGATAACTGACCGCATCTTCGGCATTCAATTCACCGAAGAAGAAAAAGCAATGACACAGGGAGACAAAAACATGGAAATAACTCTACCGTTCATCTGCACCGACATTCAGTACCAAACTATCTAATCATTTATTCATTTTATAAACAAATAACATCATGGAATTTACAAAAGAACAAATCGAACAACTCAAACAAAAACACGGCCAAATCTACAAAATCACCGTGGACAACAAATCATGCCTGCTGCGTAAGCCCAACCGAAAAGAACTCGGATACGCAACAATGGCCGGA
>JAFXPY010000016.1 GCA_017527495.1 Paludibacteraceae bacterium
GAGTGTCAGAAACTTTATTACTAACGCCTTTGCTGCTATTGCTGCTTATTGCTATTTCACAAAGAAACCATCACTAAATCTCATCTATGAAACAGATAATCAACTTCTTTTATTCTAAAGTTATATCGAACTCACGTTAATTTAAGTTTCGCAAGTAGTTAATGTGTTAAACTATAAGAACTTGTTTAAGCAAGATTCAAAGGTAAAAAACCGCGTTAGCGGTTTCATATTAATAGAAAATTTATATACACATTCTATCTCTCCCAACCGCGTTAGCGGTTGCATATTAAAATACTATGCGATAAATTTGAATAATTGACAATGTTCAACCACTCGTGGTTGTTGGGTTTGTAATCTTGATTATATCTATTAATATGCAACGGCTAACGCCGTTGAGCGCCGAGATATTATAAAATTTATTAATCTGCGAAACTTAAATTACAATATTAAAAAAAACTTTGCAAAGGTAATTATTTCTTAATTAAAAAGCAAATTTCTGCAAACGTTTTTATTGTAATAGTTTGATTGTTTTGGCAACATTTATGAGATGGTCGGCAACGCGTTCGGAGTTTTGAGCAAGTGAGATATATTCAGTTCCAGCTTGCGGCAAACAAATTCCCAATGCAAGTCGTTGTATATGATTACGCTCCATTTCATCGGTCAATTGGTCTATTTCATCCTCTATTTGATTAGCCATGCCAAGTGCAGCAAAATCTATTTTATGATATGCTTGAAGAGTGGCGTCAAAGAGGTTGTCAATCAATTTTGCAACCTGCTCTATTTCACGCATTGCATATTCAGAAAAACGCACATCTTGAGACTTCAAACTATCAGCATACTCAACTATATTTTTAGCATAGTCACCTATTCGCTCGAGGTCGTTTGCCGTACGAATTACAGACGCTAAATATTGATGGTCATATCTATTTAACTGATTATTAGAAAGGCGAATAGAATAGCTCATCAATTCACGATTGAGATAGTTGAGTTCTTTTTCAGTATTCCCAAAAATATCTATTTCAGAATAATCAAGAGTTTTCACAATATGTATTGAACGACGGAAATTATCAATAGCCATGTGTGCCATATTTTCTGTTTCTGCTTTGAGTTGACGTATTGCCACAACAGGTGTTTTAAGCATTGTTTCATCTAAGAAATAAAGATGAGGCTCGATTGTTGAAGATTGATTATCAACACCTTTTTTCTCCGGCAGAATGAATTGTACGAGTTTGATGAGCTGATTTGTAAGCGGCATGGCAACAAACATTGTGCATATATTGAACACTGTGTGAAACATGGCCAACTGCACCTGTGGGGCATTGGGGAATAATCTGCTAAATAATACCGCAAAAGTATATTGTCCATTTGAAAAACCTTTGAGAGCGATAGAAATTGCAAGGAACAAAGCCACGCCCATTGTGTTGAAAAGCAAGTGAATCAGTGCTGTGCGTTTTGCATTCAAGCCACTCGTCCAACCGGCAAGAATAGCCACTACACACGAACCTATGTTCGAACCCATTGTAAGGTATATTCCTTGGTCAAGAGAGATCAATCGCGTAACAACCATAGTTAATGCAACAGATGTCATAACGGAAGACGACTGAATAATTGCCGTCAGTATGGCCCCCACAACAACTAACAAAAGCGGATTAGAGATGCTTGCAAGAAAAAGTTTTACAGACTGCAATGCAGCAAAATCTTCCATTGCATTCTGCATGATACTCAAGCCGACAAACAACATACCAAAACCCGTCATTATTCCACCTATTTGCCGCCAATTATCACTCTTAGTAAAGAGCATAATAAATGCACCGATACCCGTCAGAGTGGCAAAAATTAGAGTTGATGAGATTGCACCCATACCAAACATACCAAGTGCCACAAGTTGTGCCGTAACTGTAGTACCGATGTTGGCTCCATAGATGACCGTTGCCGCCTGTGCAAGAGAAAGAATGCCCACATTGACAAAACCGATAACCATAACAGTGACGGCACCACTACTCTGAATTGCTGCCGTACCAACAGTACCTATTCCGACTCCAAGCCAACGTTGCAGCCAAGAGCTTTTGCCTGAATCACCGGCTTTATTGAACAAACGTTTGAGACGCTTACTGCCCAAGCTCTCAAGATTGCTACTCATCATCTGGCATGCCACAAGAAACACACCTATACCAGCCGAAAGATTTAAAATAGCAATAATAATTGTTGTCAGGTCCATAATCAGTCGTCAAAGCGTAGGAATTCGTAATCGCTGTTGAACTCCAATACCAAATCGTTGTTCAGCTCAACCTCTATGTGTCTATCACTTTTGTCAAACTCAGTAATTATAGCATTAGGAAATTTGTCTTTGACATACTTTTGAATTGGTGCAGGAACTAATGCTTCCGGTACTTCTTTCATTCGACAATCAACTTTTTTGAGCTCCCCTTTACTATCAAATTCCACTTTACAACCGGTAGCAAACTTAACGACATACTCTAATGAAAACACATCACGTTCTTTCATTACATACGAAATTTGTTCGTTTGCGAAATGAGCTTCGATTACCTCTCGCGCAGGAGCAGGCAATTGCTCTACATTAATCACTTGTTCTGAACCACATGCTGTTAGACTCATGCTAACGGCAAAAAACAATAAATAAAAATGTTTTTTCATTTTTCTATAAACTATTATTATCAAACTAAAAAAACGATATAAACTCAATGAGTTCATATCGTTTTTGTACTATGTATGCATAGTATTACAGCTCAATATTACCCCTTCAGGAGCATAACGACGCACGAGTCCTAATCGCTGTTTATTAGATGTACAAGCAACAGAAAGCACGCCGTCAGCCTTTTGACACTGGAAATAAGCAAAAAACGTATTGAAAGATGTTGTGGTCATAACAACACAATTAATTTCGTCTTCCTCATCCCATTCAAAATCTTCAGTTTCAACCTCAACACAAGCTTCTATACGCATATCTTCTGTAGCAATATGTATGTCGTTCCATTTATCGACTAAAAGACACACCGCAAAGAGACTCATCAAAGTGATAAGGACAGCAGGACAATATGTACGAAAGAGTTGCATTAACATTTCTTTAACAAAAATTATGCCAAATTTAACTATATTTTACAATTAGATATTGACATAACTGATTTAGAATTATTAGTGTCCGGTTAATCTTTGTTTACCCGTAGGGAATATCTTTTAAGTTGAAAATTGAAAATTGAAAGGAAACTTTCACTTTTAATTTTTCACTTTTCATTTTGTCTGAGGTTTCCCGTAGGGAATATCTTTTAAACCATTGATATTAGGATAGTAAAAAAAATCCCTACGGGATATAAATTTGTAATTAACCTGATTATTCTATTAAAAGAGAATCGCTACGCGATATCTTCAAAAACAAGCACCTGGATATTTGTTATATTATACTTATTTTTAATAATTTACGTTTCGCACGTTATGACAATTTATAAAATCTCAGCACTCAACGGCGTTAGCCGTTGCATATTAATAGATATAATCAAGATTACAAAACCAACAACCACGTAGTGGTTGCACATTGTCAATTAGTCAAATTTATCGCATAGTATTTTAATATGCAACCGCTAACGCGGTTGGGAGAGAAGGAATGTGTATATAAATTTCTATTAACATGAAACCGCTAAAGCGGTTTTTTGCCTTTAAATCAGACATAAACAAGTTCCTATAATTTGACACATTAACTACTTGCGAAACTTGAATCAATAATATATCAATGCATATATGTTTTTTATCGGACACCAATAATTTATTTCAAATTGTTGTTGAAAAACTCAGCCAATTTATCCCATGGAATAAGGTTCTTTGGTGTTCCCTTACCTTCAGGTTCGGTAAATCCTCCATCGTAGAGGTCGCAATGCGAAGCACCAGGAATGATAAGCAATTCCTTATTCTCCGGACATGGATTAGGTGCCACAACGCTCTTGTAACCATCAGCTTTACCTTCGACCATATAATGATAAGCAGCCTCACCGAAATAACGACTATGGGCTTTCTCACCATGCATGATAAGTACTGCTGAGCGAATTTCATTTATATAGTATAGGAAGCGTGCGTTGGCAAAGGCTTGAGTTCCAATGACACGCCAGCCGTCATTTGAGTTGCCGCTACGTGAATGATAGCCTCGAGCAGTTTTATAGTAATCATGATAGTCTTTAACGAATTGTGGTGCATCATCCGGCACGGGGTCGATCACTCCACCTGCCATAGCCATTGGGTCTGTAAGACGTTGTTTGGCTAATGCCTCACGGGCTTCATGACGCGCTTGCTCATTGTCGGCAGAATCAAAATAGCCATTACCACTAACTCGAGTCATGTCATACATTGTTGAAGCCACAGTAGCTTTAATTCGTGCATCAGCAGCTGCTGCGTTCAGGGCAATACCACCCCAACCACATATACCGATGATACCAATGCGTTCGGCATCAACTTCCGGAAGTTGGCTCAAGAAATCTACTGCTGCCAAAAAATCTTCGGTATTAATGTCCGGCGATGCGGTACGGCGTGGTTCTCCACTGCTCTCACCGGTGAAAGAAGGATCGAAAGCCAAAGCTACAAAACCACGCTCAGCCATACGCATTGCATACAAGCCGCTTGATTGCTCTTTCGTTGCACCAAATGGGCCACTTACTGCTATTGCAGACAGCTTGTGCTCTTTCAAATCTTTAGGTTCGTATAAATCGCCTACAAGACTAAAACCATATTGGGTTGGGAATGTCACTTTTTTGTGACTTACTCTTTCGCTTAGAGGGAATACTTTGTCCCATGAGTCGTTTTTCATATTTTCATCAATTTTATTGTTTGTGTTGCATGCTATAAAAAATAGAGAAAGCAACACTAAAAGATAATTATATTTCATGATAGTTAATTTATTCAATTATACTACTAAACTTTTCCACACCAAAAATTACGGCGTAGCCGTTTCATATCAATTGATATAATTGTTAAATACCTTAATTCCAACCAGGTAGTGGTTGCACGTTGATCAACATTCAAGTCAATCGCATAATAAATAATTTTAATATGCAACCGCTAAGCGGTTGAGAGATAAGGAATGTGTTTATAATTTTAATATGCAACCGCTAACGCGGTTGAGAAGCAATTGATAGCACTATATTTCTTACTCCTAACAATGTGGGAAACTTTAGTTATTCCAAAGATAATAATTCAGCTTTACATAATCAGCCCTTTCTGTTTGTGAAAGGGCTGATTTTGAGAGTGACAAGGGTGTTTAAGCAGGTTGCCATTTGCAACGTACAGGAGACACTATTGCTCCTTCTTTTTTTAATTCTGCAAATGCTTTATCTACTTCTTTTCGGTCGGCGTTCAACGCTTTGGTTATATCGCCGGCGCTGACAGGTTTTCCTGCAGCACGCATAGCTTCTAAAACTTGTTCTTTCATAAATTACATCATTGAGATAAGGAAGTTTTCGTAACCCAATTTCTTGATATAGTTGAGATATTGAGCCTCCCAAGCCATGTGTTCTGTTTCACCATCAATCCATTTTTGAATTAATTTTTGTGTTGGGTAGTCATCAGCGAATGCTTCTGCCAATTTGCTCAATTCTTTTACTGCCTCCGGATTGTAATCTGACTCAATCTGTTGTTTTGGATCATCATAGAATGGAAATTCCATTGTTTTCATCAATTCTTGCAAATCAGCAGGTTTGCAGCCAAGTTCTACTAAACGATTGAGCACTTCTTCTGCTTCATCCCACTCTTCTTCTGCTTCTTCTTTCCATTTGTCAGCCAATTTGTTCCAACCATTAAGACGGTCGTATGCTGAAAATGCAAAATGCTGTTTGCTGTTTCCAAACCATGCAGCTCCGTACATGGCAAATTCTTTTAAAGCTTCTTCTTTTGTCATAATGTTATATTTTTAATTGTTTTTAGAGTAATTTAAGTATGTCTTTTTCTATATCTTCCGGTTTTGTGGTCGGAGCATAACGACCGACAACATTACCCTGACGATCTACAAGGAATTTGGTAAAGTTCCAGCGTATGTCGTTTTCTTTTTTGTAAGTAGTACTGATACCTTTGAGCATTGTTGCTGTTGCTTTAGCTTTCAGCCCGTTATACTCTTCTGTCGGAGCTTGTTCTTTGAGAAACTCAAACAGTGGCGATGCATTTTCGCCATTAACCTCTATTTTGGCAAACTGCGGAAAACTTACATCGTACTTCAGTTGACAAAAACTGACAATTTCTTCTTCACTGCCCGGAGCCTGCTGGCCAAACTGATTGCATGGGAAATCAAGAATAGTCAAGCCTTGGTCGGCATATTTCTTATAAAGATTTTCCAAAGCCTCATATTGTGGAGTGAAGCCACAACCTGTTGCAGTGTTGACAATAAGCAACACTTTACCTTTGTATGCAGACAGCGAAACCTGCTGCTTTTTAGTATCTAATACTACAAAATCAAATATTGACATAATTTCATTGTTTTAAAAAACATACAAAGTTACTTTTTTTTTGTTAAATATGCAACATTAATTTCTATTTTTTTAATATGATTGAAAAATATAGTATAAAAACACTCTTTTTTTGCATTTTTTGCCAAATAACCGAAAAAAACTTGTAATTTTGTAACGTGAAAGAAAAAGATAAAAATTCATCTTTCTAAAATCCTCAAACAAGTAAAATCAAATGAAACAATTCCTACTCTTTTTATCCTTTCCAATTCTAATGTTTTGTTCATGCACGAAAGATCCCAAAGGCATAGTCAATATGCGTGATTTGAGTAATTACATTATTGCTGATAGCTTGCATATTCGCCAAGGAATGCTTTTTCGGGCTGCACACCTCGCAGATGCAACAGACGATGAGATACAATATCTTGCCACATTGCCGACAACAAAAATTATTGATTTTCGATTGGAAGATGAAAAGCGAGATAGAGCAGATCGCGTTGTTCATGGAGCTGAATATATAAATATTCCTATTGACGCGTCCGGCAATGTTATGGCGCAAGCCACTGATGAAGAAAAGAAAAAATTTGGTGGCAACAAACGCTTTGATTTACGCAAAATAATTGTCATGATTGCCTTCAATGATAAAGCAAAAAAAGTGGCAAGAGAGATTTATCATAATCTATTTTTCAATTCTGATTGTCAAGCTCAATACGCACACTTTTTCCGTGAACTTATTGCCACAGACACTGGTGCTATTCTCTACCATTGTACACAAGGCAAAGATCGTACTGGCGTGGCGTCAGCATTGTTGCTTGCTGCTTTAGGTGCAGACAGAGAAACTATAATTGCAGATTTTGATGCTACTAATGCTGTTTACGAAGCAGATATTCGCAAATACTCTCGTCGTGTGCGTTTCTTTGGTGGCAAAGAAGATGAAGTGGCTGTTGTGAAAGCATTTATAGGTGTCAATACAGACAATTTCGTCAGAGAACTCAAACAAATTGACGAACAATACGGCTCAATAGAAAACTACCTCAAAGGTCCTATTGGGCTTACAGATGATGATATTAACACACTCCGCAAACGCTACATAATAAAATGACAAAATGATAAAATGATAAATGACATTGATTTATCCGCATGGACCAAGGTTGGTGAAGGCGGATTCGGCACTACTTATATCAATGAGAAAGAGCCAAATATTATTCTCAAAATAAGCCATAATTCCGATGGACAAATAGTGGATATGAGCAATGAGTTTTACGCATCAAGAGCAGTTTATGAATTAGGTGTTCCGACACCTGAAATGATTGAAATGGTGCGTGTTGGCGGCGGCATTGGGATAAAGAGTGAACAGATTAAGAACAAAAAATCTCTTGCTCGTATGTGCGGCGATAATCCAGCTGATATCGACCGCTTAGCAGCTCGCGTTGCAGAACTCGTCAAACAACTTCACAAAATTGATGCCTCAGGGAAAGAATGGCTACCGTCTAACAAAGCAATAATGTTAGAGGCTTTGGCAAAAACAAAAATACTCAGAGGCAAAAAACTCAATGAGGTCATGGCTTTTGTTGAAGGGTTGGACGATTCACCTAAACTGCTGCATGGCGATCTCAGCCTTGGCAATTTGATATTCTCACTGCCCGAAGAAAAGCCTTACTGGATAGACCTCGGTCGCGCCGCACATGGAGTGCCGATGTTCGACATCGGACACTTATACTTATTCTGCAACATATTTTCAAAGCAGAAAAGAGTACACGAACTCACTCACATGAGTGAAGAACAAATAGTGCAGTTTTGGAATAGTTTTGCACTTGCATATAATGGTTCGGACGGGCTTGAAGCGTTCACCACTGAGTGCAAACGTTTTGCTGCCTTAGATGTGGTCTTAATTACATATACCCACCCTGTCAATTGGCATCAACGTTTGTTTCTCGGTCTGTTGGCTAAATCAATGTTCAAATAATCTCTATTAAAGTTTCCCATTTGGTTAAATGTTATCGCGTAGCGATTTTCTTTATATAGAATAGCGGATTATATTTCATTGATTTCCCGTTAGGGAATTTCTACGGCGAAAAATGAATTTAAAAGATATTCCCTAACGGGAAATAACGCTGATTATCAATATAAATGCTATTAAAAGGAAACCCCTACGATGTATAATCTCAATAAAAGTGCTACTGAATTCCAATAAAAGTGCTACTGAACATTAGTGGGAAACTTTAGTAATTTTTAGAATAAAAACATAAGCATGAAAATAGATAAAATTCTTATATTTAGTTTCTTGGTTCTTGTTTTTCTGACTGCCTGCTCAGGCGGTTCGAACGATTATCGAGAGCCGCAATCGGAGGCAGACCTCAAGGGGCTTACTTTGGCATGCACCAACGGCAGTTATTATCAGCAGAAGTATGAGACGCGCGAAGATACACACCTCTTTGTTGCCTCAGGCGAGCCTGACGCAATACAGGCAGTTTGTCAAGGACATGCCGATGTGTATGTTAGCGATGAGGTGATGCTCACAAAAGCAGACTTGAAACGCTTGAGGTTGAAGAAGTCTTTTGTAGGCGATGAAGCTTTCGATGTTGCTTTTGCAATCAAAAAAGGTAATACAGAGTTTGCGGCTCAACTCAACGATTTCCTTGCCTCAGCACCATTGGATGACATTATCAACTATTGGATTAACGATGGTCCATACGTTGATGAACCTGCCTTTACTATTCAGGAAGGTGCAGAACCATTACGTTGCGTTTGTGCCGTTAATATTGCTCCAATCAGTTATATAGGCGATGGCGGTGAATGGTACGGATTGGATGCTGATATTCTGCGCCGCTTTGCCCACTCTTTAGGCCGACCGTTTGAAATGAAATATCAGGATATAGGATCTGACATCATGGCCATCAATACCGGCAAAGCTGACGTGTTTTCTGGTTGTTTGTTTATTACCGAAGAACGTCTAAAATCAATTGATTTCTCCGACCCTTATTATAAATGCCATCCGGGCTATTTTATTGTGGACAGGTCAAGCGAAGCAAGCATGAGTCTTGGTGAACGGATTGACATGAATTTAATCAAAGAAAAAAGATGGCGGCTTATAGTTGACGGCTTGATTGAGACACTTAAAATAACTTTATTTTCAATCCTATTAGGCACTATTCTGGGTGTTGGTGTATGCGTTTGCAAACGCAGTCGTCGCAAATGGCTTCGCAAATGTGCCGACCTATACGGCGATTTTATCAATGGTATTCCGACACTTGTGCTACTACTCATACTCTTCTATGTCGTCTTCGCCAATACGGGTATGAGTGCCTCATTGGTTGCAATAGTTACTTTTGCTCTATGTTTTGCATCGTCATCGGGAAACATATTCGATGCGTCAATATCGTCAGTGCCAAAAGGACAAACCGAAGCCGGATTGAGTCTCGGCTTTACACCATTCAAGACTTTTACCGGCATAGTGTTACCGCAAGCAGTCGAAAAAGGGCTGCCGCTATACATAGGAGAATGTGTGTCGCTGCTCAAAAACACATCTATTGTCGGCTACATAGCCATAGCAGACTTGACGCGTGCCAGCGAACTTATCCGCTCGCGTACTTTTGATGCGCTTATTCCGCTACTAATAGTAACAATCTTGTATTTCATACTTGCATGGCTTATTCGCAAAACGCTGAACCTCTGCTTGCAGCGTAAATAATACTACCTGAACATACTAATGTAAGTGTTTCCGTCTGAATATTTGAATATCTCGAAAAGAATAATTACTGTCCAATAAAAACATATATCGACGACCTGACCAGCTATGAAGATATGGTTTTTCAGCTCACACCGATTGCCAACGAACTCGTAAGACGAATAGAAAAAAACGACTTCAAAGGCCGTACCTTAGTACTGAAAGTAAAGTACAGCGACTTTCGACAAACAACTCATAGCTACACCGGCAATTCAGCTATTACAGATTCTGACGAGATATTGGAAATTGCAGCCAACCTACTTACCGAAGTTGATATAAACAACCGACCGGTCAGACTCTTAGGACTAACCGTTACGGGCACTATTCCAACCAACAATCAACCTATCGACCCTCAGCTAACTATCGATTGGTGAAAATATTTTCTTATTTACTTATTTACGATTTACATATTTTTCTCTTGCATATTTTAAGTTTTTTTAGTAACTTTGTATGCAATTTTCAACCTATTAACAATAGTTGCAAATTCTGAAAACAAAGAACTTTACAAATTAGTGAGAGATATATTCCTGAAAATACAAAACTTGATATGTAATCGACTATTATTCACGCTGTTGATTACATGTTTTTCATTTTCGCTTTTTGCCGAGAGAGTACGCATATATGGCTATGTTGTTGACACGAATAATCGCGGAATAGAATTCGTCAATGTGTATTCCAAAGATCGTTCGAACACTATTATTTCCGGAACGACGACAAACAAAAACGGCTACTATGACCTAAACTTTGAATACAACGATTCTATAACTATAGTCTATTCAATGCTCGGTTATAAATCGCTTGAAACAACTATTCTTCCGACTCAACGTGTTATGCAAATTTCAACCATTCTTGAGGATGATGCCGAAACGCTTGATGAACTCGAAGTTAAAGCCATTCGCAAACAAACCACAACAATGGATCAAGTTGACATCACAGCCGTCAAGATGATGCCCGATGCAAGCGGTGGCGGAATAGAGAGCCTTTTGATTACCTTTGCAGGCGTTCAGCAAAACAACGAGTTGAGCAGTCAGTACAATGTGCGCGGTGGCAATTTCGACGAAAACTCTGTCTATGTCAATGGTCTTGAGATTTATCGTCCTATGCTTATTCGTGCCGGCCAACAAGAAGGACTCAGTTTTGTCAACACCGATATGGTGGAAAAAGTACAGTTTTCAGCCGGTGGCTTTGCTCCACAGTATGGCGACAAGATGTCGTCTGTACTCGACATAACCTACAAACGCCCAACAAAATTTGAGGCCTCGGCATCAGTCAGTCTGCTCGGCGCACATGCATACGTTGGCTGGGGAAACGGCAAACACAGCCAGATGCACGGAGTTCGTTACAAGACTTCGCAATACCTGCTCGGCGCTCTCGATACACAAGGCTCCTACAAGCCTAATTATGTTGATTACCAGACACAAATGACATGGTCGCTTGATGCAAAAAAAGCAGAAGCAGAAAATAGAAAACCGAAATGGGAACTGACTTTTTTAGGCAACTACTCACTCAATTCATATAAGTTTGTGCCCGACTCACAAACCACCTCATTCGGAACTTATCAGACAAGCCGAAACCTGACTATCTATTTCGACGGACAAGAAAAAGACCTTTTCCACACGGCTTTCGGTGCTCTTGGTCTGACCTATAAACCACATAAAGAATTACGCTTCGGCATCAATATCTCATCTTTCTACACCAACGAGCGTGAGACTTACGATATCACAGGAGAATATATCCTCTCAGAAAAACCTGTCAATGCACAAGCCTCAGAAGACAACGAGAAAGCCAATGTGTTAGGTACGGGTTTGTATCACGAACATGCACGAAACAAGTTACAAGCCGGTGTGGCAACAATAGCCTTCAACGGCGAGTGGAACAAAGAGATGGCAGGGGAATATGTCAAGCGCTGGAGCAACCAGCTCAAATGGGAGATATCAGCACAAGGCGAGTGGATTAGCGACCAAATCAATGAATGGGAATGGCGCGATTCAATGGGTTACTCAATGCCGGCAACGCACAAAAGCATGGAACTCTACTACTCTATGCACGGACTGACCGACATGGCAACAGCACGCATACAGGGCTACCTGCAAAACACCAACAAATGGGTTACCGACAAAGGAACAGGCTACTTGGTGTATGGCGTACGCGGTCAGTGGTGGAGCTGGAACAAAGAATTTCTTCTCAGCCCAAGAGCCACTGCAACATGGATACCTAATTGGCAACAAGATTTTACTTTCCGATTGGCAACAGGTCTTTACTATCAAGCTCCTTTTTACAAAGAGTTAAGAGACACCGTGACCAACGAATACGGAATAACGCTGATTGAACTCAACCGAAACATTAAGTCACAACGCTCTGTTCATCTTGTGGCCGGCATGGACTACTATTTCCGAGCATGGGGCAGACCTTTCAAAATCACCGCCGAGGCTTACGCCAAATACATGGACAATGTAATCAGCTACACTGTTGATAATGTGCGCGTTCGCTACTCTGGCAAAAATGATGCAAGAGCCTACACTACAGGTGTTGACCTCAAACTCTATGGCGAACTCGTCCCGGGGGCAGACAGCTGGCTGAGCATAGGTTGGATGAGAGCAAAAGAACAACTCATCAATCACCCCGAACTCGGATGGATAGCCGGACCAAACGAACAGAGATATAGCCTTGCTCTGTTTTTTGAAGACTATATACCCGCTTTTCCACGCTATCGTTTCCACCTCAAAGGAATATATTCCGACGGACTGCCATTCGGCTCACCTCGCAACATAGAAAATCGCGCTGCATTCCGCACGCCATCATACAAACGCGTTGACATTGGAGCCTCACGAGTGATTGGCGACGACGAAAAAATGCTTCGCAAATCAAAACACGTCAAAAGTATTGCCATCCAAATCGAGATTTTCAACCTGATAGGTTTCAAAAATGTCAACTCTTATTTCTGGGTAACCGACGCCTATAACCAACAATGGGCATCACCTGAATATCTGACCGGAAGACGATATAATGTTAAACTTACTATTGATTTGAAATAGACACCTTATGCAAGACCCTAAGACAACGCCGATGATGAAACAATTTATGAGCGTCAAAGAACAATATCCTGATGCTCTGATTCTCTTTCGCTGCGGCGACTTCTACGAGACATATATGGAAGATGCAGTCAAAGCTGCTCAAATTCTGAATATCACTCTGACAAAACGCTCAAACGGCAGTAGCAGTGGCAACACCGAAATGGCGGGATTTCCTTTTCATGCACTCGACAACTATCTGCCTAAACTTGTCAGAGCCGGCTATCGCGTGGCTATTTGCGACCAATTGGAAGACCCCAAACTCACAAAGACATTAGTGAAAAGAGGTGTAACAGAATTAGTTACACCCGGTGTAAGCTATTCAGACACCACAGGCGGAAGCAAAGAAAACAACTGGCTGTGCAGTCTCTATTTCAACAAAACAATTATCGGCATTGCTTTTCTCGACATCAACACAGGCGAGTTTCTGCTCACCGAAGGTAAGACAGACTATATCGACAAGCTACTCAACAGCTTTGCACCTAAAGAAATTCTTTTCGACCGCAACAACCGACAAACATTTACATCACTTTTCGGCTCAAAATACTTCACTTTCGAGCTTGACGATTGGATGTTCACATCAAGTGCTGCCTACGATCGTCTGACAAAACAATTTGAAACAACCACGCTCAAAGGATTCGGCGTTGACAAATACCCCAATGGCGTTATTGCCGCCGGGGCCATACTGCACTACCTTGATATGACCCAACACCAACAGACAGGACATATCAAGCAACTGAGCCGTATCGAAGAAGACCGCTATGTCTGGCTCGACAGATTTACAATAAACAATCTAGAACTCCTCCATGCCAACCACGAAGGAGCGAAGTCATTGTTCGATATTCTCAATGAGACACGAAGTAGCATGGGAACACGCCTGCTCTACAATTGGCTCAGTTTTCCTCTCAAGAATGCAGAACAGATACGCCGCCGACAAACCGTAGTGGAATTCTTTTTCAAACACCCCGACCTCTGCGAACAAATAGGCGAATACATCTCCGACATACGCGACCTTCAAAAGATTGCAGCCAAGATTTCAACTTCAAGAATAGGACCACGAGGACTGAACGAATTGCTTGCCGCACTAATTGCCATCGAACATATCAAACCCCTTCTTGCAAACACAGACAATGAATATGTCAATCAACTGAGCAACGCACTGTCTGACTGCGATGTGATGAAAAAAAGAATTGCACAAACGATAACCGACGCACCTCCATTAGGCGCTAAATCAGGAATGATACGCCCCGGGGTGGATGCCGAACTCGACGAGCTACGCAACAAATCAAGCAACGGGAAACAATACTTGCTCGAAATGCAAGAGAGAGAAAGCCAGCGCACAAATATCCCATCACTCAAAATAGCCTACAACAATGTGTTCGGCTACTATATCGAAGTACGCAACACCTACAAAGACAATGTTCCGGCAGAGTGGATACGCAAACAAACACTCGTCAATGCCGAACGCTACATCACACCGGAACTCAAAGAATATGAAAACACAATAGTAGGCGCAGAAGAAAAGATAAGCATAATCGAAACACGTATATTCACGCAATTAGTTACCGATCTCTTCGACATTGTGGCTATCATTCAAACCAATGCCGAAATCATCGCCCAGCTCGACTGCCTTCTCTCTTTTACCACAGTGGCAAGAAAATATAAATATGTATGCCCCGTTGTTGACGATAGTCTCGTCATCGACATCCACAAAGGACGACACCCGGTGATAGAACAAGAACTGCCTATTGGCGAAAGCTATATTCCCAATGATGTTATGCTCGACAACAACAGCCAGCAAATCATAATCATTACGGGACCAAACATGGCAGGAAAATCAGCACTGCTGCGCCAAACAGCACTAATAACCATCATGGCACAAATCGGCTCTTTCGTACCTGCAGAGAGTGCAAAAATAGGTATTGTGGACAAAGTATTCACGCGCGTTGGAGCAAGCGACAACATATCGCAAGGCGAATCAACCTTTATGGTGGAAATGAGCGAAGCCTCAAGCATACTCAACAACCTTTCGGAACGAAGTCTTGTACTATTCGACGAACTCGGAAGAGGAACATCAACCTACGACGGCATATCAATTGCATGGTCGATAGTGGAATATATACACGAAAATGCCGGACACGCAAAGACACTCTTCGCCACACACTATCACGAACTCAACGAAATGGAAAAGACTTTTTCAAGAATTCGGAACTATAATGTTACGGTCAAAGAAGCCAACAACAAAATCATTTTCTTGCGGAAACTTGAACGCGGTGGTACAGAGCATAGTTTTGGTATACATGTGGCACAAATTGCAGGTATGCCGCCAAGCATAGTGAAACGAGCACAACAAATACTGAGCGAATTGGAAAACAACTCAAACAAAAAAACACTCAAGGGCGAAAACATACAAAACGCAGCACAAAAGCGAAGCGGTATGCAACTGAGCATATTCCAACTTGACGACCCTGCACTCGAACAAATCAGAGACGAAATCAAGAATGTGGACATCAACAACCTCACTCCTATCGAGGCACTCAACAAACTTGCAGAGATAAAGAAAATAATCAACGGACACTAAAAACAACATGAGGCAGACATCACAACTCGCAACACTACTTATTCTTGCTTGTTCCGTAGCCTATTTTTTAGGCTACGCACTCCTGCCCAACAATATACAATTCACCCTCGAACTCAAAAAAATCGGACTGCAATATTCCACACCTCCAACAGAACAGCCCCTCATCACAACCGATTCCACACAACTTGCTCTACAAACTGACACTCTACCAAAAGCCAATGACACTATCATAATAGCCCAAGCAACAGAGAAACAAAAAAACGATAGCAGTCGGCAGCGCATATTGTTTATCGGCGACTCTATGCTTGAAGGCCTTTCGCTACGCCTCAATGATTATGCCTATCAAGACAACAACTATCTCATGACCGTTATATGGTATGCTTCAGGAACACGACACTGGGGAAATACCGACTCCCTGCAAATGCTTATTGACAAATACAAACCGACATATATCTTTATCTCACTTGGAGGAAACGAAATTAAAGCGCGCGACCCGTATCGCTACCAACCTTACATCAACAACATAATCACTACATGCGGCGACATTCCATTCATCTGGATAGGACCGCCGCTGAAACGCAAAAACACAGGCATCAACGAACTAATCAAAAACAGCGTTGGTGAAAATAGATTTTTCGACAGCAGTAATCTCAAATTAAAACGCAAAGAAGACCACATACACCCCACATACGAAGCAGCGGCGGTATGGATGGACAGCATAGCAACATGGGTAAGCTCACCACAAGTGCAACACCCCATCAAAATGACCAAACCAACACAACACGCAAAAAAACGTAATCTAAGAGTATTCAAAAGAGCAACATGATTTTCAGCACTCTCATACAAAACTTCAAAGAATGGTTTGAACCCATTTTCACACAAGCAAATGGGGAATTTCTGTTCACCAACCTGCAATTTTGGTTTGTGTTCGTTTTCTTTTATGCACTATTCCTTGTCGTTCAACACCTACCCAAACGACAATTCATGCTCGGCTATACTCTGCTGTTCAACCTGTTTTTTGCATGGAAAATCAGCGGACTGACAATGATTGTTTTGCCTGCAACAATTCTTCTCACCTACCTCATCGGCCAGTTGATGAAACAAACAGAAGGCAAGACACGCACCACACTACTCGTTTTCGACATCGTAATTACCCTGCTCCCTCTGATAATATTCAAATACAACAATATGCTGATAGGCGGACTCAACAGCCTGCTACACACCAATTTTCCTCTGCAAAAACTAATCATACCGATAGGTATATCATTCTACACACTGCAAGCAATAAGTTATGCCGTCGATACCTACAAAAATAAATTCACTCTTGACACCACCCTGCTCGAATACTCATTCTACCTCACATTCTTTCCCCTCCTGCTTGCCGGACCTATCACACGCGCTGAGACACTCATACCACAACTGCAAAATCAACAACGGCCGGACACAAAACTCGTTTATGGCGGGATATGGCTTATCATGCTCGGACTGGTAAAGAAATGCCTCTTTGCCGACTATATAGCCATCTATAACAATTGGATTTTCGAAGACCCGACAGGCTACACAAGCATTGAAATTCTGATGGCACTGCTGGGATATATAGTACAAATCTATTACGATTTTTCCGGTTACTCAGACATAAGTATAGGTATTGCTGCCATTCTTGGGGTCCAACTCAAAGACAACTTTAATTTTCCGCTTAAATCGACTAATCTGACCGAATTTTGGCGCCGCTGGCATATCTCTTTGTCATCATGGGTGCGAGACTATATTTACATTCCGCTTGGCGGAAATAGAAAAGGCAAACTACTCATGTGCCTCAACCTCATCGTGGCAATGACAATTGCCGGACTATGGCACGGAGCCAACCTGACTTATATCGCATGGGGACTACTCAACGGCATCGTACTCGTTGGCCATAAACTATGCTTGCCACTCCTCAATAAAATACATGACAAATGGTACGTAAAAACAGTCAACTGGCTACTGACAATAAGTTTTATCTCACTGACGATGGCATTCTTCGGAGCCGTCAATATTCAAGAATCAATACTCATCTTGCAGCGAAGCTTCAGCAATCTTGACATTGCATACCTCATCACATTCTGCCAGACACGACCACTTTGGGTAGGTTTTGTTGCAGGAGGACTAATACTTCATCTTACGAGCGGACTATGGCACGAAAAAACAAAACAATATTTCATTGATGCACCTTGGATAATAAAGATAGTCATTCTCATCATCGCAATACAAATCATTGTCAACATGAGCAATGAAGACATCCAACCATTTATGTACATGCAATTCTAAAAGAAAACAGCCCAATCAATGGGCTGATACAAGAAATCAATAATAATATATTTCGCGAACAATCATCGACTTTGGAACAAGATTCTTTTCGTCTGCCATCGCATTGAAATAAACGCAACAAACACGCCAATTGCCAAAGGCATCATACTGGTAGTACTTATTGTGAAGAATAGATTGCTGATAGACCACCTTACCTGAAAAAGTTTTAGGGAAACGGTGCGTTTGCATTGCGACATCACCTACTATATTATAACGATAATCAACGTGATAATACAAAATTGAATCGTTACCTCTGTTTTTGTAGCGCCAATCGTATTCACTAACCAACTGATTACGCTCGTCATACTCCCGCAAATACTTCTCCTGTTTAGAATAGTAATTATTCATGTCAAGTTGGCAAACAAGATTTTCATTTTGGTCGTAATCATACTTAATGATTTGAATCAATTTACCATTGAAATCGTAACAAAACGCCTGCATACAAAGGTTTGTTTCCGGACTGATGTCATAACGAACAATAGACGAAATGACACCATTACCTTGAGTAATCTTTTTCTGAGCCAATTGACCCTGTTTATTGTAACTATACGAAGTCGTTTCAACAATCGCACCAAATCGGTACGTCTCATGACGCGTGATGTAGCCAAACTGATTATAATAGGTAACACTTTTTATTGGTTCCTCACTGAAAACCACACCATTGTCGGAGCGGACAGCCATACTCTCGTAAGAGACAACATACCTCACACGACCTTTGAGATTGGCTTTTTGTAAATCATTTTTGGGTGAAATATTATTTGATTGTGCAAAAGCAAACTCTGCAAAAAATACAGAGAAAAATATACAAATAAGCGAAAAAATAACCTTATAATTCATAATCACTAAAACCGACTGCGAAATTACAAAAAAATGTTCATGCCACAAAATAAAGAATAAAAATAGGAAATAAAATGTTAAAAAAGGGAGAAAAAATAAATATTTTTTCAAAAATATTTGGTTAATTGGAAAAAAAGCATTAATTTTGCAACCGCTTTTGAGAAGGACACTATTTTAAAGTAAATAGCTGGTTATTGAAAGTAAACATTTTGGCCCATTAGCTCAACTGAATAGAGTATCTGACTACGGATCAGAAGGTTGCAGGTTTGAATCCTGCATGGGTCACAAAAAAATCTGCAAACAATTGCAGATTTTTTTGTTTTTAAAATTCTATTAAAAGATATTCCCTAAGCGAAATCTCAGACAAAATGAAAGGCGAAAAATTAAAGATGAAAGTTTCCAACTTAAAAGATATTCCCTAAGGGAAACATGGATTTTTTGACAGCAATAGTTTTGCAATCTAATTTATTTCGTTCCGCAATTGCTTCATTACTTGCCAAAAACCACGAGGCAAACGACCTTTCATTTCTGCAATGATATATTCAGGTATGTCCTTATAGAATGCTTGTGCTATACCACCAGTGATACATGCAAGAGTGTCGCTGTCGCCACCTAACGATACGGCAAGGCGAATGGCTGACTCAAAATCAGTACTATCAAGAAAAGCACATATTGCTTCGGGCACAGTTCCTTGGCATGAGCCATCCCATTTATATACTTCTCTTATCTCATCACAAGTACGATGTAAGTTATAACCAAATTCTTTTTCCACATAATCACGAATTTCGTCTTTTGTCTTACCACTTAAAGCAAGGAATATTGCAGCTGCAGTGGCTTGTGCTCCTTTTATTCCCTCCGGGTGATTATGCGTTATTAGTGCAGATTGTTTGGCAAGCTCAAGAGCTTCATCAAGCGTCTTTGCCGCCCAACCGCAAGCCGAAACACGCATTGCCGAACCATTACCCCATGAATTATAAGGTTGTCGAACACCATTTTTAGGAAAGAAAAGCCAATTATAAAACATTGAGCCATAACCACCTTCAGGATTGCGATATTTATTACCCCAATCCACAAATTTGTTTTCAAGCGATTCTTGCGAGCGATCTGTATTAGCGAGCCAATCAGCCACGGCAATAGTCATAACACTATCATCTGTGAAAATAGACTCTGAACAGAAAAAGGGAAAATCTGTTTTTTTAGTGTTATCAAATTCATAGATAGAACCGACTGTGTCACCGATTAATGCTCCAAGGCAAGGATAAATAGTAGAATCAATGGTTTTCATAACAAACAATCATTTAGTTTTATAATTAAAAGGTTATTTTTTCAGCAATTGATGTTAAAAATAATAAAGATTCCTATCCAAATCAGCAAATTTAATAAATAGAGAATCAAAGATAAAGGATCAATAGAGTTCATAGTTGCAAAAGAATTTTAAATTCGATTGCAAAATTAATGCTTGCAACTGCCAAAACTTGTCATTTGCCGATAAAAAAAATACTTATTACTGATTTATATTTGTTTTCCGTGCTGCACTCGCCAGATTTGGTAGGTATTCACGAGATTTTGCCAAAGCACATACATGCTTGGTCCGATTGCCGCAATAGGGCCTGTGGCTCCAAGGTAGGTTTGCGTCATCCAGATGGCGAGTATATTATTTTTTTGTCCTAACGCCTGCCCTGCTGATATTCTGTCGTTATATGGTTGTCCGACTTTCTTGCCTATGATAAACAATGCTATTGTGATTACAAGTGAGCCTACAGCAAGAGCGATGGCAATAAGTCCATTATATTCGTCCTCAACGAGGGATTGTACAGTACGGGCTGACACAATAGCTATTGATAGTGCCAATATATAGAAATCAACATTTTTATATTTCAGGCAAATCGCAACAAATTTAGGTGCTATTTTTTGCATCAGGAAGGCAACAGCAAGCGGTCCTAACAAGAGCGGAAAGACACGACTTATTATGGTCAGAAAACCTGTCAGAAAATCAGGGTGCACATCACTTTCAACTATCAGTGGAAAGAGAATCGGCACAACGATTGAGACTGCCAAGTTTGAAATGACTGTAAAAGCTGTGAGACTCTCCACCTCGCCTCCTAATTTGCTTGTTATCACTGCTGCGGCAATGGCTGTTGGAGCGAGCACGCACACCATCATACCTTGCGCAAGGACATTGTCTATTGGCCGGAAGATTGCATAAAGCAGCAAGCTACCTCCAATTTGAATTAGCAATACCCACAAATGCCATAGTTTGAAACGGAGTTTAGACGGATTGATTTTGCAAAAGGCAAGAAACATCATCACTGCCAAAAGATAGGGGGTCATACTGCCATATTCGGCCAGGTATTTATATGCCAAACAGCCTACCAATATGGCAAGAGGCAAAATATAAGTCCTGACAATATTCAGTAAATGTTTCAAGATTTATCAGAAACTAAATGTTAATCCGGCTGTAAAGGTAATGTTTTTTCCTTGATAGAATACCGGACAATATCGATTGAGATAATACGCTTTCAGTTCATTGCCTTCAAGTTTATTCCCTACTGCGAGCAATGTTCCGTCAGTGTTTCGTCCTCTGTCTTCTGCTTCGATAGCCTCAGATGTTGGAGCATAGGCTTGTGCATGGTTGTAGGACAGATTGATGTGTGCAAAACAGTTGTTGAAAATTTCGTATAACGCATCAAAGGCAAAAGTGTTGTTTTGGTATATCTTGTCTTTGAATGGTTTTTGTGATATGATTTGAATTATGTCTCGACGCAAATAGTCGTAACTATTATATTTGATGTCGTTTGTGTAGGAGAGTCGGAAAAACAATCCCCGAATAGGTTTGTATTCGAGCGCTGCATATATATTTTGTGCATTATCACCCATATAATTTCCCATTAGATAGGAATTTGATGTATATGCCAGCTCGCGAATTGATTGCTTGTAGCACGCAATATTTGTTCGTGTAAATTCAGCTTTGAGTGATAGGTCTTTGAGTGGCCAGTTGGTGAGATTGAGTCCAACTTGATAGGAGAAGGGGTTGCGTTGTTCGTTTGATTTTTTTAATCGTTCGAATCTAAATTCGTCCAAATAGATTGAGCCATAAAGGTGTAAATGTTTGAGATTGCGGGTACTGATGAGGAAAAACACTTGTGAATTCTGATTTTGTGTTCCGGTTCCTTTTGTCATCAGGTGGTCAAGCGATTTGAAGAAAGCAATAGGGATGAAATATGCGGCTTGCACATTGCGTTCGGCATATACTATTGAATTACCTATAGAGAGGTCAAGATGATGAACAGGTCGGAAAGTTAGTAAGTTGGCAGCCATAAACTTATTGGCCTGACGATATTGATGTGATGTTTCGTCAATTCGTTCTTGTTCGATATAGTAGTTTGCCGAGTCAAGCACATTACTTACAAGCCATGCGTGATAGTAGTTGAATTCAAACCACCATACTGGCTTGAGATTTAGTGTAACCATAGGTACTGAAGGTGCATGTCCGGAAACTATATTAGAGCTAATCGGGCTATATCCCCATTGTATATTGTCTTTCATAATACCGATGCTTCCCCACCATGTGTATGCGCTTATTCCTGCTCTTACGTCGCTGAAATCGCCGCCATAATTAGCTTCTTTATATTCTCTGCCGGGGATATTATTCAGGTAGAGTGGTTGAGCGAGTCGGGCGCCGTTGCGCTTGTCGGCTTTGGTTTCAAAATATTTGTCTTTCAGTCCGAGTGTGCCGTTGTATGATTGGTCGCGTACACTTCCCCATATCGACACATGATTGACTATTGTTGCTTGCAATTCGGCTCCGTACCACCGATTCATAAGCATGCCTTTTTTGTTCACAATCAGGTCCATTCCCAAAATAGGTGTTATGCGAAGTTTGAAGTTCTTTTTCGGGCTTAAGTAATGGAACGATGGTTGCGCAAGACTTAGATTGAAAGTCTTATGATTTGTCCATTGCACCCAATTGTTGGGGATGGTGTCACATTCGAGAGCGAGGTCGTTGAGGTAGAATTCTATTTCTTGATGCTGACGTTTGGACAAAAGTGAATCTTTTGCGAGTGCCTCGGTGAGTTTTTGCGCAATCAAAACGCGTGAATATGGCTTGACAGCAGTATTCATGTCAATGATTTGGTCACCGACAAGTTCGTCAATCAAAGAATACACCTGTGTGTAATTCACATTCTGCGGTATTTCTTGAGCGACAAGGCTCAATACCATCAGACAATTCAAAATAAGTAATGAAAATTTTTTCATATCAAATGAACAAATGGAAAAATGAACAAATGGTAAATATCAGTGGCTTCTCGCTCGTTTGAATAGTATCGTATAGACTATTTTCCAGAAGTATTGCCAATCGGTTTTCCTCACTCCTTGCGTCTGGCACAGCTTGAGATATTTCATTTCCGATACTTGTATTTCATCAAGTGTCTTTGGCATATCTGCATAGAATGGCGGCAATAGTCCGGGCTTAAATTGTGTACGAAGTTCTTGCAGTTCTTGCGAATAGAGATTAAAATACTGCTGGCTGAGCGGTCGTACACCGACAAACTTCATCTCACCTTTAAACAGATTGATGAACATAGGCAACTCGTCAAGCCAGTATTTACGCAAAAAACGCCCCATTGTGGTAACACGGATGTCGTGATTGAATTTTCCTCCTTCTTGCAGACTATATCGATCGTAGATATATTGTTGCAGAAATTCGGAATAAGGGTGCATGGTACGGAATTTATACACCATGAATTTCTTGCCATTTTTCCCTACTCTATTGAGTTTGACGAGCGGTCCGTACATTCTTTTTCTAACCGAAACAGGACGGAAGCTGCGTCTTGCCACAACATAAATCATGTCATCGGCTTTATGTTCCTCTATGATTTCGAAGCCACAATAGCACAACCTTCCCAATACCTCAGCCTTCGAGAGGACTCTACTCTTTCCTCCTGTCAGATCGAAATAGAAACGACTTGTAGCCATCACCTTTGGCATCACACGACGAAAAAGAAAATCAAATGAATAAAATATCCAATCTATAACAGGAGGAAATTTTTCAAGAAAATTCTTTTTCCACACACTTTTGGGCAGAAAACAACATATATACAATCCATTGTCAGGCAATTTGTCGTTCACTACTCCAAAAATTTTGTTTATGCCACGGATTTGAGTAAGTGGTGTCAGGTGAATGATTGCATCATAGCGATAGTACTGCAATTTCTGGAAGTTGAATACCTTATCTGTATCGACAACATAAGTGTTGGTTGATTTGACATCAACATATTTATGTATGAAATTCCATGCTTTTTCTGAAGATTTATTGATGATTATCTTCTGCAATTCAAGCGCCGAATGTTCGTCAAGTTGTTGAGGTTCATGCAGCACTTTTTGCGGACCTCTTTCAGGTGCGCGTTCTACTTCGTCGTCTTCTGAAGTTGCATACTTATAGGCATAGGCAAACAAGATAAAGAGGAAATTAAATATAAGCACAAAGAGCCAGATAGTAAGCAACACCCATATTGAATAGTGCATTTCTTTCGATGCAATTTCCATATAGGCGTACATACCGGCAAAAACAACTGCTGCACACAAGAGCAAGCGGTAGATATGCGAGCTCAGACGGAGAAATTTAACTGTTACATAACGATGAGTAAAGTAACCTCCCAAGATCCATGCTACAGAAAATATGATGGCAAAAACATCATATTTCTGAAAAGGTATGTTTGTTGACAACGGGAACCACATCAGCACAACAAAAAAACTGAGTGCTAACAAGATTATATCTACAAACAAGTACCTAAAATAGGGTTTATAGAAAAAGAATTGCAGTATTTTATTTCCCTTCATAAAACAAAGCAATTGATTGTGTTTTTCTTTGCGTTGGCTTATATTGAATAACGGAAATATCCGTGTCGGACATTTCCGTTATTAATTTCTTTATTGTTTTTCTGAACGACGATTCAAATTGCCGATAACTTCATCTGTAATGTCATAACCCTCTACGGCAGTCAAAATAACGGCTCGGTCGAGAATCATCTCATACTTGCCATCTGCATTGTACTCTTTAAGATAATTCTGAAGTGTATCACCATATTGTTGTTCAAGTTTTTGCGTTTTGAGTGAAAATTCTTGCACCTTCTTTGCATAATCTTGCTGAATTTGCTGGCTTTTGCGTTGCAGGTCATTATACTGACTTTCTGCACTTGCCTGCGATAAGAATGCTTCATTCTTTACTTTTTCCTGAAACTTGGCAGCCTCTGCCTCGAGTGATTTTTGTCTTGCCTCAAATTCGCGTTCTATTTTGGCTTGCTCTACTCGCAAATCTTCCATTGCACGAACTGCAGGCTTGTACTCAACTGTAAATCGTGCGATGTCCATATAAGCTATTTTGATGTGATCCTTTTGCGAAGACACCCCGCTCACAATCGAATCTTTGATTTGAACTACTTCTTCCGTGTTCTCTGCCTGTTTGTTGCATGCACCGAACATCATTACGACTGAACCAAATACTAATAAATTAAAAAAAAGTTTTTTCATTGATTATGTTATTTTTACAAATTATTTACATCTATACGCAAATGATTTTCGTTTTGAGCTTGCCTGTCTTGACTATTTACACACGATATGCCGCGCTCACGCATTGCTTTACTCTGACTTATGTGCTGGCTCGAAAACTTGCCATTACGCTTTACTATCACTCTGACACTCAGCAGAATAAAAGCAAGCAAGAGGAACAAAACTGTTATTATGAGTACTGACCAAAACATCTCATTGCATTAAAAACGTGCAAAGTTAGTAAAAAAATATTAAAAAAACAAAATTTTATTTCTCAAATGTCTATTTTTGTTCTCTGAGCATACGTCTCAGTGCCATAGGCGTCATGCCGGTATGCTGTTTGATATATTTTCCGAAAAATGATTGAGACGGAAAATTGAACATCACTGTCAGTTGTTTGATTGTTGCATCAGTGTATTGCAATCGGTGACGAATTTCTGCGAGTAATACCTCGTCAATATATTCATGAGCCGAGCGGTTCATTTTTTCCTTCACACATGCCGACAAATATTTTGGGGTAACACAGAGCTGATTGGCATACCAACTTACCAATCTTTGTTTTCCTTTTTGCTCAACTACCATCTTGACAAAGTCGCCCGCAAGTTGGTCTTTACGACTCATTCTTGGCACATCATGATTTGCGTTGTATTCATTTTTCACTTGTTTGTCGAGCCATGTCAGCATCTCATACACAGCCACTTGCAGAAAAATACCTATTACAGAATCTCTGTACGGATTGTCGGTATCTTCCATATATATGCGTCGTATGTTTTCTAATGCATCTCTAAGACGCAGTTGCCGTTCGTCAAGATGAATCAGGGGATTATTTTGTAAATAGCGATATTTTTCCCAAATATTTGTTTCCACATGCACAAATTGCTGAAACAAGGCGTCAAAGGCCTGCTTGCGCACAAGATAGATATTCCCTTCAAAATCATTCGACATCATGAAATTGCCAACTTCCCAGCCTATAGGGCACAGAATAAGGTCGCCGGAACCGAGTCGAAATGATTGTTCCGACAAATCTAACATCAACTTACCTTTACGACAAAATATCAGCAAAGGATCATTGACATCGGCATGTTCTGAAGCAAGTTCTGACAAGCTGTCGAATACTACTATATATTCAGATTTATACATAATGGTTATTCTTTTTGGGGCAGTGGATCACGTTTTGCAAACCATATTGCATCTTTAATGAAACTCACTAAATACATCAAAACAAGAAGACACAATATTCCAAGCCCAATCAGGTCTAATGTGCCATACACCATAGGTTCGTCAAAAATCATCACCTGACCACGATATGCAGTGAGTGCCGGAATATACATAAGCAGGATTTGTGAAATGATAATTATCAGACGGAACTCTGTTGGTCCCATTTTGCCATAAGTCAGTTTGAACTCACTCTTTATGTGAGCATTTATGCTGACATAAACTGTCAGTGCCAGATAGGCTGCGTAACAGGCAAGAGCCACACTCATATTCATCAAAGGCGACAAGCCCGCACCGATAAACATCAAAGCCTCGTTTATCGTGTCGATATTATGGTCGAGATAGTAGCCATACAGAGGTCTTTGCTGATTGCGCACTCGTGCTATGGTGCCATCAAGCGAATCTCCAAACCAATTCAACACAAGTCCGACACTCGAAAGCCACAGCCATTTAATGCCATAATTTGTCAGTACAAAACCTAATCCGCAGAGGAAGGCTCCGAAAACTCCGATTGCCGTCATCATGTCACTATTAACCCAGCGCGGCAAATGATTGGCAAACCATACTAATACTCGCTTTTCTAAACCATTCAAAACTGATGTTTGAATTCTAATTGATTGTTTTATTTGCATTTTTTTATGTTTTTTTCTAAACCACAGGTGATAATTGACGCATCAAACGACAATAGATTTTGTCCAATCTTTTTTGTTTCTCTAAGTCTTTGTGAGTCAATCGACTGCATATTTTGCTATCTTGATTGAATATATCTTTGTTTTGTTGCGCTACTTTTGTGTCGTAAAAAAAGGTATCTATTTCATAGTCAATACCAAAACTTCGATTGTCTAAATTTGTTGTGCCTATGCATGACAGGTAATCGTCGCATATTATTGTTTTGCAATGCATAAATTCTCCCTTTCTAATCAAGACTATAACACCTGCTTCTATAAAATCCCGATAGAAAGAGCGGTTGATAGGACGCATCACCTTAGTGTCGCATTTTTCAGGCACCATAACAACAACTTCAACTCCTCTCATTACTGCATTACGCATTGCATTGAGTAGTGATTGCGGCGGTGCGAGATATGGAGATTGAAACCAAACATAATGTTTGGCATGATTGATTATCCACTCGTAGGCGGTAAGCAGCACAGCAGAGGGCGACGTCGGGTCGTCTGGCGTTACTTGCGTCAGAATAGAGCCTTGCGGCAAAAGGTCATTTCTTTTGACCATTGGAAAATAATCGAGCAAAGGTTCACGCAATTCACCATCTATTTTGAGCCATGTGTCAAGAAAAGTCAGTTGCAGTTGTGAAACGCTATTTCCGGTCAGGCGAAAATGTGTGTCACGCCACTGATTGAAATAGTGGTCGTTTATATTCATGCCGCCGGCATAAGCTATCCGCCCGTCAATGACTATTATTTTCCGATGGTCGCGATAACTCAGCGTGAGCAGAAACCTCAAGAGAGAAAAACGATTGTTTGTGAAATGCTTTACTTCAACTCCTGCTCTACGCATCAGATTGAAATAGAGTCGTGGTATCGGAAAATTGGCTATG
Organism: Paludibacteraceae bacterium; assembly: GCA_017527495.1. GTDB lineage: Bacteria > Bacteroidota > Bacteroidia > Bacteroidales > Paludibacteraceae > RGIG6639. The sequence continues at coordinate 28,319 of JAFXPY010000016.1, forward strand.
TTTTCATTTATAAATCTCACTTTGACTCCTTGCCGCGCTTTCTCCATCAACAAACGCCGCACAGCACGGCTCCCTTTGTCTATTCCGAAATGAAAATACTCTATGTGTATGCTTTCTTTGGCTTGAGAGATGTCATGCATAATAAGTTCATACTTACGCTTGCCCGATGTTATGATTTCAATTTGGTCCGTTGTGCTCACCGAGGGACGACCTCCTTGCATCAAAATACGACACAACGGACGATAATACTCATCGACTTCGTCTATTTTTGCTTCGGAAAATAATAAGTCAATCAAAACCTGATTGTATTCGGCTTGAAGGCGTTGAAGCATACGTTCATGTGCATGTCGGTAGATATATTTGCTGCGCCAATTGATTCCGAACACAAGCCACAATAATATCAACAAGGCAACTACAACTAATATGATCACCCACCAAACATTCATTTTATATTCTGTCAATCTATGATTTTCACTTTAAACTTTTTTTGCGATTGGTTTTCTACAAACTAAATGCCAAAATAGTACAAAATCTTATTCTATTTTCCGTTATTATTAGTCTATTTAACCACAAAATGCAAATTTATTTGGAAAAACAGGGATTATAGTTTAATTTTGTGATTATAAATAATCAAAAAAATACAAAATCATGAAAACAAGTACAAAAATTTGGATGTGTCTTGCAGGTTTAGCTCTTGTAGCACTCGGTGTTTTATGTCTTTTGAATTCAGACGACACAATATTGAGTCTGGCATGGGCATTAGGTTTTATTCTTCTTGTAAGCGGCTGTTCTAACTTTACAAATTGGTTTGTTCTTGGTCGCTATTTGCCTCAACGCCACTTGATTATGCTTGTTGCCATAATAGAATTTATCCTCGGAATCAGATTGGTAGTCAACCCTACCGGTCTTGCCGTTGCTCTTCCGTTCATTTTTGCAGCATTCGTTTTGTTTGAGAGCTTGAGTCTTACTCTGGAAGCTTTTGATTTCAAGAGAGTTGGATTTAGCTTTTGGTATTGCTTGTTGATTCTCGGTCTTGGTGGTATGGTGTTTGGCGTATATGGGCTATTCTACAATCCGGAAGCGAGTGCAACAGTACTTTCAACCTTAGTAAGCATAGGAATCATACTTGATGGTGTTGGCTATTGGATTAAGCTTGCGGGTATAAATCGTTTCGAGAAACACCTCAAAAAAATCGGCGAAAGACTGCAATATGTTGAGGATGCAGAAATCGTTGAATAAGCTGAATAAAAAGATAATACCCTTCATATTTTACCGACTCGCTTCATTCTTGTGAAGCGAGTTTTTTTTGTGTTGAATTAAATATGACATATCATGTTTTTGCATATTTTTTGCTTTTTCAAAAAAATATTGTAATTTTGTAAAGTGATAAATTACGAAAAAAAAGTGGCGGATTCTTTCCATACTATATCAGAACCTTCAGAAGGGCTTTTCAAAGACAAAGGAAGTAAATTCCTGAGTTTTGCCATCCCTATTGAAAACAACCAAGAAATCAAAGCCCTACTCGAAAAGTATCGCAAAGAATACTACGACGCCCGCCATGTATGCTATGCCTACATGATTGGAGCTGAACGAAATGAATATAGAAGCAATGACGACGGTGAGCCATCAGGCACAGCAGGAAAACCTATATTAGGCCAAATAAACAGTTACAATCTGACCAACATACTGATCATTGTTGTTCGCTATTTTGGAGGAATATTATTAGGTACAAGCGGACTGATTAATGCCTATAAAAACGCAGCGAAAGACGCTATCGACAATGCAAAGATTGTAACCTGTGCTATAAAAATACAACATACTATTTCTGTTCCTTACGATATTATCAACGACATTATGCGCATAATCAAAGACAACAGAGCTCAAATCGTTCAAACCGAATACGACAACAACAATCAAATTCTAACCATACAAGTTGAGCAGGCTCTCAACGATAATTTTGAAACCAAAATAACTAAATATGAAGGATATGGACTTAAAAGATTTTGACGACATCAGGCCTTACACCGACGAAGAAGTCGGCATTATTCTTACCCAATTGCTTCAAAACCCTGATTTCTTGCGTTTTGCCACAAAAGCAATCGGGGCAGAACAACTCGCTTTCTTGCAAACTAATTACACAAGACTCGACTCAATCATAGGTTTTCAAGAACTGATCATTAAACCTTTTCTTGACTATGTTCTCAGCCATTTTGCCACCTCTTTTGATGCATATAATGTGGCAGAAGAAGCTCAAAAAGAAAGCTGCATTTTCATCAGTAATCATCGCGATATTGTTCTTGATTCTGCTCTGCTCGACAAAATTCTTATTGACAATCTGCACCAGACTGTGGAAATCGGAATTGGTGATAACCTGCTGATTTTTCCATGGCTCAAAGACCTCGTAAGACTGAACAAAACATTCATCGTCAAACGCGGAGAAGTGGGCAAAGAACTTATTATGCAATCTCGCCACCTTTCGCAATATATCCACTTCGCAATCACTCAGAAACATCAATCAATATGGATTGCTCAACGCGAAGGCCGCGCCAAAGACTCTGACGACCGCACTCAAGAAAGCGTCCTCAAAATGCTGGCAATGGGAAAAGATGCTCCTTTCACCGAAAGTCTCAAAGAGCTCAACATACACCCGCTTGCTATCTCATACGAGTACGACCCTTGCGACTACCTCAAAGCAAAAGAGTTCCAACTCAAACGAGATAATCCTAACTATAAAAAAACACAAGCCGATGACCTGCTAAACATGCAAACCGGCATAATGGGATACAAAGGCAAAATAACCTATCGCTGCGCCAATTTAATCAACGAACAAATCGACCATATAGCAGCCAAAGAAACAAACAAAAACATGCAAGCCACACTCATCGCACAAGCTATTGATAAAGCAATATATTCCAACTACCAAATCTACGACATCAACTACGTGGCACTCGACCTACTCAACAACAACACTCAGTTTGCTAATCACTACACCAACGAAGCAAAACAACAATTCAACAACTATATTCAACAACAAATCAACAAAATAGAAATTCCTAACAAAGACCACGACTATCTACAAAAAATAATGCTCTGCATATACGCTAACCCACTGATTAACCACCTCAAAACAAAACAATGAAAACAGCTCTATTCCCCGGCTCTTTTGACCCCTTCACTATCGGGCACTACGACATTGTACTGAGAAGTCTTGCACTTTTCGACAATGTAGTGATTGGTATAGGCATCAATAGCAACAAAAAATATATGTTCGATCTCGAGACACGAATTGCAAATATCAAAAACGTTTTTGCCGATGAACCAAGAGTGAGTGTAGAAAAATACGACGGCCTGACAATAGACTTCGCACGCCAATGCGGTGCATGCTGCATCGTTCGTGGAATACGCACTAATAGCGACTTCGAATACGAACAACAACTTGCACAAATCAATCAAACACTGAGCCAACAACATATTGACACCATATTTCTCTGCTCACAACCACAACACAGCATGATTAGCAGCAGCTTCGTTAGAGAACTCTATAAATTCGGGAAAGATATAACACCTTTCCTCCCTCCGCAAAAGGATTTGAAGATTTGAGGATTTGAGGATTTGAAGATTTCAAGATTTGAAGATTTGAAGATTTCAAGATTTCAAGATTTGAATATTTGAAGATTTGAAAATTTGAAGATTTAAAGATTTCAAGATTTAGGTTAAACTCTCGGCATAATGCCGAGACAAAATAAAAATACTACACAAAATGAAAAAAACAACTTTCGCTATACTCAGCAGCATACTCACCATTATCCCCTTGTATGCACAAAAAACAAACACTATTGCCAACAATCTGACTATTTATAACGATGTTCTTCGTAACTTAGATAGCTATTATGTTGACACTCTCAACTACGACAAATTGCTCGAAAACAGTGTAGGATACATGCTTGCCCAAATCGACCCCTACACCATATATATTCCCAAATCAGAAACCGACGATCTCCGTTTTATGACCACCGGTGAATACGGGGGAATAGGCTCTATCATTACTCAGCAAAAAGATGGTGTGTATATCTCTGAACCATACGAAGGCATGCCGGCACAACGCAACGGACTCAAAGCAGGCGACAGAATTATCGAAATAGACGGCAAATCAACCAAAGACAAATCGCTGAGCGATGTGAGCTCTATGCTCAAAGGAAAACCTAACAGCAAAATAACAGTCAAAGTGCAGAGACCTAACAACAAAAAACAGCTGACATTCACATTCACACGCGAAAAAATACAAATAGACCCTATCATCTATTCTGCTGTAATTGCTCCACATATCGGCTATATACACCTCACAGAATTCACAGACAATGCTGCACAAGAAGTCAAGAAAACAATCCAACAACTCAATCAACAAGACTCTCTGCAAAGTCTTATCATCGACCTATGCGACAACGGAGGCGGAATTATCGACGAAGCGATAAATATCGTTGGCCTTTTTGTTCCAAAAGGTACCGTGGTTGTGAGCACAAAAGGACGTACAAAATCAGGCAACCGTCTATACAAAACGACTCTCGAACCTCTCTACCCAAATCTGAAACTTGCCATACTCGTAAACCAAAACTCGGCTTCTGCATCTGAAATTGTGGCAGGAAGTATTCAAGACCTCGACAGAGGAGTGATTATCGGAAACAGAACTTTCGGTAAAGGACTCGTCCAATCAATCAAACCTATCGCTGAAGATGGACATATCAAAATCACTACAGCCAAATACTACACTCCAAGCGGACGATGCATTCAAGCCATCGACTACTCCAACCGCAACGAGGACGGTAGTGTGGGACGCGTGCCTGACAGTCTAACACACGAATTCAAAACAACAAAAGGGCGAATCGTCAGAGACGGAGGCGGAATAACACCGGACATAGAAGTGAAAAACGACAAAAACGTAAGCATAACTTACTATCTCACCATTCAACACGCCTTTTTCAATTATGCCACTATCTACGAACAAAAACACCCCAACATAGACACACCGGACAAGTTTGAACTCACAAACGACGACATAGCAGACTTCGAAAAATACCTGCAAGAAATCAATTTTACATACAAAACAGAGACAGAACTCGCACTGAAAAAAGTTGAAGACCTCGCCAAAATAGAAGGACTTGACTCTATAGCTAAACAAGAATTTGAAAAACTCCGACAAAAACTCACACCCACCCTACACCAAGCTATTCAAGACAATATCGAAGACATAAAAATTGAACTCGGCTGCGAAATAATCAAACGCTACTACTTCCAAAAAGGCTCTGTAAAATTCTTGCTTAGATACGACAAAGGGCTACAAAAAGCTATCGAAGAACTGCAAGATGAAAACTAAATATCTCATCGTATCTGCCTTATGGCTTCTTAGCCTCTCCATCAATGCACAAAATTACTCGTTCAAACCACAGATTTGTGCATTTTTGGAATATGGCTACAACTATACATGGGCACACTATGGCAATGCAGAATTGCAAGTCAACTTACCCGTAAACCCATATTTTGAGGCAAACGCTATGACACACCTTAGCACTGCCAATGTATATAGCTTTGCAGCTAACGCCCGACCTCAATTTCCTCTTTCAGTAGGAAAAATCTATTTGGAAACAAAATTTACCTACCGCGCCATTGTCAGAAACCAAATGCAAGACCTCAGCGCAGCTTTCTCTATCGGCTACCAAATGGACTACGTCAGATTTCAAATCGGGACATACTCAAAAATGTTCGCCGAATTCAACCGCAACCTACATAGCAACACAGAGATATTTATTGAAGCACCAAGCCTGCTTTATGCTCTCGAAATATGGGTCAGACCACAAGACAACCCATGGAATATCAACCTGCGCATTGCCAATTACAACGATTACTCTATAGAAAGAATGTGGCAACCACTCTTTGCCTTAGGCGGAAAATACTCGCTGAACAACAATCTCGCCATTATTGCCGAAGCCGAACTGAAACCAACAGGTATGTTCCACCTCGACGCAAGTTTTTATGGCATAACAACACGCGCAGGCATTGCATATCAATTCTAAAAACAACAGGAAGAAAGCAACAACCAATTGGTTGTTCTCAAAAAAAATGAAAAACAAAATCCTCATATTATCACTCATTCTGCTCACGAGCTGCAACGGCAACTACGATATTGCCGGTATGTTCTATGGTCAAAGCCCACGCTCCGACGAAAGATTTGAAAACTCTATGACATATAATAACAGCCACGGCTATCCGACTATACATACACTTTCTGACACATATAAAGTCTATTATGGAACTGATATGCATGTTGACAGCACATGGCACAACACAACACAGTGGGTTACACTCTTGCGCAATGACACCGACTGCCCTTTCGGAATCATATTGGGAGACATCATCAACGCAAAAAACAATTTCAACAATTTTGATTCAGCCCTCGTATTCAACCCTCAAACTCAAAAAAAAGACAAACCAATGTTCGCTACGGTTGGCAACCACGACCTCTATTATGGTCAGTGGAACGACTACCTTGAGCGATGGCACACATCAACATATTACATCACAGTAAACACACCCAACTTCAAAGACCTTTTCATTTGCATGGACTCCGGCGATGGCACATGGGGCAGAAAACAATTCGATTGGCTCAAAGATGTACTCAAAAATGCCCAATCACAAAATTTCCGACACATCACTATTTTCACACATACACACATTTTCAAACGCGACGGCTCGCAAGGTCACACAAGCAATTATGCACTTGAAGAAACATACGAAACACTCGACCTTTTGAGCGAATATAATGTAAAATGGTGCGTTTCCGGACACTGCCATAACCGCGACATCACCGACTTCAAAAAAACAAAATATATCATAGTTGACGCACTCGAAGAACACTACCCACAACCCGGATATATGATTGCCACCTTCAGCAACATACTCACATACGAACAAAGATTATTAAAGTGAAAAGTGAAAGGTGAAAGGGAGTCAGAATACTCGGAATACTCAGAATACTCAGAATAAATGAACAAATGATAAATTACATTGATTATATTATTGAATGGTTGCTTCAAGACCGTCTGTTGGCACAACAAGTAGTCTATTCCGCCAACGAAAAAGATTGGACAGGTAAAAAACTTGTTATCATACCATCAGACTTTTTTGATGATGGTGTCTTTCTTACTCCCAAATCACTGCCGCAAGAAAGCAATACATTTATCAAGACAAGAGGACTTATTGATGGTATAGAAGACGATGTTTATCCCAAGATTCTCTATGGCTCAAACAAAATCACCAACAACGGCAAACAAACCATCATTGAAGCCGATGTCGTGGCAAGTACTTTTTTTCTCGTCACAAGGTACGAAGAACTACTCAATCCGAAACGCGACCAACACGGACGCTTTCCGGCCAACGAATCATACCTTTTCAAAAACGGCTACATCTGGCAACCTATCGTCGATCAGTATGGCAACTACCTCCGCCAACTGCTCAATGCACCACTACTAACACACACAATCAGAACCATCAACCTCACTCACGATGTTGATACAATAGAATTCTACCGCCATTTGCGCGGCTTTGCAGGAGGCATAAAAAGAGGACAAATAAAACAAACTCTGCAAGCACAAAAACAACTCACCTCAGACCCGGCTTACACCTTTCCTTGGCTTATCGAACAGGACAAGCAAATCAAAAAAGCAAAACAAATCTATTTCATCAAAGCTGCACAAGAAAACAAAGGACATGACTACCCCGTCTATAACCTAATGGGACAAGACGCACAACAGCTCATTTTTCTACTCAACAGCAACAATATTGAAATCGGACTACATTGCAGCTATGCTTCGGCAGAAAACAATAATCTTATTATACAAGAAAAAAACAAACTGCAACAAGCGATAAACAAACAAGTCAGAAAATCACGCTTCCACTACCTCAGGACATGCCAACCTGACGACCTCCAAACTTTAGCCGACATCGGTATAACCGACGATTATACTATGGGGTTTGCACAAATGGCAGGTTTCAGACTCGGCACATGCCGACCCATCAATTGGATTAACCCCAAAACACGCCAAGTCACTCCACTTGTTTTGCACCCTCTCACTGCTATGGACTGCTCCCTCTCCGATTATATGAAACTTGACGCCGACGACAGCTTCAATTATGTGCGCGACCTAATCGACCAAATAGCTTATCAAAACGGAGAACTCAACCTCTTGTGGCACAACAGCGTTATCAACGACACCAACTATCATAAACAACTCTACCAACGAATCATTGCCTACTTGAAAACCAAATGAATTTACAAAATAAAAATATAGTCATACTAACCGACCCTTTCGGCAAACCCCTATATGTACCAAGAATGCGTTTCTTGGCCGATTTCCTCACTCAAAAAGGCTATAATGTTGAGGTGTTTTCCGAATATATCGAACCAATCAACTTCCAACACTCTTACCCTATAACTACTTATAAATTCAACACCTCAAAACTTTCATGGGCACTAAATAGCCTTCTGACTTTGCTGTTTGACTATAAAAACAAATGGTTCGCCCAAAAAGTGTGTAAAGCATGCGAAAACAAACAAATCGACATCGTTCTCGTTTCTACGAGCTACACCTTTCCGCTCTATGCCGGACAACAACTCGCCAAACAACACAACGCACGACTAATCACCGACCTGCGCGACATCGCCGAACAGAGTGCCGACAATCAACTCATCAGCCACCAGCAATGGTACTTGAAACCTATAGCTAACTTATATCGTCGGTTCAACATCAAGAGACGAAACAAAATAATCAAAACAGCAGATGCCATCACCACAATATCACCTTGGCATCAAGAATTTCTAAAAAAAATCAACCTGCACACCTACCTTATATATAATGGCTACGACGAAAAAGAATTTTTTCCTGACCCACAACAAAATAAACAATTCTCAATAATCTATACCGGCAAAATCTATTCTAACACAACACGCAACCCTCAACTCCTTTTTGAAGCCCTCGCTGAGATTATGCAAACAAATGACATACCTCAGTTGGAAATCAATTGGTATGTCGACAAAAAAGAACAAACAATAATCAAACAATGGGCTGAACACTACAACCTTAACAACATAATGAATTATCACGACTATGTTCCGAGAAATGAAATCAATCAATTAATCAATCAGGCAGCCATAGTATTGGTGTTGTCCAACATTGCCGACAACCAACATCAACACGGCATTATGACCACCAAATTCTATGAGGCCCTCGGTGCAAAACGCCCCATTTTGCTCGTCAGAAGCGATGAAGAATGCCTGGAAAAAATCATGATTGAAACCAATGCCGGATGCGCAGCACGCAACTCACAACAAGCCAAACAATTCATTACACAAATCTACAAAGAGTGGAAAACCAACAACGGCATTACTCTACAAAACAATCAATCGGAAAATTTCAATCGCACAGTACAATCTGAAAAATTTATCAACATTTTCAATCAATTTTGAGTTGAAAATATGTTAATAAGTTGTCAAAAACGTAAAACTTTCAAAACTTAATTTAAAAAAAGTTTCCCGAATAACTTTCACAAATGCCAACAAATCAAGTATGTAACATTTTTTAACACACAAAAAGTTGTCCAAAATGTACAACGTATTAATATTTGTTGTATCTTTGCAGTGCAAATTTAACGAGGATTATTACTCCTCGTTTTTTCACCCCCGAAATAACAAATTAAACCAACATAAACCCAAAAAACTTAAAAACAAAGTTATGATTCTAACTGTAGAAAAACGTGACGGCCGTATCGTTGGATTCAACGAAGAGAAGATAGCCACAGCTATCCGCAAAGCCATGCTTCACACCGACAAAGGTGAGGACGAAGCCTTGATTCGTCAAATTACCGACCACATCAGTATTCATGGCGACAGCCAAATGACAGTAGAAAACATCCAAGACCTCGTTGAGGACGAGTTGATGAAATCTCGCAGAAAAGACGTTGCAAAAGTGTATATCGCCTACCGCAACCAACGCTCTATCGCGCGCAAAGCCAAAACACGCGATATGTTTGAGGAGATAATCAACATCAAAAACAACGACATCACGCGCGAGAATGCCAACATGAACGCTGACACACCTGCCGGCATGATGATGAAGTTCTCGTCGGAAACAACAAAACCTTTTGTTGACGACTATCTGCTTTCTGAGGATGTTCTTGAAGCCGTGAACGGCAACTATCTGCACATTCACGACAAAGACTACTACCCGACCAAATCGCTCACCTGCGTTCAGCACCCCTTAGACAAAATTCTCAAAGAGGGCTTTCAGGCAGGCCACTCTTCAAGCCGTCCGACAAAACGCATAGAGACAGCATCCGTCATTGCTTGTATCTCTATGGAAACAGCTCAAAACGAGATGCACGGCGGACAAGCCATACCGGCTTTCGACTTCTATCTTGCCCCCTATGTTAGAATGTCGTTTATTGAAGAAGTAAAGAAAATAGAGGAGTTTACAGGACAAAACTACTCACACCTCTACAACAAAGTGTTCGACGACTATTTGGCTAAACCTCTTGACAATCTCGAAGGCGATTTCCGTGTGCTGCAACAAGCCATCAACAAGACTGTCAATCGCGTACACCAAGCCATGGAAGCGTTCATTCACAATATGAACACCATCCACTCACGCGGTGGCAACCAAGTTGTTTTCAGCTCTATCAACTACGGTACAGACACTTCTGCTGAAGGACGCTGCATAATCAGAGAACTGCTCCGCTCAACATACGAAGGTGTCGGAAACGGCGAAACAGCAATATTCCCTATCCAAATATGGAAAAAGAAAAAAGGAGTCAGCTACCTGCCTACCGACCGCAACTACGACCTATATAAATTCGCATGTGAGGTAACAGCAAAACGCTTCTTCCCTAACTACCTCAACCTCGATGCCACCTACAACCAACACGAGAAATGGGACATCAACGACCCTGAACGCTATAAATACGAAGTAGCAACAATGGGATGCCGCACACGCGTGTTTGAAAACCGATTCGGACCAAAAACATCTATCGGACGCGGTAACCTCTCGTTCTCTACAATAAATATTGTCAAACTGGCAATCGAATGTATGAACATCGAAAACAAACAAGATCGTATCGCTGCTTTCTTTGCCAAATTAGACAATATGCTCGAAATCACAGCCAAACAGCTGCACCAACGCTTTGAGTTCCAAAAAACAGCCTACGCAAAACAATTCCCGCTGCTCATGTCGAAACTCTGGATTGATTGCGACAAGCTCAAACCAAACGATACTATAGCTCCGGTCATCAACCAAGGAACTCTCGGTATAGGTTTTATCGGACTTGCTGAATGTCTTGTTGCACTCACAGGCAAACACCATGGCGAAAGCCCAGAAGCACAAGAACTTGGTCTCAAAATAGTAACCTACATGCGCGACCGTGCCAACGACTTCAGCGAACGCTACCAACACAACTACTCCATCCTCGCAACACCGGCTGAAGGACTTTCAGGCAAATTCACCGCAAAAGACCAAAAAACATTCGGCAAAATTCCGGGAATAACCGACCGCGACTACTACACCAACTCCAACCATGTACCTGTATATTACAAATGTTCAGCACGACACAAAGCCGAAATAGAAGCACCTTATCACCCAATCACACGCGCAGGACACATCTTCTATGTTGAAATAGACGGCGACGCAACTCATAACCCTGAGGCTATAATGAAAATCGTCGATATGATGGACGAATACAATATCGGTTACGGCTCCGTCAACCACAACAGAAACCGTTGCCTCGACTGCGGATATGAGGATGCACAAGAAGGACTCGAAGTATGCCCCGTTTGCGGAAGTAAAAACATCGACAAACTTCAACGCATCACAGGCTACCTCGTCGGAACAACCGACCGCTGGAACCACGGCAAACTCGCCGAATTACACGACCGCGTAACACATACTGAAGATTAATCTTTCATAAATGAGGTTGCTTCAAACACTGAAGCAACCTCATTTTAACAATCTTTTCGCGAGCAAACTAACTCAATGCTCTCTATCCTTATTCCTACATACAACTATGACTGTAGCCGACTGATCAACGACCTTTGGCTACAATGCACAACTTCCGGCATAGATTTTGAAATTCTTGTTTGCGACGACGGCAGCGCACAAGAATACTCAAAATCATTGTCTGCCATAAACCTACCTAACTATAAATTTGAAGCTCTGACCAACAATATTGGTAGAGCAAAGATACGCAACCGATTAGCCCACAAAGCACAAGGCGAATGGTTGCTCTTCATTGATTGCGATGCTGAAATCAACGACAGCCAATTCATCAACAACTACAAAAAAAATCTACAAGACAACACCGTACTCGTTGGAGGCACTGCCTACTACCCGCACAACGACAACCCTAACCATAGCCTCAGATGGACCTACGGAACAGAACGTGAAGGAAACAACAACTACAAAAAAAACTTCACCACATTCAACTTCGCAATACAACAACACATTTTCCTTAATATCCAATTCGACGAAACACTCACACAATACGGACACGAAGACACCGTATTCCAAATTATGCTTGAAAGAAACAACATCACAATCAAATTTATTGACAACCCTTTAGTACACTGCGGATTAGACGACAACAAAATCTATCTCGAAAAAATCAAAACAAGCAACAACAACCTGCTCGCTCTCTACCAAAGCGGCAAATACCCGGAACTACAACAACACTCAAAACTTCTCAACACCTATCTAAAACTAAAACAAAAACACTTCACACTTCTATTTAACCTATTCTACAAAATAATCAAACCACTCATCATCAAAAATCTCACAAGCACAAAACCTAAAATCAAACTACTCGACATCTATAAATTGGGTGAACTATGTGCGTAAATTGCACAATGAAACAAATAATTTCATTTTTTTAACAAATAATACACATAAAATGCAAAAAAAACATTGTATTTTTGCGTAATAATTGTAAAAGATATGAAAAAAAGTTTATTCACACTCTTCGCATGCATTCTAAGCATGTCAATATATGCTGCAAATTTCTTCTGCAGCCCAATAGGTAACGGAAGCGGTAACTCATTCAACGACCCATGCTCATTTGCGGCAGGCGTAACCAAATTATCTGCCGGAGGCGACACTCTTTTCTGCCTCGAAGGGCAATACGACCTTACCGCCACAATCAATATCACCCTCGTCGGTTCAGCAGGGAAAAACATTGTTATTTGCAACTATCCAAACCACAAACCTATCCTCGACTGGCGCCAGCAAGCCTACGGCAATAGAGGCATAGTTGTAAAATCCGGCTCACAATATCTCACCATAAAAGGCCTCACTCTGCGCTATACAGGCAAAAATGCACTGCTCAACAACGGCTCTTACTGCACATTCGAAAATCTTGACGCCTACGGCAATGGCGATACCGGCATACAAATGAAAGGAGGAGGAAACAACTATATCATCAACTGCGACTCGCACGACAATTTCGACTATCAACTCGGCAACACCAATGCAGCCGATTTCGGTGGTAATGCCGACGGCTTTGCCGACAAACAATTCACCGGCGATGCCAACACATACATCGGCTGCAGAGCATGGAACAACTCCGACGACGGATGGGACTTCTTCCAAAGATATACCAACGGAACACCTATCATAATGCAAAACTGCATCTGCTACAACAACGGACCGGCTTTCTACAACATGACAAATCATGGCAGACTGCAGACTGACGACTACTGGTTCAGCCAATTCAAAAACGGAATAACAGTAACACATAAAAACGGACAACAAGTGCAAGCCTCACTCGAAAAATACCCTAACATGGGCAACGGAAACGGATTCAAACTCGGCGGTGCCAACACCACAAACGACGTCAATCTCTACCAATGCCTCGCAGTGAAAAACACAGCACGAGGATTCGACCAAAACAATAACTACGGCAAAATGGTCATCTACAACGGATCCGCCTATCTCAATGGTACTGACTACGGATTCAGCAACAACGGAGGCGGTCAAGTAACCATCATCAATAGCATCTCCTACACCAACTCACAAGACATCCGTATGAACAACACTCAAAGCAACAACTCATGGTCTGCCGACAACCTCAAACCAACAGAAGCCGACTTCATAAGCATCGACACAACAGAAATTCTCTCACCACGCAATGCCGATTTCTCTCTGCCGGAAATACTCTTTATGCACCTACAACCCAACTCAAAATTTATTGACGCCGGCGTAGATGTCGGACTGCCATATAATGGCAATGCACCTGACCTCGGATGCTATGAATACGGCTCAACAATCAATTATCCCGCCACACTCACATGCACTACCGCCAACCTCACACAAGGTATCAAATTAGGCAATTCCATAGCCAACATAACACTGCAATGGGGAGGAAGCGCAACAGGAGCAACAACATCTGAACTCCCACAAGGACTCAACTCTACCATAAACAATGCCAACCAAACTATAACAATCAGCGGAACACCGCAAACAACAGGAACACTGCAATTCACAATAATGACAGAAGGCGGAACAAGTGAAGCAAAACAAACCGCCACAATAGTAGTGAAAGACAACTCTGCAATCGAAATAGGCTATGTAACTTTACCCGACAACAACGCCGACAAACTCATCCTCAACCAACTCAATGCCAACCCGCTTTTCTCAACCAACATACTCGACGCAACAAGTACTAACAACAACTACGACCCCTACCAACTCATCATCATATCACCCGTTCCAAGCAGTACGGCAGCAGCCATGCCGGCACTCAAAGGCATCGACAAACCTATGTTGCTGCTCAAACCATTCATGCTCAAAAACACCGTCTGGAATTGGGGTAACTCACAAAACACAGGCAACACCACAATGACCATCACACAGCCGGAACACCCAATATTCAAAAACATCACACTCAACGGCAACCAACTGCAATGCTTCGATGCCGTCAACACAAACGGAGTAACATACATAGCCTCATGGTATAGCCAAACAGAACCTATACGCATAGCCACACCGGAGGGAGTTGAAGGCTCGGCAATAGCCGAAATACAACCTGGAACCGACATGAACGGAACAATAATCAACCAACGATTCTTGATGATAGGAGTGTCGGAATACAGCACCGCCAACCTCACCACTCAAGCCCTACAACTCATCGAAAACGCATGCTACTACCTGCTCGGAAAAGACATACCCACTTCTACAATCACTGAACAACAAAACGAAAACATAATCATCACTGAAAATACAATCTACGCTGAAAATGCAACACAAATGCAACTATTCGACACCACCGGCAGACTCATCGCCTCTACAAAAAACAACACACTGCAAACTACCAATCTGCCCACCGGAATATACATCATCTCAATAAACCAAAACACATACAAAAAAATCAGAATCAAATAGTTAAGTTGATCAACGCATAAAACAAAATATTAACCATGAAAAACATTTTTATTTGTATTTTGACCACACTAACTCTCTTGGCTTGCACAACAAAACAAGCCCGTTTAGAAGACGAATGTCTTTACTCTGACTCAAAAACACAATTCTGCTTCTGGTCGCCAATAGCCGAGCAGATGGAACTGCGCATCTATGCCGACGCTCAAACCACTGAAGCCGAGACTTACGCTCTGCGCAAAGACAAAAACGATTTTTGGCACACCACTGTCAAAGGCGACCTTGCCGGCAAGTTTTACACTATCCGCTCCTGCCAGAATGGCAAATGGGAAGAAGAAGCACCCGGCATCTTTGCCAAAGCAGTAAGCGTCAATGGCACACGCGCCGCCATCATTGACCTCAGCAAGACCAATCCCGACGGCTGGGTTCAAGACAAACGTCCTGCCATGACCGACCCTACCGACATCATTGTCTATGAAACACACCTGCGCGACTTCACCATGTCACCAAACTCAGGCATCCAAAACAAAGGCAAGTTCCTCGCTCTCGCCGAGACAGGAACCACAACAGCCGACGGACTTGCATCAGGCATCGACCATCTCAAAGAACTCGGCATCACACACCTGCAGATACTCCCTATGTTCGACTACGGCAGTATTGACGAGACAACACTCTCTCACGGCAAATACAACTGGGGCTACGACCCTATCAACTATAACGCACCCGAAGGCGGCTATTCCACTGACCCTTATGACCCTGCATGCCGCATCACAGAAGCCAAGCAGATGATACAAGCCCTGCACCAAGCAGGCATACGCGTCATTATGGACGTCGTATATAACCACACCTACAACGTTGCAGGCTGCGCCTTAGGGCGCGTCGTACCGCAGTATTTCTACCGCCTCAACGCAGACAGCAGCTACGCCAACGGCTCCGGCTGCGGCAACGAGACAGCCTCCGACCACGAGATGATGCGACAATTCTTGGTTGAGTCAGTGTGCTATTGGGCACGCGAATACCATGTTGACGGCTTCCGCTTCGACCTCATGGGTATTCACGACCAAGAGACCATGCGACAAATCCGTGCAGCACTTGACCTCATAGACCCTACTATCCTCACCTACGGCGAAGGCTGGGCTGCCATGTCGCCGGCTTACCCTTACGACAGCCTTGCCATGAAACAATGGACCTACCGCATGCCGCGTGTCGGAGCATTCAGCGACGACATACGCAACGCACTCATCGGCTCACCATTCGACCATTTACGCGGTTTCGCATCAGGCAATCCTGCTGGCAAACAAGCCCTATGCTTCGGACTCGCCGGGGGTATCAACTACAACAATAATCAATTCGGCGAAGGCTGGTCAGGCGAACCCATGCAACATGTGAGCTACATCACCTGCCACGACAACTACTGCCTGCGCGACCGTATCGAAGTCAGCGCACCCGAAGAAACAGAAGAGACACGCCTGCGCATGAACAAACTCGCACAAACAGCAGTACTCGTATCGCAAGGCATGACCTTTATCTACGGCGGCGAAGAACTCTATCGCACCAAACTCGGCATCGACAACAGCTACCAAAGTCCGGACTCAATAAACACCATTCCATGGGAAAACAAACTCATCTACAACGACTTATATGAATACTACCGACAGATGGTTCAGATACGCCGTCAGCATCGAGGTTTCCGTCTCGGCACAGCAGAACTCGTAAACAAACATCTTGAATTTCTGCCGACAGACAACGAGTCGTTTGTTGCCTTCAAAATGAAAGACCTTAAAGGTATCGACACAGCCAAATCACTTATTGTCCTACTCAACGGTAGTTCAGAACCGATAGACACCGACATACCGGCAGGCAAATACGCAGTCCTCGCACAAGACGGCAAAGCCGATGCCAAGGGACTCACTACTGTAAGCACCGACAAAATAACCGTAGCCCCCTACTCCGCCACAATCTTAGCTGAAAAGTAAGAAAAAAAATTAGACGTTCGTGCAGAAAATGTGCAACTAACCCCAAAAGTTCGTGCAGAAAATGTGAAAGAAAGAGTGAAAGTTCGTGCAGAAAATGTGCGAGCGAAGAATTTTTTGCTATGTCATCCCATCATTTACATTGAAAATTATATAGTTAGTTAAAACAGTTATAACATCAAAGATTGAGCTATTGCTCAATCTTTGATGTCACGAAATAAAACCTTAATGTTTATTGTTTTACGCTACTTATTATTTTACGCTATAAAACTACACTTTTTATTCAACTGACAACTTTTGGCAGTAGAACACTATAATTTTGCAAAAAAATATTCAATTTATAATTTATATTCTTTTATTAATTATAAATTTTAAACACAACAAACTTAATGGAAATAATTTCACATATAAAAATCATAAATGATAAATGGCTGATTCAGAGCAATAATGAACATCAACAAAATGTTGCATGCGAAGCACAAAAGTTTGCTAAAAGCATCGGATTGGGCGATTTCGGCTATGTTTTAGGTCTTTTGCATGATAAGGGCAAAGAGAAAGAGTCATTTCAACAATATATAAAGAAAGAGAGTGGTTATGAACCAAACTTGCGAGTCGTTGGAGAACATAACCATGCATATGTAGGAGGATTGGTTGCAAAACAACTATTTCCTCAACTATACAAGGTATTATCCAACCCGATTATCGGACATCATAGAGGGCTATACGATGATGGCGAATGGAAAGAAATAATGAAGAGACCTATACCGCAAGATGTTCATATTCAGCCTATCAACGTAAATCCATGTATGCCAAAACAGAATTATAAGCCCTATCATATTCATCACATAATCAGGTTCTTATTCAGTTGTTTAGTAGATGCTGACCGATTGGACACAGAAGCCTTTATGACTCCGGAACAAAGTAAATTAAGAGGCAGCATGACTTCTATGGCAGAATTGAAAAATGTATTAGAAAAGCATTTATCAAATCTAAATGCCGAAGCTGAAGACACAAAAGTAAATCAGATACGCAGATACGTTCAGGAACAATGTGTGTTAAAAAGTCAAAGTTGTGTTGATTACTATAGTTTGACAGTTCCAACGGGCGGTGGCAAAACGCTTGCATCAGTTCTTTGGGCATTAAATCATGCTGTCGCAAATGACTTACAGAGAATAATAATTGCGATTCCTTATACAAGTATAATAACTCAAACTGCAGCTACGCTGAAAAGTATATTTGGCGAGAATAATGTGCTGGAACATCATTCTGAAGTTGATTATGGCGATAATGAAAATTCACTTACTTTTCAACTCGCAACAGAAAATTGGGATTATCCTATTATTGTAACCACTAATGTTCAGTTTTTTGAATCTTTATTCAGCAACAAACCTTCACAATGCCGGAAGATACACAACATAGCCAAAAGCGTGATTATATTTGATGAGGTGCAGACACTGCCGCTAAACTTCTACCAACCCATTATTGACTCAATAAGGACATTGAAAGAAGTTTTTGGTTCGTCAATTCTATTTACGACTGCAAGCCAACCTGTATTGAAAACAAATTACAAATTTGACGGCTTAGAAAACATAACAGAGATAATTGACAAAGGGGTTTGTTTGCATGATAAACTCAAACGAGCCACAATAACAGAGATCAAAGAGTCCTTGGATTATAGCGATTTAGCCACTCAAATCACACAACACAAAAGAGTTTTATGTATAGTCAATACTCGCAGACATGCTAAAGAGATTTTTGACCATTTGCCTAAAGAAGGCATAACTCTACATCTGTCAAGAATGATGTGTTCGACACATATAAAAGAGACTATCAATACTATAAAACGATTGCTTTCAGAAAAATCCGATATGCCTATTCGTGTTATAGCAACGCAGTTAATTGAAGCAGGTGTTGATATTGACTTTCCTGTAGTCTATCGCGAAGAGGCAGGGCTCGATTCCATTTTACAAGCCGCAGGCAGGTGCAACAGAGAAGGGAAGCTTCACAATGGACAGACATTTGTTTTTAGTCTAAGTAAAGAAGGGCGATTGCCGGTTGGATATATTACTCAGACGAATAATGCTCGGCTTAATATGGGTGAAATCAATGATTGGTTCAGTCCGGATACGATGACAGAGTATTTTAACCAATTATATTCTCGAGTTGATTCTTTCGACAAAAAACAGATTAGCTCATTGTGCAATCAAAGTGCCATACAATTTGAAACAGCCGCAAAAGAATTTCAACTGATAGAAGATAATTCTATCCCTGTTTATGTAGGTTATAAAGAAGGGCAAAACCTTATTAATCAACTAATGCACGATGCGAACATCACATATAGTTTGATGAAGAAGTTATCGCAATACTGTGTTAATGTTCGTCAGCAAGATTTTAAGACACTTAAAGATGCAGGGGCGATTGTAACTATTTCCGACAGCATACATATACTGCAAGATACATCACTTTATGATGACGAAATAGGTTTGACTTGTAAGAATAAATTTTTAGAAGAAACGATAATTATCTAAATATATGGAATACTACGACAAAGAATTTTGTTTGGAGGTTTGGGGCGATATAGCGTGCTTTACGCGTCCTGAACTCAAAGTGGAGCGCGTAAGTTATGATGTCATCACTCCATCGGCAGCGCGAGCCATTTTTGAAGCCATCTTTTGGAAACCTGCCATACGATGGCAAGTTACAAAAATAGAAGTCTTGAATCCAATCAAGTGGATATCAATAAGACGAAACGAAGTAGGTGCTGTAGCTTCACGGACAATGGAAAGCATTTATATTGAAGAGAAGCGTCAGCAAAAAAACTCTCTTATGCTTAGAGATGTGAAATACCGCATCTATGCAAAACTGATATTCATTCCGTTGCGGGACAGAGTGAATGATAAAAAACATAGAATGCAACAGTTAGATTTGTTTAATGACACTGCAATCGTTCAACCCAATGATGAAAATCCGGGTAAGTACAATGCAATGTTTGAAAGGCGTGCAAGCAAAGGGCAATGCTTCAATCAGCCTTATCTCGGCACAAGAGAATGTGTGGCTTCGTTCAGATTAGTTAATCAAGATTCAGAAACTCTCACTCCACCTATAGCAGAGGACAAAGATTTGGGGATTATGCTATATGATATGGATTTTGCCGGTAATGCCGATAAGCCGGAAGCAATGTTCTTTAGAGCAAAGATGGAAAACGGAGTTATAATTGTTCCACCATTAAATAGTAAGGAGGTACTACGATGATACTACGTGCATTATATGATTACTACAACCGATGTGCAGACCAACTGCCGCAGTTTGGTACAGCAAATAAGCAAATAGGCTTTGTCATAGTGATAGACAAAGACGGACATTTCCTGAGATTTGAGGATAGACGAATAGATAAAGATAATGCTCAAACATTTCAAGTTCCGCAGCCTGTAGGTCGTTCATCGGGTGTGAGTGCAAATTATTTGTATGACAATAGTGAATATACATTGGGATATTCTGACAAACGCTCACCTGAGCAAAGCAGAAAATACCTCAATGCCTTTAAGCAACTTATAGAAGATGTTTATGAAACTAATTCTAACAATAAGGATTTGCGTGCTTTACACTTATTTTATCAACAGGACAGCGACTATATTTTAGAACAAATAAGTACTGACCCATTATGGGATGAAATTACGAAAAAACTCAATAAAAAGTATTCTCTCTTTTCATTTCTAATAGAAGGCGATATACAAATCGTGGCGGAGAAATCCGAACTTATTAGTCTGCGTCCTAATGAAAATAACGCAGATGAGCATATATGTTTGATTACGGGTGAAAAAGCACCTACAGTAACTCTGACTACCCAAACAATGATTCCGGGAAGTCAGGCTGTTGCAAAATTAGTTTCTTTTCAAGTAAAATCAGGTTACGACTCATACGGCAAAGAACAATGCGATAATGCTCCTATTGGCGAACAAGCGGAATTTGCCTATTCTACAGCGTTACTCCATTTACTTGATAAAAAATCAAGGAATAAGTTCCTAATCGGAGATCGCACTTATCTGTTTTGGGCTTCGATTAATAGTGAAGCTGCACAAAATGCAGAAGAAAGTGTGTTCAGTCTATTCGGTATTCAAGAGAAAGAAGATGACCCAAATAGAAATATAGAGCAAGTGAGAAAAGTGTTCTCTGCAATATACAGCGGGCAATTGGAAACCAATTTAGATGACACATTTTATATTCTCGGATTAGCTCCAAACGCTGCTCGCATTGCCGTAGTTTATTGGGCTGAAATACCATTAAAAGACTTTGCGGGCAAACTACTCAAGCACTTTGAAGATTTGACAATCGTTGATACTCGAAAAGACAAAACACCTTACTTTGGGTTACGCAATATCTTGAGTGCAGTATCATTAGATGGCAAATTAAGTAGTGTAAGCCCGAACTTGCCGGAAGCACTTACCAAAAGTATTTTTGAAGGCACACCATACCCATATACTCTTTATAATGCTTGCTTGCGCAGAATCAGGGCAGAGAGTGCAAGCCGAGAAATAACCATAGCACGAGCAGCTATTATTAAGGCTTTCTTAAACAGACAAAATAACAATCAAAATATCAGTATTATGTTAGACAAAACAAACACTAATCAAGGCTACTTATGTGGCAGATTATTTTCCGTTCTTGTAAAAATACAAGAAGAGGCAAGTGGCAACACTTCTATTCGTGAGCGGTATATGAACTCAGCAAGTACCACACCTGCCGCAGTATTCGCTACGATAATGAATCTTTCGGCTCATCATTTGGAAAAACTCAATCAAGGCAGAGTTATTCAAATGGAACAACTGCAACAGGAAATAATTTCCAAATTACCTGCCGATGGATTTCCGGCACATCTTGACTTGCAAGACCAGGGTCGTTTCTTCGTTGGTTACTATCACCAGCGACAAGACTTTTTTGCCAAGAAATCTAACGATGAAAAAGAAACAAATGAATAACAATTAAAAACTATAAGAATATGAAAAACTTAACAAACAAAATCGATTTTATCTATCTTTTTGATGTACAAGACGGCAACCCAAATGGCGACCCGGATGCAGGTAATCTGCCACGCGTGGATGCAGAAACAGGTATGGGACTTGTAACAGATGTATGTTTGAAACGCAAAGTGCGCAATTATGTGCAAGTTGCAAAACAATGTGCTCAAGGCTATGATATTTTTATCAAAGAAAAGGCTGTTCTGAATACGCTTATTGACCAATCTTACGAAGATGATCGCGTAAAAAATGCAGACAAAAACAAGCAAATATCATGTGCAAGAGAAGTAATGTGCGAAAAGTACTATGATGTCAGAACTTTTGGTGCTGTAATGTCAACAGGCAAAAATGCAGGTCAGGTGCGTGGCCCGATTCAATTGACATTTGCTCGCTCAATAGACCCTATTGCACCACTTGAACATTCAATAACTCGCATTGCTGTTGCGACCGAAGCAGAAGCCGAGAAACAAAGTGGAGAGAATCATACAATGGGACGCAAATCAACAGTGCCATATGGACTTTACTGCTGCCATGGATTTATTTCTGCCAATTTAGCAAATCAAACAGGATTTAGCACTGACGACTTGGATTTGTTTATCGAAGCATTGAAAAACATGTTTGACAACGACCATTCTGCCTCTCGAGGACTCATGAGTGCACAAAAACTTATACTCTTCCGTCATGATTCGGAACTCGGCAATGCTCCAGCCAACAAACTCTTCGATTTGGTTACAATAGAGCGAAAAGAAGGAGTAGAAGTGCCTCGCAGTTTTAACGATTACAATGTTTCTATTAACAGACAGCAACTGCCGGAAGGAGTAACAATAGAAGAAATCTTATAAACAGGTATGTATGCAGAAGATGACCTTCTTATGTTGTCAGGTATTCAGCATTTTGCATTTTGCCAACGACAATGGGCACTTATTGATATCGAACAACAATGGGAAGATAATTATCTCACTTTAGAAGGCGATTGGCTACATCGAAATGTAGATAACCCCTTCGCTATGGAGCGTAATAAAGACACCGTCTTATTGCGTTCCGTAGCGGTTGCGTCATTTAGATTAGGTCTGTACGGAATAGCGGATTTATTGGAATTGTACCCTTCAGAGGACAAAGCAAGGGCAATATCTGTTCCTAAATATCCAGGACTTTGGCAGCCATATCCTATTGAATATAAACATGGCAAGCCCAAAAGCGATGAGACAGACGAAGTGCAACTATGTGCACAAGCAATGTGTTTGGAAGAGATGTACAACATAAAGATTAACAAAGGTGCGTTCTACTATGAACAAATAAAGCATAGAACTGAAGTCATTTTTACTGACACATTAAGAATAATGGTTGAAGAGTATGCCGCACAAATGCACCGGTTATTTGAATCAGCAATCACGCCACCGGCACAATATCAAGCCAAATGCCGATCTTGCTCTATCAACAATCAATGCTTTGCACTCTCAACAAAACGAGCAATGAACACAAAACAATATCTTAATCAATTGACACAACAATGAGAAAACTACTAAATACTCTGTATGTAACTAATCCGGATGTATATCTGACCAAAGATGGTGAAAACATTGTAGCACGCATAGAGGAATCAGAAGTGATGCGTCTGCCAATCATCAACATCGAAAGCATTGTCTGCATGACACATCTTGGTGCATCTCCCTACCTGATGAATATGTGTGCTGAGAGAAATATAGGACTATGCTTTTTGACGCCTAAAGGCAACTTTTTAGCACGAGTTACAGGCAAAACTAATGGCAATGTTTTACTTCGACGTATTCAATATAGAGTCGCTGATGATGAAATACAATCACTTGATATCGCTCGGCTTATCATAGCCGGGAAAATATTCAACTCCAGAAAAGTGATTGAACGATTTAAGCGCGACCATACTGACATCAATTCTGTTTTGAAGAACCAAATAGAACAACTTTCTTTATCTCTTAAACGATACAGCCTATTAGCAACCACTGCTGAAACGAAAGATATATTACGTGGTATAGAAGGAGAGGCTGCAACACTTTATTTCTCAATGTTTGACGATATGATTATTGCTCAAAAACATGCTTTTCAATTTCATGGTCGTAATCGTCGTCCACCGAAAGACAAAGTTAATTGTATGTTGTCGTTTGCTTACACCCTGCTTATGCACGAAGTACAATCAGCACTTGAAACAGTTGGGCTTGATCCATACGTTGGTTTTCTGCATACCGACCGTCCAGGACGACCAAGTCTTGCTTTAGACTTAATGGAGGAGTTTCGTGCATATCTTGCTGATAGGTTGGTACTTTCACTCATCAACAGGAAACAAATTGAATCAAAGCATTTTATAGAGAATGGAGAAGATAATATTCTAATGACTGATGAGGGCCGGAAAATCATTATCTCGGCTTGGCAAAACAGAAAAAAAGAAGAAATACAACATCCATACCTGCAAGAAAAAGTACCAATAGGGTTGTTACCTTATATTCAAGCAATGCTAATGGCAAGATACTTAAGACACGATTTAGAACAATATCCGGTTTTCTTAATTCAATAACTATGCTCATATTAGTAACATACGATGTTGATACAACATTGCTGTCCGGTCAGAAAAGACTTCGCAAAGTAGCAAAGATATGCCTAAACTATGGACAGAGAGTACAAAACTCGGTTTTTGAATGTGTTGTAGATTTCACACAATATACAAGACTTAAAATTCAATTAGCAGAAATTATTGATAAAGAAAACGATAGTATTCGCTTCTATCGTCTTGGCAATAATTATGAAAGTAAAGTGGAAACACTTGGTGTTAGAAATGAGATAGATTTAAGTGGGAATTTGATATTGTAATTCAAAATGCTAATAAATATGCGAATCTATAGTGTGGTGTGTTTTTCTGTATTTTTCGCACTCGTTGAAAATCCGCTAATTAAATAATATGAATGTCTAAAAAAATAAAAAATAATGTAACAAAAATAGTTATCGCATAAAAATGCACTTAAATAACTAATTATCAAAGCATATAATCATATGCTGTCGCACCCCACACGGGGTGCGTGGATTGAAACGTATGAAGAGCCTGCAGAGGAGCCAGAGCCTATCGGTCGCACCCCACACGGGGTGCGTGGATTGAAACTAAGAATAAGGTTGTTCACCCTCAAATAGAGGAGTCGCACCCCACACGGGGTGCGTGGATTGAAACATGGGATACGTTGCAAAGGTTGGTACAAGCGAACAACGTCGCACCCCACACGGGGTGCGTGGATTGAAACTGCAATAATATCAAAGTGAAGTAACTGAAACAATGGTCGCACCCCACACGGGGTGCGTGGATTGAAACTACAAAAGCATATAAAGTGTATTATGTAGGTTCGTCGCACCCCACACGGGGTGCGTGGATTGAAACATTCAACCGCAGATGGGTATGATAACGCATTAAGGTCGCACCCCACACGGGGTGCGTGGATTGAAACGGCTTTACATTTGTTCTTTCATAAGCACCTACCGAGTCGCACCCCACACGGGGTGCGTGGATTGAAACTAAGTGCCGAAATGTTAGTGTTGAAAAATCCCACGTCGCACCCCACACGGGGTGCGTGGATTGAAACCACAAGCCGTAGTGCTTGCCCACGAGCAGTTTCCAAGTCGCACCCCACACGGGGTGCGTGGATTGAAACGGCGAAAGCACCGAAGTGGTTTTGTCCCCAACCCGTGTCGCACCCCACACGGGGTGCGTGGATTGAAACTTGAAAAATGCACAGGCATATATTCAAGTGGGCATGTCGCACCCCACACGGGGTGCGTGGATTGAAACTGAGCAATATCGCCTACAAGACCGCCACCCATAAACGTCGCACCCCACACGGGGTGCGTGGATTGAAACCTGTCGCACAACTGCTCATTAGTCCCGATGAACGTCGCACCCCACACGGGGTGCGTGGATTGAAACAATCAAACAATAACATCGCGAGTAACTTTGCCATCGTCGCACCCCACACGGGGTGCGTGGATTGAAACTTGTAGGTTGACTGCTCTGCGTTCATTGCGTCCGTCGCACCCCACACGGGGTGCGTGGATTGAAACCGTGAGGGCTTTGTTGATGAGCGCACGGGCAAGTCGCACCCCACACGGGGTGCGTGGATTGAAACGCTCCCTGCGAGAGGTAGAACGGCTTGAGGGTGTCGCACCCCACACGGGGTGCGTGGATTGAAACTGAGACCTCTGCAATCTCTGCTTTGAGTTTGCTGTCGCACCCCACACGGGGTGCGTGGATTGAAACGCCATGTCGGGTATTTCTTATTATCTTGAACCCATTGTCGCACCCCACACGGGGTGCGTGGATTGAAACGGTAAAAAAAATAAGCGCACAAAAAAACGCACTGCAGTCGCACCCCACACGGGGTGCGTGGATTGAAACTTGACAGATAGCACACAACATGTAGTTAATTATTGTCGCACCCCACACGGGGTGCGTGGATTGAAACTCACCAATCTACAAAATTTATTTTAGTTAAAAGTCGCACCCCACACGGGGTGCGTGGATTGAAACCGTCATAATAATATATGTTATTATTTTGCTTGCAAGTCGCACCCCACACGGGGTGCGTGGATTGAAACTTGCCAATCTTCGTATGTTCCCCCTGATACAGCAAGTCGCACCCCACACGGGGTGCGTGGATTGAAACGATATATTGTTTTACATGTGCTAATGATATATCTTGGTCGCACCCCACACGGGGTGCGTGGATTGAAACACCTGCAAGTATGTCCCAAGTTCGGTTCCGCCAAGTCGCACCCCACACGGGGTGCGTGGATTGAAACATATTATGATAAGTGTATTTA
>JAFXPY010000017.1 GCA_017527495.1 Paludibacteraceae bacterium
GGCTTTCTTGTTGAAAATTAGCAAGAAAGCCTATTTTTCCCCAATCAAAATACGACTACCATTCACAAATTCTTACAGACATCCATTCGCCGATCGTATACATAAAAAAACTGCCTAACAAAACTTGTTAGACAGCCTCTTTTGTTTGTATTATAGTTTAGTTTAGAAAACTACTTTTGCTGCTTTGTCATTAACGCGTACGATGAGTACCTGACCGCGTTTCAAACCATTGATTGTTGTTTGACCTTCAACATTTGCATTGTAGAGCAATTGACCTGCAACATTATAGATTTGTACTAAGCCTTGTGCGTCAACAACGAGTGAGTTATCTACTACGCGAATGAACTCAGGAGCCCTTAAAACTTCAAGACCAGATACTACATCAGTCATTGCTATGTTAGCGCCTGTTGCTGCGTTCATGCAGATAAATGGACCTGCATAACTCAAATCATAGTAGTTGCCATCTTTGCCCAAGCCTTCTACATGAATATTGTAAACTGCATAGCCTTGATAATCTTGTAGATATTCAATTTTAACTATGCCTTCTGCAAGATCAACCTCAACAAACTCTGAATCAACAAGCAACTCAATACTTGTCCAGAATGTTTGAGCAACATCATAAACGCCGGCGATTGAAGTAGCTGATGCTGTTGCAACAGCAACAGAAATACGGGCATCATAAGTAGAGTCTGTTATTGTACGATATACATCTATTTGCCATGTAGGATTAGCAAGTTGTTGACCTTTTGAAGCATAATAGTCGTTCAAATAATATGCTTGACCCAAATCAAATTCTATGCCACTGATTGTGTCGCCGGTAATTTCAATAGCTTTTTGAATCATTGTGATTTGATAAACATTGTTGTCGTCCATCAAGAGTTCTGCATTGATTATGTACATGCTATCAACTTGAGAAACACTTGCGCTACCTGATACTAAATAAACTAATCCGTTAGGGGTCAAAACTTGTGTGTAAGAAGCATCAAAATCTGCAGTTTCGTATGTGCCACCAAGCTTACCTTCTTCTTCAAAGATATCTAATGCTGCACCCCAACCTTCTGCGTTGTAAGCTGTAATGAAGTAGTCTTGTGAGCTTGCATAATATTCAATACTGAAATCTTCGTCAAGAACGAGCGCTATTGTATCACCACCGGCAGCAGCTGTGTCAACTTCAATCTCACCGGAGAGCTTGAATTGATAGAGAACACCGTCGTATGCTGCAAGAGAACCTTCGATTGACAAGATATTGCCGTTCAACGACGAGGTGAAGCCTGTGCCTTCCCATTCTGCGAATGCAACACTTGTACGAACAGTGTCAACATATTTAACTATGTAAGAATAGTCTTTGTCGAGGTCGGCATAACCGAATGTACCATCAAATGTTCCGAATGTGATTGGATTCAAAGAAATAGCCAATGTTGAGTCTGCTCTATAAGCTATGATTTGGAATGAACCATCATAATCGAAGAACTCAGCAAATTGACCGATTTCAGCTTCAAAGCTAACTGTGTCTGTAACAGCCTCAAGAGGCTCAACATAGTCAACATCTTGAACTATAAAGTCAAAGGTGTAGAGCACACTATTTGTTGCGAGCAGAGCACCCTTAACTGTCCATTGGTGGTCGTTGAGTTGAGCAACACTGAATTGACTTGCTTCATTCTCTACAAATGCAAATTGATTTTCTTCTGCATCTTCGATTAATGAATATGACGGGTCAAGATCTGCAACTGTGTATGTTCCATCGAATGCTGAATCTGATTTGGCAATCGGATTAACTTGCAAGAAGTAATCGTCATTTTCACCGGTAAACAAGAATGAGCCATCGTCCTCTAAATAGCTTCTTACTGCACCTAAACCGAAATCTAAAGCGACAGTGTCTTTAACTGATGGAATTTCATAGAACAATTTGCACATGTATGTTGTACCGTTTTTAGCAAATAATTCTGCTTCGATGTTGTAAACGAGTTCTGAAGCCTGAGTGATTGTAGCCTTTGCTTCAAGAGCATTGAAAATGTCACCTTCCGGTGTTGCAATTTTTGTGTATTCAAGCAAGAAATCTTCTGAATTGTATGAACCAACAAGACTTTCTGTAACGATGTCAAGTGCTACTTGGTAACCGTTATCGTTTTTAGCATAGAAATAGTAATCACCATCTGCCTCATAATAAGTCATTGATGCTGATGCGCTAAATTCTACATTAGTGGTGTCAATACGATCAGGAATTACGAAATCCATTGTGATTTTGTAGGTATTGCCAAGTGAGTCAGAAGCAACGGCTGTGAATAAATCACCGGCCTCTGATGTTGACAAACTTGCGCTTTCAACAACTGTTGTGATTTCTTCGCCTGTGGCTGCAGGAGTAACCCAGATTGATGCTGTTTCGCTGTCGTAGTTGTCATAAATTGAAGTAAAGGTAGAATCAGGTGCGAGATAAACCTCAACTGAATAGTCCTCATTTGAACCTAATACTATCCAAATACCAAACCATGCTGCGTATGAATCGTCTATTTCAAGATTGTGTGCTACGATTTCAATCTCATTGGCTTGAGCTTTTCTTGCTTTAACATGAGCTTTGGCAGCATTCAATTTGAGTGATTCAACACGTTTTGCAACAGCAGCTTTTTCTGCTTTTGTGCTTACGGTTTTTGATGAGAGAGAAGCTTTGGCGTCAGAACGCGCTTCTTTTTTCAATTCAACCTTTTGATTTGCGCCTTTGAAGGCAATCTTTTGGCTGACAGGTGCTGCAATGGCACCAAGGGCAACGGTAATGCCCAATAAAAGAGTAAAAAATTTCTTCATAACTGTAACAATTTTATTTGTACTTGAAACTAAATACCTTGCTACTTTTCGCAATATTATTCACATCCAATTACGAAAATCGGTGCAAAATTACTACATTTTGTTGAATTGACAAAGAAAAATGTTACAAAAAGTGAATAAAACTTGAATAAAGCCCCCATTTAATAGGCAAAACAGCAGATTTTTTAACAAAAAGTTCCGAATCCTCCGAAAATTCAGAAAACTCCGAAAATTCAGATTACTCCGAACACTCAGAATATTCGGAACACTCCGATTTCTCTCAAAAAATCATCCCCGCTGCTACTTGCAGCGGGGATGATTTTTTTTTTGAGTTATTTTTTCTTTCTATAAGCGTATAAAGCCGCAAGAGTGAGGATTATTCCTGCACCACTGCCTATAGGCAACTGGGTTTCTTCATCACCGCCATCGTCAGGTGGGGGTGGTGGGGCGATACGGCGCATAGTCGCATCACTGCTCCCATTTCCGTTGCTGCCAAATATGCCATGGCTTTGGAATGAGCTACCGGCTGTAACACCGCTTATATGCTGTGTCGCTCCACGGCTTGAGCCACTTCCTCCAATGCCGACACCTGTTCCGCCACCGGAAGAGCCTCCACTGCTTCCGCCATTAAGTCGTGAGCCGGATTGCAGATAAAGACCACCGCCTGTTGAGTAGGAGCCATAAGGATTAATGTTGTGATTAATATTGTTGCCTGAACTCCTAATCGGTGTTGTCCTATGCGTTTGTCGTCGTAAATTATTCATCGGCACTGCCACACCATGCTGGCTTGTTGTCGCATTGTTGCCAACGCTTGGTTGTTGCAAATCGGCGGCAAACAACACCGGTGCTATGGGGAACAGAAATATTACTACTATGTATTTCAGGGTATGTTTCATTTCTAAATCCTCCTTACTTTAGAATGTAACTTTTATGATTTGTGTTTCGTCTTTTACTGTTGCTTTTATGATATACACGCCACTTGCGGCTATGTTAGTCAGTGTTTGTTTGCTGTTTGGAGCAAGCGTTGATGAATAAACCAGCTTACCTGTTGCGTCGAATATCTGAACTTGACTCGCCATGCCTTGGCGGTTGTCTATGCAGATTTGTCCGTTGCTTACGTAGGCGTTGAAGTTGCCATTAGTTGCAGAGGTAAGGTCTGTCGGAACATCTTTCTTCACTATCTTGAAGCGGTTGTGTATTTCTGTATTGGTTGAGTTGAACTCGTAGTAAGTGGTGTCGAACAGGTTGATGTCTGCATTGGTTACCATATCGTGCAAGATAAGTCCTTCAATAGACGTTGCTATCGTAATCTTGTAGAGTTCTGTCCCTTCTGCAGCTTTGAAGCGTAGTATTGAGCCTTCGAGTTGCGGCTGCGACGAAACGGAGAAGTCTGAATCGCTTGGGCATATTGATAGGTATGGCAGGAATGCTTCGCCTTCCCATTTTCTTGCGTCCCAACCGTTTTCATAACCATTGGTGAAGTTTTCACCACCGGTGAGCACTGTCACAGCATCGCCACCGCCTTCACTCTCAAGTACGATACTTGTGAGCTTGATGTTCTCGTCTTTTGGTGCGCGGCGTGGAGCGCGAAGTGGTTGAGTGTTCTTGCCTTCACCTGCCAGCGTACTGTCTATACAGAGTATTGCGCGGTCGTAGTCGATAGTAAAGCTACCGCCTTTGGTTGCCTCAACGAAGAAACCTTGTTGCGGAGCAATAACCACCGGTGCACCATCGTAGTATCTTACTGCCTCAACAGGCAAGGAGATGTATTGTCCGGCTGTTGTCGAGTTGCCGGTCTTTGCATTGACAATACTTGATTTGTTGCTGTCCCATTCGCTGTGCTTACCTGTGTTGTAGAGGTAGATTACAGCGTTGGCATTGTCGAAGTCGGCTGCTTCAAGAGCGCGTACATAGATAGGTGCGGTGAATGAGTTGGCAAGTGCGTTCTGTCCGTGGTATGCACCGCCTGCTGTGTAGTCGAGCAAGAGTGTCTTGTTGCCCGGTTTAACCAACTTACCTTCTACTAAGTATGTGGTAGGCGATTTTTGAGTTATCGCATAACCCTTGAACGGCTCTACATGTTGTTCATGTGCCGTATATGTCCAAAGTCCGTCTTCTGTCGGAGCATCTTCGTGATATTCGCACAACCATGCTTTATAGTAGTTGTAGAGAGCCACAGCATCGGTGTATGGTGTTCCGATGTATTGCCATGAAGGTGTGGAGGTGTTGCCATATTGCGCTTTGCTATACAATGCTACGTATGCACTTGGCACCATGTTGTCGTTGAGCTCTCCGAATGCGAGAGCACCTTGTCCGCTCGCGGTGCTATTGATGAGCAACTGACTTGCATCAAGCGGCTGGTTAGTAACGAAGTCTTTCTTGCTTTCCTTACTATCTACCTTATATATACCACCATTGATTGTCAGGGCACCTGTTGCTTCGATTGTTATCTCACCATTCAGTACCGGTCTTGATGCCGGTGCAATTCCGCCGGCGCCTGCCTCAAGATAGGTTCCCTTCACGGTGTTGTCGCTTGAAACAGCAACACGCACTGAGGCTGCCATGGCGTTGTTGTAGTCGATGATGACAGGTTGTTCGATACGCACATTGTGGTAGTAGCGTGGAACAACATTGTAGCCCGGTCCCCAGTTTTCAGGGTTATTCCAGCGGTGGTCACCGTCGTTTTTCTTACCATTGTTGAAGTAGATTGAGCAGTCTGCCACGCGGTCTTTATCCCAAACCATCAAGTATTCAATTATGTTCTTGACGCAACGCTTACCATTCTCATTCACATAGTTCGAACCATTGAAGTTCAAGCCGAATATGATGAGTCGTGCTTCAAGTACTTTCTGTCGCTCGCAGCATGTTATGAGTGTGTCTTCGCCTGCAGCTGCCACTGTACCGATGAATATAAAGTCTTTGGCTGCTGTCGGGTGGAAACCTTGCAACATCTTGTTCTCGCCTGATGTCGGTCCGGCATCTGCCACTTGTATTACATCGCCCACTTCGTGTGTGCCTTCAAATATCTCCATTGCAGGGCAGAGGAGAGTCATCTTCAAGTACTCATTATTTGTTGCAGTACCATCGCTCGGGTTAGAGGTCAGACCGAGTTTCGACCAATTGCTCTTTCCTGATACGTATGCCTCCATAGTGAGCATCGGCTTGACATCTACCAAGACACCCAAAGCATCTGAGTAGCTTATGTTACCTTTAGACTTATAACCAGGATCGCCAGAGGACGGTGCCGTACCACTATTAGGATAGTCGGTTAGTACGATAACATCATATTGGCTATAGTATGAGAGAATATCCTCGGCTATTGTTGTCTGATAAGCGTTACATGCTGTTACGTCAAATGACTCAGCAAGATATTGATACAATCCGGCTTCCTCGGCATTGGCTGTGTTGTGATTGGTCCATCCGCCGCCCTTTGTTCCGGTTACGATATATGCTACTTGCCATTTTTCTTTCCATGGGTCAACAATGATTTGTGCTTGTGCCTCTGTCGAGCCGCCGCACTCGTTGGTTACGGTCAGAATAGCTGTCAGTGTCTCTGATGTCGTGGCTGCCGTCTTGAGCGGTGTGCCTGAGAGTTGATATACTCCATTGATAGCTTCTCCTTCTGCACCTGACAATGTGTAAGGATCACCATTGGCTTTCTTCCATGTTATGTCTGTAGTCATGGTTGCAGGGTCGTAATCTACAATGCGGAAGAGTTGGATTGGTTGTCCGATAGGACGACCGCGGCGTACATGCCATATCGGGTGAATAACATTCACTGTCGGCGCGGCCGTTGCGGTAACTACGATAGAGTTACTGCGGATACCGCCATCACATGCCAAGCTTGTTACTGCGTAATATGTACCCACTTCGGTTGCTGAATAAGCTGTCAGTCCGGCTGTTGAAGGAATCAGGACTCCGTCTTTGTACCAGCCGAGTATCTCTGCACCTTCATCATAGCCCGACAAAGTCATGTCGGCATTCTTGCCTGCTGCCGGACAGATGATAGTACGATTGGCTGTTATCGTTCCGGCTTTGTCGGTACAGCCTACTACTATAACCTTATATGTTATTTTTGCTGAACCGCGATAGCAACCGCTTGCCGGAAGTTGTGCTGTTATTGTCGCCTCCACTTCTTCTCCCGGAGCAATACCTGTGGCTACAACGGTTACTTCACCTGTTGTCTCGTTCACTGTTGCTACTGTCTCGTCACTTGAGGTGTAGTACAGCTTCGCATCAGAATGGAAATCAGCTGTTGTTACTTCTGCTTTATATATCATGCTACCTGAACCTTCCACAGTCTCTATTCTGCCTGAACTGCGGAGCTCTTCATTAGCCCAACGTATTGTAGGTGTTACTCCTGTCGGAGATGCGGCATAAAGGCGTACACCGTACAGACGACAACCGGATGTGGTCGTGAATGCCAAGCATGAACCATTCATCAGAGGCTCTTCAAGAACTATTTCAGCGTATGAATTGCCTCCTCTTGTAAAGTAACCGCTCTCGTCGCTATATGTTATTGTCGGTGTGATTTCATTTGCCGAAGGCTTGTCGGTAAATATTGAGCTCTTTTGATAGACATGTGTTATCAGGTTGTTGGCATTATTGTTATATATATATACTCTAATTTTCTGAACATTATTCACTGTTGTGGTGAAACGGTATTCAGATATATTACTTGCAAATCGGTAGTCGAATGCGTCGTAAGATGCCGACTCTCCACTCATACTACTCGAACCGTTACCGCGCGAGAGTTGTCCGTCTGTGTTGTCGAAGTAGTAGCCGAATGAGCCTGCCGGTGTAGGTGATGGGTGCTCAGCTGTTGCTTTTGCTTTAAGTAATCTACCGCTTCCCTCGCAAACATTTATTGTCAGAGTAAGGCGCGTTGTCTTTGCTTTCCAGCTTGCTGTTGCAGGCACTTGAGCAGACACCTCAACGAGTGTGATACCTGACTCAGGAACATGCACGCGACCTTTGATTGTTGTGCCATCCACAACGATATTGTCGAGAGCTACGCCACTTGTCAGCATTGAGAGTGTCGGAGTTGCGTCTGTGGTTGAGAATGTGGCTTTCACCTCGTACCAACCACCTGAGTTAACAGTGGCGGCGTCGCCTGCTGCGGCAACATCATCTACTTTCCAACTTGCTGTTACGGTTCCGTGGTTAGCAACATTAACAACTTTTTCTGCTGAATAAACCCAATCGTCATTACAGCTGTTCTTTGCTTTGCCGCGATAGCGTGTCGTGCCTTCAGCTGCTGTCGATGGGGTATAGCTGTTGGTCTCTGAAGCACTAACCCATGAACTACCATTGTAACGCTCCCAACCGAAGTCGGTCGCTCCTGTTGCTGAGATTGTCAGTGCTGTGGCGGCATCGCCAAGCTCGTATTCTGTCTCACCGGCAGCAACAACGGTTGTTACAGCATTATTGATTGTTACTACAGCACCATCCGATGTCATGCGGCAGTTTTTGTTTGCAGAAACGGTGTATGTACCACTTGCTGTGGCAGCGTATGTTGACGATGTAGCGCCGCTTATTTCAGATCCATTGCGATACCATTGCAGTGTGGCACCGTCGGTATAATTGGTGGCTGTCAATGTGGTTGTAGCGCAGGCTGTCAGTGTGCCCGTTATAGCCGGTGTGAGGTCGGTACAATCGTCGCAGTGCTCAATCATTACCATAGCGTAACGATCGTCGGCGCCATTACGGAAAATTTGTACATTACCACTACCATTGATGTCTGCTGCCACAAGGATATGTTCAAATGTGTGCGAGCCTGCAGCTTCGAGAGTGAATGTCTCTGCTGTTGCGTCTTTGCTACCTATTCTATAACCGATAGTCTTTGCACCGGCTGCTGCAACGACAACAGTCAGTTTGTCGCCCGCTGCAAATGAGCTACCAGCTTTAGGTGCTAATTGTATATATCCTGTAGAGTTGAGCTTCATACCTATAAATGTCTCCGAACCGCTTGCATAATTGCTTGCAGTCACCGTACCAACATTGCTTACCATAGAGGTCATGCTTGAAGGAGTACCTTTCGACAATATCTCGCAACCTGACTCTGATACCCATTGTGCATACAGAGTAGTGTTGGCTGTGATACTGAATGTGGCACCTGCTGCGTAGGCTGTTCCACTTCCGTCAGCCGAGGTGTTCCAACCATTGAAAGCATAACCACCACTCTTGACCAGACTGCCGGTGTTGCCAAGAACGGTTACCATATCGCCGGATGAATAGTCTGTAGCATCAGTAGGAACAGTACCGCCTGTATTGCCATTGCCATTGTAGGTTACATTATATGTGTAAGTATTTGTGAAGCGCACTGCAGCAACACCACCATTTGTAGAAGTGGCATTACCATATAGATAATATGTTCCGGCTTCTGAAATATTTATGGTGCGAAGCTGATATGTTGCTGCTCCACCTGTACCAATCTTGCTACCTGCTACACCCTCTTTTGCAAAGCTTATCACATTGCTGTTTTGTGCCCATACTTCAAGTATGCCGGCATGATCAACTTTGAATTTAATTGCACGAGAGGTAGGAGTGTTGTCGGTTATGTTTGATGCACCGATAACTTTCAGTTTACCTGTTACAGCACTTGGAGGGGCTGTAGGATCCCATATTGACCAATCAAACGATATGGCGGCCATCGTTCCTGCTGCACCGTCGGCAGCTGATGCGTCACCAACAGAGAAGAAACGACTATTGCTCGATAGACCTGAAGCATATTGATTGGATGCGGTCAGCGATGTAATGCTTGAAGCCACCATGACATTTGCATGGTAGAGTGTGCCGCTCTCCAATGGCAAGAGGTTGATAGGTCGTTCAATATTGATTGTGTGGAGATAAGTACTTGAACTGGAAGTACGCCATACATATATTGTTGTTGCTCCATCAAGGGCTCCATCTTCAGCAACAGTATAGGTGTTGCTTACTGTAGTCTCTGTAGCGTCTCGTGTTGTAGTAGTTGAGAAACATACTTGAGTGGAACCACTACCATTTGTGAAAGTGATTACATCGCCTGCTTGCAATGCACAAGCCAAATCAATCTTTATATATGCATCATTACCATTGAAATAGAATGATCCGCCACCTGTTGTTGTCAGTTGCGCTTTGCCGGCTGTCGTACTATTGTTTGTTAAGGTTACTGTTCCGCCGGTTGCTGTTCCGTATGAGCCAAGAGGAATACTCTCTTTAGAAGCAAAACTTTTTGCTGAGGCAACTGAAAATTCGAGTGTAAATAAATCGCCATATTCCGGGCATGTAAGCCATTGAGCATAGAGGGTGATATTTGATGTTATGCTGCTTATTGTTGCGCCATCGGCATAACTTGTTCCGCTACCATCAGCAGCCGTATTCCAGCCGGTGAATACCTTACCATCATTCTCGAATGTATTGGCGCGGAGAGTCTGACTACCGCCTGAGCATATACCTGCATGCGCTGCCATACTGCCCGTACCACCATTAGCATTGAAGGTGATTGAGTAAGTTGAGAAATTCGACCATGCAGAGGCATGTGTTGTCTCGTCAAGATATTTGCCGCGGTCTAAGGACACTGTATTTGACTGGTTGCTACCTCCATCGCGGAATATAATATTGTTGAAATATGCAGCGCAGTAGTAATATGTTGTTCCGCATATCGTCGTTGTTGTTCCGATAACCGGTGAACCGGCCCAATCTGACATACGATTTGACTCTGTGGTGTAGTTATAGAGCCTTACATCACTCCATCCGCCACCTTTAATGAAGTAAACATAGTTGGCATTCGGGTGGTCAACCTCAGGATAAGTTATTGAGAGCTGTTTTGTTGAGGTGTTGAACGAGAAGGTATAATCACCTGCCGGACCGGTGTAGAGAGTCGAATTGTCACCACCGGATGTATATGTCCAGTTGCTTATATTAGTAGGTATAGCACCTGTGTTACCATACCATGTGTTGTTAGTCTTGTCGTAAATCTTAAATTCATAGCGAGTGTTAGCGGCAAGTGCAATAGTTGCTGTTAGTGTTCCCGAGCCTTCCAATTGGTCGTCCTCACCCCATTCGTTCATCTCGCCTTTAACGAACCATTCTTCAGTACCACAATTGATAAATTTAACGGACGAGATGTTAACATTTCCACTGAATGTAATGAATATGTAAGAGTTTGCGGCAGCCTCAACAGCAATGTGCATTGAATCTGCTGTTCCCGATGTCGTAAATTTTCCATCATCTGTGCCTTCTGTTGTTGCACTTGCGGTTACTTCTGCGTAATTACTTGTCGTTGTTCCTACTTCAACTTTTGAAAGTGTGCGATTACCACCGGTACCGGCTCCATACACAACTATTTCGCTAATGTCATTGTATGTTTGTAAACCAAATGCACTACCGCTTGTTTGAAGATATGTTCCTGATGTCAAACTCCATGCACTACTGCCTGTTTTATTCTTCATCAATCGACCAATACCTGTCGCGTCAACAACATACCTTGGCGTATTACCGCTACCTAAGTCTGTTGTTGCGGCTGCTGTTATTGAACCTATTGTGGAACATCCTCCACCGCCACCGCCACCGGCTGCAACCCATTGAGCATAGAGTGTTGTGGCACCAGCTTTTGTCCATTTACTTGAAGTGATATAATCTGTAACATTAGCAGTAGCAAATGAGCCATCGGCGTTCAGCACTTTTGTACCACCGCTCGCCGCGGTGTAATAACCTTGCAGAGTGTAACCATCAGCGGTGTGAGCACTGAAACCGGTGAGCGCAGTACCGTTATAGAGTACGGTAGGTGTTTTTGCTGCACCTGAGCCCTGACTACCAGTGTTAAGGGTTACTGTTTGTGTCCATTTTGCATATAATGTGGTAGCCGCTGTAAATGTCGAGTTTTTAGCACTTGCACCGGCAGCAGTATAATATTGTGTTCCACCACCTGCGGTAGCAGTGTAATATCCGCCAAAGGTATAGCCTGTTTTTGAAGGCAGGTTAGCAGCAATTGAAGGCATAGCAGAATTATAAACAGCCGTAACACTTGCAGCCCCTGCTGTTGTTGCCGCCTGGTTATTCAGTGTGATTACATAACTCTTGCCTGTACGGGTGAAATTGGCAGTCGCTGTTGTTGCGCTCGTTACGGTACCACCATTTGTAACTCCGCTCCAACTGCTGAATGCGTATGTCCAAGCTGATGTCGCTGTAGTCGGTGTTGCAGTTATTGTCTTGCCATCGCAAGTCAATACATTACTTGATAGAGATACCGTTGAACCGCTTGCAACAGATATACTTGCCGGACTTACCGTTCCATAACCTGCGGTATTAACTGCACCTGTTATCGTTACACTTCCTGCAGCTGCGTTGATAGTGAAATTAGCTGTTGCCGTATTTGCGCAATAACTGCCATTGGCGGCAATGTTTGCCGTAATAGTAGCCGAACCGGCTGCCACAGGAGTAACTACACCGGTACTGCTATTTACAGTAGCCACACTTGTGTTACTACTTGAATAAGTTACCGTTCCACTACCTGTATTGCCCGTAACTGTTGGTGTTGCCGAATTGCCACCACCAACAGTCAATGTTGTACTCGCATAAGACAGAGAAGGAGTGATTGCAGTACAACTGCTTGCAAAAGCAATCTTTGTGAATTTTACAGCTGAACCATTGGGGTTTATATAGTATGTTCCCGCATCAAGGTTAAAGGAATGTTCGGTATTTGCAGTTGGCGTAAATAAATCTGATACATCACCTTTAGTTGTACTAACACAATACTTAGTTGTCGATGAAGTCGTCAATTTAAGTGTCATAGCTGATGCTATGGTGAATTTTATATAGTGTGTTCCATTTGTTGTTATTGGTGCTTGTGTAGTTGACAATGGGGTAACTCCGGAACTGAGATAAAACTCCATACCTTCAATGTTAATCGCTGTTCCGCTCTTAATTGCACTTCTTCCTTTGTTTAGATTCAATGAGAAACCGGCCTCGCCACCTGTCTTAAGAGCTGTACCAGTTTCATGAGCAACAATATCATATATCCACACAGCTGTGTTGGCAACAGTAAAATATACAGTTCCGTTTGTCGTTCCCGACACTGTGTGAGTTAGTATAGTTGCAGTCTTTGAACCTGCGCTATAGTTGTTATTAACCCATTCAGTTGAGCCTTCGGCTGCATACCATACGCATAAATTATATGCAGTTGCATTATTGCAGTAAACATATATATCAAAAGATGTTGCGGTGGATTTTCTTTCGTAAACTATCATCTTTGTACCAATGTCGGCAGAAAGACTACCGGAAGCAGAAATAGCAGAACCACATTTCTGATACTTTGTGTATTTTGTACCACTGAAAGTATTTGCAGTTGAGCCGGTTCCTAATGATCCCGTACGAAAATTACCGGTCAATCTACCATCAGTATTAGCGAGATGATAGTCTGTTGCCCATGTATTCATACTGCTCATAAGCAGTACTGCACATAGAGCACAGATTTTTGTTAGTTGACTATACCATCGTGTTTTTTGTTTTACACAATGTTTTGTACCTTGAGTAGGTGTTCCTCCGGCACCTAACTCACTTAAAGATATAGTTTTCATGATAGTAAAAATATTTTTCATGTTTTTTATGTTTTTCCAACTACCGACCTTGGCTAATCTCTATCTCTCACCGCCTCACTCAATAGTTGTGGGTGTTGAAAATTTATCTATAACAAATTCTTTAATTCATCTGTTGTTGGAAAAAATCTATAATGCTCAGGCAACTCTTCTCTGCTATGATATGTGGCAACTTCCATAGGTTTTGACATATCTCTCAACGCAAATTCAACTTCGGCATTATTTTTTGTTCTACAGAGAATAATCCCAACAGAAGGATTTTCATCCGGCAATTTTAATAGTGTGTCCAATGCGGATAAATAATAATTCATTTTTCCTGCATATTCAGGCTCAAAATCGTCACCTTTAAGCTCTATAGCGACTAAACATCGCATTTTGTGGTGATAAAATAGCAAATCGATAAACCTCTCCTTACCATTGACTATAAGCCTATACTGATTTCCTATAAAAGCAAACTCTCCACCAAGTGAAAGCATAAATTTTCGGACATTATCAACAATTTGTTGCTCTACATCATGTTCGTCAATGAAATCTGGATTTTCTATGTGTAAAAAGTCAAGAACATTATCTTCTTTAAAAGTTTTCATCGCAACGCTCAATTGTTTTTCGTTAGTGAGAGTATGCGCAAAATTATTTGGCATCGTACCTTGTTTGTGAAATATATCATTTCGCAACGCATTTTTTAAACTTTCTCGTCCCCAAAATTCATTAGCACAATGTGTAACGTAAAAAATCTGCTCATCTAATGAATGTGTTTTTGTTATAATGGTGCTGTGATTATCAAAACCAACTGCTAAAAAAGACCTAACAAAGTTGTTCTCTAATTCGTTCGCAACTTGCGAACGAATTGTGTCTTGTTTATCTTTTCTATTCTGTTGCAAAACCACAAAATTTATTTAATAATCAGTATTTTAGGCATGAAAAGGAATGTCATGACCGACATTTTGATTTGCTGCTGTTGATAAATTGTTGATGAAGTGTTTTTCCGTTGTGTGTTCTTCTATCTTTATTTGTTTAATTTTCAGTGCGTTACGGTGGTCGGTCTTATTTGCTTGTAATATACATTTTTAGTTATGCAAAGATAATTAAAAAAATAATAGCAAATGTGTAAATTTTGTTACAAAAAGTGAAAAAATTTTCGCAAAACGACAAAAAAGACAATTAATTGTCATGATAATAGAAGACAATCGTCCGCTTCAAGATAATAATTTTGGAAGACAATAAAAGATTAAAGTTTCGCACATGATTAAATATTATCGCGTAGCGATTTTCTTTTAATAGGATAGCTGATTATATTTATCCCTTGATTTCCCGTTAGGGAATTTCTATGTCGAAAAATGAATTTAAAAGATATTCCCTAACGGGAAATAACGCTGATTATCAATGCTATTAAAAACTACCCCCTACGGGGTATAATCTCAATAAAAGTGATACTGAACATTAGCGGGAAACTTTAGTCAAATTAAACTAATTATTCGCTTCCATTCGTCAAATTCGTATTCTAAAAAACAGTTCACGAATTAATCGAATTAAACTAATTATTCGCTTCCATTCGTCAAATTCGTATTCTAAAAAACAGTTCACGAATTAATCGAATTAAACTAATTATTCGCTTCCATTCGTCAAATTCGTTTTCTAAAAGTTGTCAGCAGAGAAATCTGAGAAAGCAGAATATTTGTTTCAATTCGTTGGATTCGTATTCTAAAAA
>JAFXPY010000018.1 GCA_017527495.1 Paludibacteraceae bacterium
GGGGGAGAAAAATTTGTTTAATTCGTTTAATTTGTGAACCTTTTAGAAAAACGAATTTGACGAATTGAAACAAATATTCTGCTTCTCTGCTTTCTCTGCGGACAACATTTAGAAAACGAATCTGACGAATAGGGAAGAAAAATTTGTTTAATTCGTTTAATTTGTGAACCTTTTATAAAACCGAATCGAACGAATTGAAACGAATATTCTGCTTTCTCTGTTTTCTCTGCGGACAAATTTATAGAAAACGAATCTGACGAATAGGGGAGAAAAATTTGTTTAATTCGTTTAATTTGTGAACATTTTATAAAAACGAATCGAACGAATGGAAACGAAAAATTGTTGATAATTGTTGATAATTGTTGACCAAACAAAATTCGTGTTTTATGTTCGCAAATAAATGCAAACTAAATTAGGGGGGAGAAATAAAAGGGATGGCTGCGGCAATACCATTGCCGCATTTATAAAAACAATGTTAGATGATTTGAAGCGGTGAAAAGAAGAGCTGCGGCAATAACATTGCCGCATTTATAAAAACAGCGTTAGATGATTTGAAGCGGTGGAAAGAAGAGCTGCGGCAATAACATTGCCGTCTTTATATAAACGGCTACAGATGTTTAGGAATATGAAAATTTAAGAAAAAACTAATGTCGGATAATATCCAACACAACAAACAAAATTGTCTTGAAAAAAATTGTTTTGAATTGTCTTGAAAAATTATTGTCTTCTTATTGGAAAAAGTTAAATCAGCATCAGATATATCACTATTGCCGGTGCTGCGAGGAGCATACTGTCAAAACGATCTAACATACCACCGTGTCCGGGAATGATTTTGCCTGAGTCTTTAATACCCAAGGTGCGCTTGAGCAAACTCTCCATCAGATCTCCCAAGGTGCCAAACAGAGACACAATAAGGACAAAAACGATCC
This sequence comes from Paludibacteraceae bacterium, assembly GCA_017527495.1. Classification (GTDB taxonomy): domain Bacteria; phylum Bacteroidota; class Bacteroidia; order Bacteroidales; family Paludibacteraceae; genus RGIG6639. The sequence continues at coordinate 930 of JAFXPY010000018.1, forward strand.
ATTTGATAGTGTTTGGTACGACGAAAAGTTCGAACGACACATAGAGTGAAAAAATCCAGCCTACAATAACAGCAAACAACACACCACCTATCAGTCCTTCCCAACTCTTTCCCGGCGATACACGGGGAAACATTTTATGCTTACCTATCAAACTACCGACACAATAAGCACCTGTGTCATTTGTCCAAATTATGACAAACAAGGCAAGCAAAAGCAATGCGCCATTTTCGTCGTAAAACATGATATAATTAAGCGACGAAAAAGGTAAAGCCACCATCACCTGCCCCAAAATCAATGAAGCCCAATTATGTATAGGATTTTCTGCCTTACGGAACAGCTCTGCTATCATCATAATCATAATAAAAATACCGTATGGCAACAGACAACGAGTCAGTCCCTGCTGCCAATTGAAATGCACAAAGACGCTGCAAAAAAGCAACGCGGCACCTATCGTGCCTACAAGTCTCAAATAATGAGCCGAATCAGACTTATCCGTTATGGTATAAAACTCCCACGCAGCCAAAGCAACTATGATTGCAAAAACGGCTCCAAATACTGCTTTGGGCAACAGGATTGCTGAAATAATTACGCTGATATATACTATTCCGCTCAGCGTTCGTGTTACTAAATTACTCATGGTATGTAAAGATTTTATTCGGTTTCAGCTTCAAGAAAGCCCATCTCTTTAGTCTGCTGCTGCGATGCCACAAAATAAGTGGCTGTAGCCACAGTGCAGACCTCGCCTGCCTGATTATATATCGTTCCTTCAACAATAACCACACGGCCACGATTAGATACGATATGAGCTTTCAAAGTCAGAGGCTCTAAATGAATTGCCTTATGATATTTCAATTCAAGTTTGCCCGTTACGCCGGCACTATTGCATTTGCGAAAAATAACCCATCCGCATATTTCGTCAAGCAACGCAGCCTGTACTCCTCCGTGGAGAGTATTTACCCAACTGATGTGATTTTGCGATGGTAACCAATAACTTACAATATCCTCACCTTCCTCGCTGAAGGTCATGTGCATTCCGTTAGGATTGTCAGGACAACAACCAAAACAATTGTAGCCTTCTATACCTAACCAAGGATTTTTGATTCGTTTCATTATTATTCAATAAATTTTAACGCAAAATTAACACTTTTTTAGCATATACACAAAACAAATTGAATTATTGCGGTTAAAAAAAATCAATTAATTAGTCGATTATGCAGATTGAAAACAAAAAACATTAAAATATGTACTAAAAATAGATAAAAAAAATAGGAATTGTCAAAAAAAAATCATAACTTTGCAGTCGGAATTTTGCAAAAAAATGACTACTTATCTTGTAAAATTTGCAAAATAGCGGCATTAATTAAGCAAAAAATATAATAATTCAATATGGAACTATCAGAACAAGAACAATTTAGGCGCAATAGTTTGCAGCAACTTCGCGACATGGGTATTGACCCTTATCCAGCACAAGAATATCCCGTAACAGGCTATTCAACAGACATTAAAGCTAATTTCAAAGACGAAGAATCAGGTAAGCAAGTATGCATTGCCGGTCGTCTGATGAGTCGCAGAATTATGGGGAAAGCCTCTTTCATTGAAATTCAGGACTCAAAAGGCAGAATTCAGTGCTATGTTTCTCGCGATGACATCAACACCGAGGCACAACCGGAGATGTACAACACCGTGTTCAAGAAATTGCTTGATATCGGCGATTTCATCGGTATTAAAGGTTTTGTTTTCCGCACTCAGATGGGCGAGATAACCATTCATGCTCAAGAATTGACTGTTTTGAGTAAATCGCTTCGTCCGCTCCCGATTGTAAAATATAAAGATGGTGTGGCATACGACAAGTTTGACGACCCTGAGCAACGCTATCGTCAGCGCTATGTTGATTTGGTTGTTAACGAGGGTGTGAAAGAAGAATTCATCAAACGCGCAACAATAATCCGCACACTTCGTAATGAACTTGACAATGCGGGCTACACCGAAGTGGAGACACCTACCCTACAAGCCATTGCCGGTGGTGCATCGGCACGTCCTTTCATCACTCACTTTAATGCGCTCGACATAGATATGTACATGCGTATTGCAACAGAGCTTTACCTCAAAAGACTTATCGTGGGCGGTTTTGAGGGTGTGTATGAAATAGGCAAAAACTTCCGCAACGAAGGCATGGACCGCACACATAATCCGGAATTTACTTGTATGGAACTCTATGTTCAGTACAAAGACTATAATTGGATGATGTCGTTCACCGAGCAGCTGCTCGAAAAGATTTGTGTTGCTGTCAATGGCAAACCGGAAGTGGAGTTTGACGGCAAGACAATCAGCTTCAAAGCCCCATATCGCCGACTGCCTATTCTTGACGCAATCAAAGAGCAAACAGGCTACGACCTCGACGGCAAATCAGAAGACGAGATACGCGCAATATGCAAAGAACTAAAGCTTGAGATTGACTCGACAATGGGCAAAGGCAAACTCATTGATGAGATATTCGGTGAGTTCTGTGAGGGTAAATTCATTCAACCTACTTTCATCATCGACTACCCTGTAGAAATGAGTCCTCTGACCAAGATGCACCGTTCAAAACCGGGACTGACAGAACGCTTCGAACTCATGGTGAATGGCAAAGAACTTGCTAACGCCTATTCAGAGCTCAACGACCCTATCGACCAAGAGCAGAGATTCAAAGAGCAGATGCGTCTTGCCGACAAAGGCGACGACGAAGCAATGATTATCGACCAAGACTTCTTGCGCGCTTTGCAATACGGAATGCCTCCAACAAGCGGTATCGGAATAGGTATAGACCGCCTCGTGATGATGATGACCGGACAGACAACAATACAAGAAGTATTGCTGTTTCCACAAATGAAACCGGAAATATCCGCAAACGCACAAGAACGACCCATTGAGCAATACTGAGTAAAGGAAGCTCGCTTACTTTACCATACCGAAGCCAGTGGTCTGTCAATAATATATGACGAACAAAAAGAATAGACTGAAAATGGAAAAAAACAAAAAAATAGCTGTTCTTGGAGGTGGCAGTTGGGCAACAGCAATTGCAAAGATATTGCTGACAAACGTGCCGAGCATCAACTGGTATATGCGCCGACAAGAACAAATAGACGATTTCATTAAGTTCAGCAAAAACCCCTCTTATCTGACCGCAACGAAATTTGATGTTACACGCATCAATTTCACAAGCGACATAAATGAGGTGGTGAAAAATTCTGACATCCTGATTTTGGCAATACCTTCACCCTTCATCAAATTGCACCTCAAAAAACTACGACGCAAAATCAACAAAAAAATCGTAGTGTCGGCAATCAAAGGTATGGTGCCTGACGAAAATCTCGTCGTATCGGAATATCTGCATATCAAATATGACATGCCCCTTGAAAATATAGCCATTCTCTCCGGACCATGCCACGCTGAGGAAGTGGCTTTCGAACGATTGAGTTACCTCACAATAGGTTGCATCGACCGTCAGAAAGCCAAAGAATTGTCGAACTACATAGAGACATCATACGTAAAAACAGCTATCAGCGACGATATCTACGGACTCGAATACTCATCAGTGCTGAAAAATATCTTCGCTATCGCAGCCGGAATATGTCATGGACTAAAATATGGCGACAACTTCCACGCCGTACTCATAGCTAATGCCTCACAAGAAATGGCACATTTCTGCCAAGCACTGAGTCCTATCCACCGCGACATAAATGAGTCAGCCTATTTGGGCGACCTTCTCGTTACTTCATATTCTAAATTCAGCCGAAATCGTCAGTTTGGAAATATGATTGGTAAAGGCTACAGTGTGAAAACAGCACAATTAGAAATGGAAATGATAGCCGAAGGATATTACGGAACAGATTGCATACACAAACTGAACGAAAAATACAAAGTCAATATGCCGATATGCAATGCTGTCTATAATATCCTCTATCAGCACGAATCCCCAACACTTGAAATTAAAAAACTTGCCGAGCAATTGGCATAAAAAATTATTTATATGAAAGACATACAACTAACTATTGACAAAACATTCGGTTTTGTCAATCAAGCAGCCGTTCAAGGCTATAAGCAACAAGCAACAGAAGCACAAAAAATGCTTCATGAAGGAACAGGGAAAGGCAACGATTTTCTCGGTTGGCTCAACCTTCCGAAGGAACTCACACCTGAATTTCTTGACGACATCAACACAACAGCGCAATATCTCAAAGACAACTGCGAAGTAATTGTTGTTATAGGTATTGGCGGCAGTTATCTCGGCGCGAAAGCTGTCAACGATGCGCTGTCAGACACTTTCGCATGGATAAAACAAGACAAACCACTCATCGTATATGCCGGACAAAACATAGGCGAAGACTATCTCTACGAACTTCAAGAACTCCTCAAGACAAAGAAATTCGGTATAATAAGCATATCAAAATCAGGAACAACAACCGAACCGGCTCTCGCTTTCCGCCTGCTCAAGACACAACTCGAACAACAACAAGGCAAACAAGAGGCGCAAAAACTTATTGTCTGCATAACAGACAAAGCACGCGGTGCGCTGCGCACACTTGCCACACAAGAGGGCTACAAAACATTTGTGATTGAAGACAATGTAGGTGGTCGCTACTCTGTTCTATCACCTGTCGGACTTCTGCCTATCGCTTGCGCCGGATTTGACATCAAACAACTCGTTGCCGGTGCAGTACGCATGCAAGAGCTTTGCGACATCAGCGTACCTTACGAACAAAACCCTGCAGCACAATATGCAGCTGTGCGCAACGAACTGTATAAGAACGGCAAGACAACTGAAATACTCGTCAATTTCAATCCGAAACTTCACTACGTATCAGAATGGTGGAAACAACTCTATGGTGAGAGCGAAGGAAAAGAAAACAAAGGTATATTCCCCGCTTCTGTTGACTTCACCACCGACCTCCACTCTATGGGACAATGGATTCAAGAAGGACAACGCACCATATTTGAAACTGTGATAAGCGTTGAAAAACCTAATCATGAAGTACTTTTCCCATTCAATGAAGACAACCTCGACGGACTCAATTTCCTTGCAGGAAAACGCGTTGACGAAGTGAACAAAATGGCAGAACTCGGCACTATGCTTGCACATATTGATGGTGGCGTGCCAAACATCAAAATCAGTATGCCACAACTCAATGAGTACTATCTCGGAGAACTCATCTATTTCTTCGAAAAAGCATGCGGTATAAGCGGCTATATTCTTGGAATCAACCCATTCAACCAACCCGGTGTCGAAGCATACAAGAAAAATATGTTTGCACTACTCGACAAACCGGGATACGAAGAAGAATCAAAGAAAATCAAACAACGCCTAAAATAGGGATTTGAAGATTTGAAGATTTGAAGATTTCAAGATTTGAAGATTTGAAGATTTAACGAAATGTTTAACGCTCGGCATTATGCCGAGCATTAAGCATTCTTAAACAAAACTAACCACCATGGCAAACATATACGACATCGTTACATCGCGCAAATTAAGTTACGAACAGAAAGTGAATGCTCTTGCACATGCAGCAGAAGACACACTCGATGTTCTGAAAATCAGCGAAAAAACACATTTCTACCTCGACAAAGGCATAATATGCAACCTCAACGAAGGCAATGCTCCTTACCGACCACGATATATTATGCCCGACTACGACAAAGCAATACGCAACGGAGTGAAGTTTCTTGAACTCGAACCACCAACCGACTTCGACGAACTGCTCACATTCCTGCAAATACTCTATCGCCATGTGCCTTCAATAACTACCTACCCCGTTTTTCTTGGCAATCTCGACAAAATTATTGAGCCTTACATCACAGACCTACCGGACGAAATTGTTGAAAAAAAACTGCGCAACTTCTTTATCTATCTCGACCGGACAATAACCGACTCTTTTTGCCATGCCAACCTCGGACCAGAAGACACACGCGCCGGCAGACTAATACTCAAGGTTGACCAACAACTCAAACAAGCTGTGCCCAACCTAACTCTCAAATACGATCCGGACATCACTCCCGACGATTATGCAGAACAAGCTATTGTAACCTCTTTGCATGTAGCCAACCCTGCTATATGCAACCACAAACTGAATGCAACAACCTACGACAATTATGGCATCTCGTCATGCTACAATATTCTACCAATAGGCGGAGGAAGTTACACTCTGACACGCATTGTCTTACCACGTCTTGCCCAACTGACCGACAACAAAGACGAATTTCTCAACACACTCCTGCCCGACGCCTTACATTGTATGGCAGACTATATGTCGGAACGAATACGATTTATAGTGGAAAAATCCGGTTTCTTTGAGAGCAATTTTCTTGCAACAGAGGGCTTTGTTGAAAGAGACCGTTTTGTTGCTATGTTCGGACTTGTAGGACTTGCCGAAGCAGCCAACCACTTCATGCCGGAAGGTAAGAAATACGGCAACGATGCTGAGGCTGACGACCTTGCAGAACAGATACTGAAAACAATATCTGATTTTGCTGCACAATATGAATGTCCTTACTGCGAAATAGCCAATCACCGACTACTGCTTCACGCACAAGTAGGCATAGACACTGACTATGGCATAACATCAGGAATCAGAATACCCGTTGGCGACGAGCCGCAATCTATCTACGACCATCTGCGCCACTCGGCAAGATTTCATAAGTACATACCAACAGGCTGCTCAGACATCTTGCCTTTCGACATAACAGGAAAGAAAAATCCGGCCGCTGTGCTCGACATCGTAAAAGGAGCATTCCAATTAGGTCAAAAATACATAGCTTTCTATGCCGACGACTCTGATTTGGTGCGCATAACAGGCTATTTAGTCAAACGCAGCGAAATGGAAAAATGGAATAACGGCAAAGTAGTTCTGCAAAATACAACACAATTTGGAGCACCGGCATACTCTTCAGGACATCTCGCCGACCGTAAAGTAAGACATGTATAAAAAAGTATCTGCCACAAAAAGGCAGATACTCTCTTTATAGAAATATGGCTCTCGTAAGGAAAATCATAGCGCAATCGACAGTTGACGGACCGGGCAATCGAACGGCAGTCTTTTTGCAAGGCTGCAATATTCGGTGCGCCTATTGTCATAACCCCGAAACACAGTCACTTCACGATGACGAAGCAAAAGAGATGACAGCAAGAGAAGTGTTTGAAGTAATAAGAAAAAGCGTACCATTCATTCGTGGAATAACAATATCTGGTGGAGAATGTATGCTGCAAACCGATTTTCTTGAGCAACTAATCAACCTTACAAAAACAGAAGCACTAACAGCACTTATCGACAGCAATGGAACAATACCATTCAGTCAACACAGAAAATTGCTTGACCTATGCGACGGCGTCATGCTTGATGTCAAAGCATGGGACAAAAAGGTGTATCAGCAACTGACTCAAGCAACAAACGACGCAATAGTAAAAGACAATTTAGAATTACTTGCAAAGGAAAATAAGTTGGCAGAAGTGCGTATTGTGTGCTTGCCGAAAAGTAGTCCGATACAAACAGATATAGAAAACATCTTGCAACATATTGCACAACACACAGAAATAATCACCAGTAATGTTCCTGTCTATTTAATCCGTTATCGTCCATACGGAGTCATAACAAAGCTCAAAGACCAACCCGCCACACCTGACTATGAAATGCAGCACTACCTGCAACTTGCACAATCTCTCTACCTAAACGCAAGGATTTGACAAGATTTGAGGATTTGAAGATTTCAAGATTTGAAAATTTGAAGATTTGAAAATTTGAAAATTTGAAAATTTGAAGATTTGAAGATTTGAGTCATGATGAAAAATAATAAAATCTTGCAATAAACTCATCATCCTCAAACCTCGTAAAATTTGAAGCCGTGATTTCTTTATCTGTGATTGTAATACCAATCTCATATTTACACTTTTTTACTATCCTTAGAACGGATATCCGATTGCAAAGTGGAAGGTTACATCATCACGCCAGTTGGGTTGACGCCATTGGGTGCCTGAGGCAATACGAGATGGATCGTAGAGTTTGATACCACAATCGACACGGAATACAAAGACAGATAAATCAAGACGAAGGCCCAAACCATACGACCATGCTATTTGTTTATAAAATTCGTTGAATTTGAATAGTCCTCCGGGTTGTGTCGGGTATTCTTTTATTGTCCATATATTTCCGGCATCGGTGAATAAGGCTCCTTCGAGTCGCCAAATCAGTTTGAAACGATATTCTATGTTCAAATCGAGTTTTATATCACCCGCCTGATTGTTGAAGTCAATTATACTTCCCGATGTATTTGAAAACGTACCCGGTCCGAGTGCTCTTGCTTGCCAACCTCTAACACTATTTGCTCCTCCCGAAAAATAGCGTTTTTCAAATGGAATACTTTGCGAGTTGCCGTAGGGATAGGCTATTCCTACTCCGGCATGATACACTATACGGTGGTTTTTGTTCCATATATGGTTGAACGACACAGAAAAATCGCCTTTGACATATTGCGAGAAGCGTATGCTGAACATCTTATATGAATTGTCGTCGTCAGTCTTTGGCAATCGCGCTGCCGCGGCTATTCCATAAAGCAGATTACCTGCTGTTTCAAGCGAATAGGTGAGTGTGACATAGTTTTTCAGCGGCTGACTGACACGATAGGTTGAGAAGTTGCCTGAGTAGTTCCAGTCGAGAATGAAGTGGTCTTCGTAGCTGTAACGAAGGATATTATTGCTTGTGAGGAACTGTCGCCTGAAGTTATCTGATATTGTCGGAAGATAGATATAGCTAAGGTCGAAAAACGCAAAGCTCTGGTTCCAGCGTCCGCTGATAGGTGTCCATGTGTTTTTTATTGTTGAGGCGAGTATTGTGCGAGTGTATTCATCAGGGCGGTTTTGATAGTTGTATTGTACGCTGAAATTTGTTATTGTATTGACTCTTCTTTGTTGATTTTTATTTATAAACAGAACGAGGTTAGGGAATGAAAGAGAGGCCTTGACATTCCAATCCATTGCAGTACCTCCTGTTTGGCGCCATTCGTAGGCTCCTCGTCCGGTTATGTTGAGTTCTTCCGAACCATGAAATATGTTTTTGTGGGCATACCCAAGCTGTCCGGCAACACCCCAGTCGCCGGCAGAATATGTCCCTTCTACTTCGGCTGTTATGGTGTGTGATTTTGATTTTGAAAGTCGGATGATGCAATCAAGTTCATCGTTGCCTACATATTTGAAATTGATAGAAGCATATTTCACCGCAGATAGGGCATTGAGTGATGATGCTGTCAAGTCAACAAGAAGTGAGTTATAGTAGGTTTGCGGTATGATATGACAATTGCGAATTAAGACGCTATGTCGTATGAAGCCTTTATTTTGTCCGATAAAGACATATTGGTTATAATAAGCTGTATCTTTGGCTTGATTTGTGTCGTTTTCATCATTTTCCATTTCAAAAATGACTTTGCGGACTTTGTATTTAGTGAATATGCGTTGTTTGAGACTATCGGGCATATTGGCTATATAGTCTCGCAGTGTAAGTTCGGCATCTATTTTGTGGTCAGCAGCCGTACTATCTGCTTCATAATAGAGGAAATCGGTGTCGAAAAGATAATACCCGCGATAACGCATGGAATTGGCTATTCTTTGACGCTCGGCATTGAACACATCGGCATCAAAATTTATTCCGGGTTCGATGTTTTTTCTCGGAGAATTGGCTATTTCAGTAAGCTCGTCGTTTTCAAGATTGATTGTATAATTATTCAGTGTGTATGGTTGTCCGGCAACTATATCGTATTGTACTTTGGCTTTTTTTTGTTTTGTTGTTGTCTGTGATGTTACTTTTGCATCAAAAAAGCCTTTGTTGTGTAGTGCTTGTGTGAGTTGTTGTTCAGAAAACTGTGTCAGTGCGGTATCAAGTATCTCAGGTTGTTCTCCCATGGCCTTTATAGCCATATTGATCCATTTGGTTGAGTCGTTACCTGAGATATTGTAGATGTCGAGTTGGAGTTTCCAAAAGCCGAAAATAGTAGTGTTTTGTTTTTGCCTTAGATAGTTGGTGAGATCGTCTTTGTCGAGTTGTTTGTTGTCAAGAGTCATTTTTGTTTTGTCGAGCAGATATTGCCCGTCTGGAACATATCTTGTTGTGTTGCAACTAACAAAAATAAACGACAAAATTGTTAGAGAGATGTATATATATGTTAGTTTGCTATGTTTCAATTTCTTAGAGTTTTTAAGTTTGCTAAGTTACCTTTTTTCACTAAAACACTGCAAAATTAGTTATTATTAAGTTTATTTGCAAGATTTTTTTACTTTTTTTTTCTTGTCTTGTGTGTTTTTTGTAACTTTGCAGAAAGTTTTAGATTATGTTATGATTTCCAAAGCAGAGATACAGCGTGTTCGTTCGTTGTCGCAAAAAAAATTTCGCGACGAGTTAGGTCTTTTTGTTGGTGAGGGTCAGAAATTGGTTAGCGATATGCTATCTTCTTTTCCATGCAACTGCATATATGTTAGTTCTGACGCAGAATTTCCGTCTTTTAATGGTCGAATTGAGCATATAAGCCAATCGGAATTGGAACGTATTTCCAATCTGCGCAGTCCTCAGGGTGTTGTTGGCGTTTTTGAGACTCGCTATGGTGATTTATCATCTGTCAGTCCCGACAAAGAATTAACATTATGTTTAGATGGTATTCAAGATCCTGGCAATATGGGTACTATCATTCGCACTGCTGATTGGTTTGGCATAAGACATGTTGTTTGTTCGAATGACTGTGTTGATGTTTTCAATCCCAAAGTTGTTCAGGCCACTATGGGCGCTTTGGCAAGAGTCTGTGTTTGCTATACGAATCTTACAGAATGGATTAAAAATCTAAAAAACGACACACCTATCTATGGAACGCTTCTTGATGGAAAAAACATTTACGAGCAGGAATTGAGCGATTGTGGTGTGCTCATCATGGGCAACGAGGGCAACGGAATATCAGAAGAAGTCAGAAAACTAATCACTGCTCCACTCTATTTTCCTAATTTTCCGATTGGTGTTTCTACGTCGGAATCACTTAATGTCGGTGTGGCTACAGCTCTTTTTTGTTCAGAATTCCGGAGGAGGCAGGCACAAAATCCCAAAGCAAAAGGTTAGCATCGTCGCCTATTTTCAGTTCTTGGGTAGTTTCTTGCAAGAGTTCGAGCAGATAGTCGATTGTTGAGAATGGAGATATGCGCATGCGTTCCATCGTTTTGCCGACCATAGGTCCGGTCAGAATACCATTCAGAAATATGGTGTTAGCTCGTTCAGATGGTTGATCTAAAAGTTCTATATTCACAATCTTTCCATTTTCAACTTCAACAATGCAAAGTTGGTGCATTTCTGAGTAACAGTATGCAAATTGAGCGAGATAAGTTGTCATTTATTGTTGATTTTTTAGTTGCTCTAACGAATAGACAAACCGAGCATTGTCATAGTTGAGAGTATCTTTGATTGTGTATAGTTCATATTTAGGCATTGGCTGAAGAGGAATACGCAAGATTGAGTCAATTCGGTTGGCAATAGTTTTCCGATAGTTTTCTCTTGCATTGGCATCTTTCACTTCTTCTTGTGCAAATTTATATTCTGCCTCGAGAGCCGCAACGACAGAAGGATAAATTTTATCGAAAAGATTTGGATTGTCGGTGTACCATACGAGCGTACTATCGAATTGACTTTGTGTCACTCCATGTTTGTCAAGCACCGACTCATAGTAGGCCGACACCCAAGGCTCGCCTTGATATATCTTGCCTGACTCTTGAATCACGCCATCTGCTTTGTGCAAGTCAATAAGCAAAGCTTTCATTTTTTTTTCTGAAAGGATATTTCTTGGACGATTGATGCAACCTTGCAGAGCAAAGAATAATAGTGCAAGAAAAAGAAATATAATATGTGCTTTATTGATTTTCAATCGTTTGTTCTTCTTTATCACTTTGATTGTCTTTACTTTCGAGTGTTGAATTGAGTTCGTTGCGGAAGAAAAGGATAATCAAAAATACAGAAACAGTTATGCACGAGTCGGCAAAATTGAATATCGGCGGGAAAAATGAAAGCGAAAACATGTCAACTACTCTGCCGTACATAAAGCTTTCGTAACCGGTTCCGAAGGGGACGAGCTGTGCAACATGTCCGTAGCTATCGCTGAAAATCAGGCCATAAAACATACAGTCGATTATATTACCCATAGCACCGGCAATCACCATACCAATAGTGAGCAGATATGATGTTCGGGTATTTTGTTTTATGAGTCTTACTGCATAATACACGAGTACAATCACTGCAACGACACGAAATATGGTGAGGAAAAGCTTGTCGAACCATTCTATTCCGAAAGCCATTCCGTTGTTTTCAACAAAACAAAGGCTGAACCACGAGCCGAGCAGTGGTCTGACTTCGCCAAGTTGGAAATTGAGTTTGACATAAAATTTAATGGCTTGGTCGATAAGAATCAGTAACATGACAAATCCAACCAAGCCCCATGCCTGCATTTTTTGCTGTCTCGCCATTATTTCTATTTCTTTTGTTTTGCTTCAATGCTCAGTGTTGCGTGCGGCACAACACGAAGTCTCTCTTTGGGAATCAGTTTGCCTGTTACGCGACAGATACCATAGGTTTTGTTTTCAATGCGAATGAGTGCAGCTTTAAGCTTTTGGATATACTCATACTGGCGCATTGCCATTCGTGCCATTGATTCCTTATTGAGCGTTGTGGCTCCTTCCTCAAGAGCTTTAAAAGTCGGAGAAGTGTCGCCAACATCATTGCCTATACTTGTCATTGACTCTTTCAAAAGAGCATACTCTTTTTCTGCTGCGGCAAGTTTTTCATTAATTAAGGCTCTGAACTCCTCAAGTTCTTCGTCTGAATAGCGTAATTTATCTTCTGCCATATCACTTGTGTTTTTTTAGATATCAAGCGCAAAGTTACATATATTTTTCCAAACTACAAAAAAAGTTAAAAAAAACTATCTAAACTTTAACATTTTGTTAATATTCTACTATTGCTGGTTGTTTTTTTCAAAAAAAAAGTGTAATTTTGCAAACTAATTCTAAACTTCTAAAACAATTATGCCTCCACGCAGAACATCACAAACACGTTCTGAAGAGCGGTTGAGCAGCAACCAACGTTCGACCGGCTCGACAGAAAACACAGCGGACAAAAAAACAATTGCTTTTATAGAAAATGCAAAAGCGATACTTAATGACGAGCGAACTCGCTTTGTAGTCGGTATTGTTTTGATATTGTTTTCAATCTACTTGGCTTTCGCCTACATTTCATATTTTTTCACCGGCGCAGACGACTATAGTTTGATTCACTCTCTTGAGGACTTGTCGGCTCAAGATGAGGCCACACGCCGTTCTTACCAGAACTGGACAGGCTCATTTGGTGCTCGATTGGCCGACAAAATGATTGATGGTGGTTTCGGAATTTCCATTGTTTTTGCCATTGGTGCACTATTTTTCATTGCTTTGCGTCTAATCAAAGCTCCCGTTCCGAGCATTAGTCACACAATAGGTCATTCAGCTTTTTGGATGATTTGGTCGTCAATCAGCATCGGATTTCTATTCAAAAACATCTACACTACCTCGTCATTCTATCGGTGGGGCGGAAAGCACGGACTGCTGATATCCGACTGGTTGGTGAGCTATGTCAAATACACTGGTACGGCACTTATTTTACTTGCTTGTTTGATTGTATTTCTCATCATAGTTGATCCGAACACTGTTCCACGGCTTAAAGCTTTTGGCGCATGGGTAAAGAAATTATTCACCCCTAAACCAAAACAAGAAAACGAACCAGAAGAAATCTCGGAAGTAGATGAGGCGGAAAACAACGAAATCGGATTTGAGATTAAAGACGGCGACGATGGCACTATTGCATTAGACGAGGACAAAAAGGATGAAAACAAAGACGAGAATAATGAAGGCCTTGACAGCGAAAAAGAAGATAATGAGAATAACGAAGACAACGATGACAATGATGACAACGATGACAATGATGACAACGATGACAATACCCCAAAAGACAGTCAAGAATCGAACAGCAAAGTGGGCTTTGAAATCATAAGTCAAGACGAGGAAAAAGACGAGAACGAAGACCAACAAAAAAACGATGACGAAGCAGATAAAGGAGAAGGAGATGAAGAA
>JAFXPY010000019.1 GCA_017527495.1 Paludibacteraceae bacterium
GATGTGGCATGCAGTAGCGGATGCGCTGAAGAAGCAGTTTGATTTGGATACAGATAATCAGCGTTATTATGACAACTCAAGTCCACGCGTTTATGCCCGTAAATGGCCGTACAAAATAAATGCGTGCGGACTACGGATTGCTTGGAGTGTCATGTGTTGGGATACGCGTTCGATGCAAGTGCTTCAAACAATAGCCGAACAGATTAATCAACAAATCAACCACACCGGCAATCCGGAGGTATCGGATTTGAAGAATAAAGGTATTGGATATAGCGATTATACAGACTAACATGCGCATTCTTGTAACTGCTTTTGAGCCTTTTGGCGGAAATGACACCAATATCTCGCAAAGGGTATTGGATGCTATTCAGGCAGATGTAGCGAAACTTCTTCTGCCCGTTAGTTTTCGTCGTGCGCCTGAAGTGCTCAACGAAGCGATTGAGCACTTCCAACCGGAGGTGATTATCTCCATGGGACAAGCGGCTGAAGGAGACAAGATTCGCCTGGAACGTCTGGCAATCAACATAATGGATAGCGCCAAAGGAGACAATGACGGCTATATTCCGGATGAAGAATTGATCTGTCCCGAAGCGCCATTGGCACTAAAAACCGCTCTTCCTGTAAAGCAATTATGTGCTGATTGTATCAATGCCGGATTACCGACTATTGTATCCAACTCTGCAGGCTTGTATGTCTGCAACCGCATCTATTTTGAGGCTTTGCGACACTCGCCCAACTCGCTTTTCGTCCATATACCCAAGAACATGAACCTCGAAATAGCCAAACAAGTGATAAACATTTTGATAAGAAAACTATAAAAACATACAAATCATGAAAAAGAAATTATTTACAATCCCTTTCTTGGTGCTGTTAGTACTATGCATGGTTGGTTGCAGTCCTTCGCAGGAACAAAGTCTCGAAGCGCGCTTGCAGACTATGGCTGAAACCGCAGAATTAGGAACTGTAGAGTACACAGTAAAAAAGATTGTCAAATCTTCTGACAAACAATGGTATACCGTGGGTAATCGGAAAATCCTGTTTCAAACTACCGCTTATTTGAAAGCCGGAATCAGGTTACAAGACTTTTCGGCTGACAAAGTGCATATTGATGAGCAGAACAACGTTACAGTCATTCTTCCTCATGCACAACTATTGTCCTTCAATATGCCGGCAGATGAAATTACAACGGTATTTGAAGACATCAGTTTCTTCCGAAGCCGTTTTTCTGCAGATGAGCAGAATTATATCTTGCAACTCGGAGAAGCAGATATTCGTGCTGACGTTCCTAATCTTGGGATCTTGGAAGATGCGGAGAAAAATGCCAAAGAAGTATTTACCGCTATGCTGCAGCAACTTAACTATAATAATATTAACATCAAATTTGAATAATTATGGGACTCATGAAAACTAAAATTAAAATTACAGTGACAATTATAATCATTATTGCTGCTGTTGCTGGTGGATTATACCTCGGATATAGTCTCAATCTGTTTTCTTTGCCCTCTTTTGTAAAAAATCCGTTATCCATTGAGAAGACTGCCAATGTAGTAGAGGAAGTCAAGAAAATAGGGGAACTCACCACAGCTTGTTATTACGAAGAAATAGCTATGCACGATACACGGATTGATACCACTTCAATTCTGGGGATTAAATATCATAAAAACAATGAAATTGTGCTTATAGGGAAAGGAATTGTACGTGCCGGTTTCGACTTGGCTAAACTAACCGAAGATGCATTAACTTCCCATGGAGATACTTTAGACATTCTACTTCCAGAAGTGGAAATATTTGATGTTATTCTCAATCCTTCGGACTTTTCTGTCGAATTTGAAGATGGAACATGGGATAATGAGACGCTGAAACCTATTAAAGCGGAGGCTAAGAAACAATTGGAGGCTAATGCCATTGCTTCCGGCATCCTGAAAAAGGCCGATGAATCCGGTCGTAAACATCTTAAGAATCTGTTTGCAACCTTCGGTTATAACGAAGTTTGCTTTAATCTTGTTAAACAATAAATATTATGAAATTTAGACATTTTTTATACATTTGTGTTGTGTCATCAATACTTATGTTTGCGAGTTGTTCAGAAACTGAGACCTACAATGTAGCACCAGAAAATGGTTTGAACGTTCGTGCTACGCCATCTAAGAACGGGAAAATTATTGGAAAATTAAATTATTTAGATGATGTAGAAGTGATATCAATTGACGGGAATTGGGCAAAAATTGAATTTGGTGATCAGGGAGCATACGTATATGCTGAATATCTAAATGTAGGAAGCAGCTATCTTGTTTGGCTCGTGCCGATACTACTATTAGCAGGCCTCGGTGGTGGTGCAGTGGTTCACTTAAAAAAAGATGGCACACCAGACATGCGTTATAAATCTAATCGGAAATGAGTTTAGTTTATAATGATTTAGTCTTGAATGCATAAAAGAAAAAATATAAAGGAGTATTAAAACATTTCTAATTTCAATATAGTAATGGGACTTTTTAATCGAAAGAGTGAGCAGTATCAACTGCCAACAAAACTGGAGGCTTTGTTAGAAATGGCTCTCAAAGATGGCGAAATAACCGAGAAAAAACTGAATGTCCTGCGTGCTGAAGCTGCGAAACATGACATCAGCGAGGATGAGTTGGATATGATTATTGAGAGTCGCCTACCCAAAGTGCCAGCAAAGAAAAAGAAAGAGGATGAGCAACCAGCGTTGATTAGTACAGATGAAGTGAATGCGGTTATCAATGCCAACCTGTATTCGGCAAGTGATTCCATAACCCAAATATTCCAAAAATATGAAATTCTATGTGATTTATCGAAAAAGAACTTGGAGAAAAACGATCGGGAGAAACTGCATCGGGCACAACTGACGTATGTCGGTAGTATTGCTTCTCCCTCTGATAAAGAAACTATGCTTGATTTGATTGCTCATGCTTTGCCTTACACAAAGAAAGACTTATCTTCTAATGCATTGACGACTGCTACAAACATTGGTTTCGCTGCGTTAAAATCAATTTCCCTGACAGCCAAAGTGGCAACATTGGGTATGGCAGGAAAAACTGTGGATAGCTTAGAAAAATTAGTGCAACATACCATTGTTAGCGACGCTGCAGAATTAGCTAACGCATGGCGGAGCAAAGTGGATAGCCTTTTCGCCGATGCCAAAGAGCTCGCCGGAGGATTCCTTAATGGTGATCGCCAATTCAAAACAAAACTATCCGAATTATCCGAACAATACAAAAAGTATAAATAGCATATTTATGGGATTTCTTGATTCGATTAAACAAACGGCTTCTGTTGCGTCTCAAAAAGTATCTGATAGCGCAAATAAAATTAAGGCCTCAATTCCAGAGGTGAAGTTGGAAGATATTACTGCCAACCTTAATTTGTATGAGAAATATTTCTCGGAAAGTGAATTGTGGCAGAAAATAGGTAAGTTCGGAAAATCAATAGGAGCAACAGTTCTTTATCCTGTTTTTTTGTTATTTTATCTGCTGAAATCAGGAGAGGTCAATTTAAAAGAAAAAGCAATGATAATTGGCACACTTGGTTATTTTATTCTACCATTAGATTTGCTGCCTGACACACTTCCTTTCGGACTCACAGATGATGAATTATCCCTTATGGCAGCTATTTCTGCTTTAGCATCTTGCATAACAATAGATATTCAAAATGAGGCAAAAGAACAATTACGCAAAATATTTGGCGAGTTTGATGAAAAAGCATTGGATACCGTTACGGAAATCATACAAGGAGCAAATAATTTTATTAACAAAAGACAATAAACTATGACCTACAAATTTTCTTCATCTGAAGCCTCATTGCTGGCTAATGGACATGCAGCGGATATTCTCACGCCGTGGCAAATAGAGATTGACACCGACGAGCAGACTATCACTGTCAGCAAACGCAACAAATATCTCATCGGTGTGGACGAGGATACCCTTGCTTTTCGTTTTATCCGTCGTGTAGTAATTGACCAGCACTTTATTGGCGCGGACATCACTATTCAAGCCGTGGGCGGTAAACTGACTGCTAAATGTCTCGATAAATCCGATTGCAAACGAATCAAGGAACTACTTATGGAGTACAATAAAACCTCCAAAACTAAGCACAATATCTTTTCGTAAACATAAATCAGGGGAGCCATGCGGCTCCCCTGATTATTTAATATCCGCCGATGCAGGCAAACGATTTGAATCGTATTGTAGAGAAAAATGTTATTGTGCTATCAACGGACAAGCGGCAAAGAGCTCTAATGCCGATGCTGTTTCCGAAATAAGATGTTGGCGAGCAAAGTTCTTCGACTGATTATCTGTCAGCACTTCGCCGAGACCTTGCATTAACACACGCGAACTAAAACCACGAACTTTTTCTGCGCATTGTTGAGCATATTCACTCACAGAGAGACCGGTGCGTAGTTTTACAATCTCTTCGTTTATCTCTGTGCGCTTTTGCAAAAAGAACCAGACATCATAGATATCTCGGGGCGTAATACGCTCGCCTAAAGCACATAGTTTATGCGCAAACATATCCGGCAAAGTCATAACGCGAATATCGGTTCCAAGCAAGGAGCGAATCTCATAATGATTGGGATACTCGCGGTTGCTCACCTCCACTTTTAGCATCCGCTCGCCTTTCCCGTAATTAAGCACTAAAATCAGGCCATAGAACTTAATCGCCTCATCATCAATTGTTCCGTATTTCAAGAGCAGTTTGCGCAATTCTTTATATACATACTCTGTCTGCGAGGCATCTAATAGATTGAAATCCAAATCCGTAGAAAAGCGCGTTAAACCATGAAAGAGCATAAGCGATGTGCCGCCTTTGAAGGCGAGCAACTTGCTTAACGCCGGATGACGAAAGATGGCAAGCAGCACTTGCATCATATAATACCGATGTTTATTTAGATCCATTGAGTAGCGCCTCCACACGCTTTGTTAATATGGGTGAATGATACAAGGGTAATAGTTGTTGTACTTTCTTTTTGTTCAATGGGTGCAGATTGTCGAAGTAACATTGCCCCGCACTCAAGTACATCATGTCTAAAAACGCGCGCTCGGGAGTTGCTATTGCGATGTTATCTATCTGCTCTATGCCCTGCATGTTTGCCCAGATAATATGATTGATTTTGCGAAATGAATATGCCTTTCCATCCACCTCGATAGTACGAGTTTGATAACTGATACATGTAATCTCAGAACTGTATTGAAATGTTACACCTGCACGAGCTAAAACATATTCAAGCGAGATATAACTTGGTTTTAATAATGCACATGCCATCTCTTGCTCATTATATGTGGATTTGGTGTATATCCCATTTCTCGGAGAGCGAATGGCTCCGATGCGGGCATAGTAACGCAGCGAATTATTTATAGACTCGCGCGTTCTGCTGCTATCCATCATCGTTAGCCACTGTGTGGTAAATACCGTTCTGGTACTGGATAATATAGTATTAATGATGTCCATCGTGAGCTGTAAGCGTAAATTATTTTTGGTTTCAGCGCACAAAGATAATATAATTATTTAGGAAATACAAGTATTCTAACGAAAAAATGCAGAAATCTCTTTTCTCTACATGCGTTAAACTATAATAATGCAATTACGCACAATATCTTTTCGTAAACATAAATCAGGGGAGCCATGCGGCTCCCCTGCTCATATAAAATCCGCCCGATGTAGGCAAATGATCTGTACACGTATTGTAGAAAAAACTTAATAAAGAAATCCAAACATCCACAGCGGAATGCGATTAAATTGACCAATTTCAATATCGTCAACTGCTAAAACTCTCTATTTCTCTGCATACGAGGAATGGCCTCGCAAATAAGGACCAAAAAGGACTTTGCGAATATAAACGAAAAGCAATAATTTTGCATCGTCAAAAGGAGAATGCCGAAAATCCATTACAGAGTAGGCGCAACAAAAAATTTTATTTATCATGAAAAAAGTATTATTATTTATCGCGTGCATATCATTATTATGCGCATGTGGGGGATCGTCTTCAAAACCAACAGAAGATGCCCAACCAAAGGAAGAATCAAAAACATTACCTGCTTCCAGCCTGATTTTAAAAGGTAAGCATGCAAAGTTATTTAAATTGTCGGGAGACACCTACAATGTTAATCTGGTGAAAGTCGATAACCATTGGCAGGTTCGTATTAAAATGACCATAGCGACCAACACACCATTTGAAGAAATCAAAAACTGTGAGAATTTCGAACGTGAACTGGTATGTCCTTATGGCAAATTAGTAAATAGCAGTGATGTTGAATTGGAATCATTGGACATGAACTGTAGTGATTGGGAGACACTCCTTCAGGAGGATGATGAAGCAGAATTGACTACCAGCGGAAAGACATGGTCATACAAAGAAATGTCATACGAGACAGCCAAAGAGATATTCGACAAAACAGTTGCTGTGGAGATATCCGGTTTGGAATTAAAACCATTGAAAAAGGAGAGTATCAAATCCGCCACAGAGTCTCTATACGATGATCAAGATATGCAAGATCTAAAAGATGCAGCAGAAACGGCAGGAAAACTGCTTGAAGCAGAAAAAAGTCTGTTAGACGCTTTATTTTAAACAACAATATTAACTCTAATTTATTCTTATTATGTTAACAATTTTATGGTGGGTTTTAGTTGCCCTGTTATTATGTTTCGGTTTTCTGGGATGTTTCATCAACAAAGTTCCGGGACCAATCGCTGTGGTAATAGCAACACTACTTGCTATTCTGCTTCTCGACATTCCTATTAAATGGAGTACTTTCGGTATCATTACTGCATTGGCCATTGCCAGCATGATTGTTTCAAAACTGCTTGTTAAATTGGTTAAGAAACTGCAAGAGTATTCCAAACGCGCCACATGGGGAACGACAATCGGATCTATTGTCGGTCTGCTTTTGGTGTGGGGAGCTGCTTCCTCTGAGTCGAATGCGCTTCTTGTTACTATGTTGATTGTTGGTTTTATTGTTCTGCCTTTCGTTTTGGCATTCTTGTTGGAACTGACGAATAAACAAGGCGCTGTCATGGCTTTAAAGTGTGCCACATCTGCCACTTGTGCATATCTGTCTGATACGCTTCTGAAGTTAGCGGTATTTGTGTATGCTATTTATGTTATATTTCAAATAGGATAAAAGATTATGAAACTGAGACATTTTGCTTTTGTGGCATTAGTAGCACTATTTGCCGCATGTACCAACCAAGAGTCGCTTCTCAAAGATTATGAGAAAGCCTGCGAAAAAGGCGACGCCGTAAAAGCGGCAAAAATTGCAGATCAGATGCACGAAAAGTATCCTAACACTGAGGACTGGACGGAGGAACAACAAGAACGCTTAGCAAATGCGTCTGTTGTTCTTATGCAAAAGACACTTAAAGGCTTTTAAAAAACTTTTACAGATGAAACAGAGGCTGCCTAACAAGTTGTGTTAGGCAGCTTCTCAAATTTATTCAGCAAATCAATTACCTGCTCAACTTGTTGGCTTGTAATCACCTGACTTATCGGCAGACTTAATTCTGTCTTGCTCAAATTTTCGGTTATGGGAAAATCAAGAACATTCCATTCTTTATAACACTCTTGTTTATGGGGAGGTATGGGATAATGAATCAATGTCTGAACACCATTGTCAGAGAGATATTTTTGCAAGGCGTCTCGCTGATTAGAAAATATAGGAAAGAGATGATATACATTATTCTTATCGTCTAATCTTATCGGCAAGGTAATAGACGGATTGTTGATTCCGTCATAATACATTTTTGCAACTTGCTGTCGCAAACGATTGTCTTCATCCAAATGACGCAGCTTTACATCTAAAACAGCAGCTTGCAATTCGTCTAATCGGCTGTTGCGTCCATGATATTTGAAAACATATTTTTTCTGCGAACCATAATTGGCAAGCGCACGCACACAATCAGCCAAATCTTTATTGCCGGTTGTAACGGCACCACCATCGCCAAAAGCACCAAGATTTTTCCCCGGGTAGAAACTATGCCCTGCCGCATCACCTATCGAGCCTGTGCGCTGTTTGCCATAATAACAGCCATGTGCCTGAGCATTGTCTTCAACCAATAGTAAATTATATTTTTGGCATAATTGAGCAATTTTCTCTGTATAAGCACACCTTCCGTAGAGATGGACTAAAAGGATAGATTTTGTTCGAGAAGTTATGGCGTGTTCGATTTTGTTTTCGTCGAGTTCGAGGGTTTGCTCATCAGGTTCAACAAGCACAGCCTTGAGTCCGTTTTCTCGAATAGCCATTATTGATGCAATATAGGTATTGGCAGGTACGATGACTTCATCTCCACGATGCAATATACCTAATTCTATATACGCACGATATATCAAAATCAGAGCATCTAATCCGTTGGCACAACCTACACAATATTTAGTTCCGATATAATCAGCATAGTGTTGCTCAAATCGCTCGTTCTCAGAGCCTTGAAGATACCATCCGCTATCTACTACACGATTTACTGCCTCATGAATCTCTTCAGCATATTTGGCTGTTATATCTTTTAGTGACAAAAAAGGAATCATAACTATTAATTAAATTGAAAGAATTAGCTTATACTAAGATATGAAGAATCTCCTTTTTTCGATTTTCAAACACCTCTTTTTCCAATTGCCACACGATGAACGCATCATCGTCTTCATATCTTTTTCTCAAAAAATCCGCTCCCATCATTTTATGAAAGTTCCAGACTGACTTATTGTCTTGATGTGTCCCGTCGGTATCAACGATTTTTTGATATTCCAAATTTTCGAAAGCTATTTCGCAAGTAATCAGATATGCCAAAGGAGCCGATTTCTTGTCTGCTGCAGAATCAAAGACCCAACTGCCTACAACGATATTGCCTTCTTTTCTGTTGTAAAGACGCAAAACACCTTGTTTGACACCATCTTTTTCAAAAATGAAATAATACTCTTCGCCCCTACTCTCTTTTGACTTATAGTTTCTCAAATATTCGCGTTGTTTTTCGAGATCATTGTCTGTTGAGTGAATATATCTTGCGTTGCGCTTGTTAGTCCTGATTTTCATTATGAAATCAGCGTCATTTTCATCTACAAATCTCACATGCAGACCATATCTGTCGAGTGAGAAATTGTCGGGCAGTTTGGTGAGACGATAGAGTAAGAAATCATTATAATCACGAATATAATCTGATTCGGAATAGAGTTCGGATGCCAGCACTAAACATACAGCACCTGACGAAAAATCCTCTAATGTCCGCCAAATTCCCGGCACGATAAGCAGTCCTTGATTGGGTTGATTGAGATAGATTGTTTTCTTTGCCTTGCCATCGTCAAGAGTGACAGAAAAGCTTCCGCTTGCAGCAACAACGAGTTGATATAGTTGTCTGTGCGCATGTCCTCCCCTACTCTCACCGCCCGGCACATCATATAAATAATAGACGCGCTTGACATCAAAATTGACATCTTTGCCATTTCCTACAACAGTCAGATTACCCTTACGGTCGGAATGATGCTTGTCTAAAACTACTATTTTACAATCGTCGATTGTATTCATTTTACTTGTTGTTTATACAAATTGAAATCACGAATATAATCATCTGCACAATATGGTGTTGAGGTCAGAACAAGAGCAAGCGAGTTGGTTGAGAAATTTCTCATTTCGCGCCACATCATTTTAGGCACATAAAGTCCATAATACGAGCGGTTCATGTGGAAGATTGTTTCATTTACCCCGTCATTGATGACGACATCAAAACTCCCAGACAGAGCCACGATAAATTCCTCAGTGTTTTTGTAGGCATGTCCTCCCCGCGACTCATCTCCCGGCACGTCAAAAATCCAAAAGGTACGCTCTATCTTGAAAGGGATATGATAGTTGCTTTCAATAAACGAAAGGTTACCTCTATGGTCTAATATCTTCGGCAACTGTATAATTTGTGGGTTCATACCTAATTGATTATCATAAAATTCATATTTTCCAATCTGCTAATTGAGTTTTTCTCGCCTGACTTGAATTTGTCAACATACAATATGCTAATTTCAACATTAGGGGTGAAGTTATCTCATAGCGACTCAATAACAATAAAAAATATCGATTAAATCTATATCTGATTTTATCCACTATTGTTCTTCGTTTTTTTGAATAGTATTCAAAAATAAAGCCATCTGCTTGTTTCCAATAATTGCGCTGAGATTCTAACAAAATATAGTCTTCACCTACCTTATGCAAACGAATTAATTGCTGCAAATCATAATACAATAAAACGCCAGCGTAATGAGGGAAAAAATGAATATGGTGCAAATTCAGTATGCCATCTAAAACACTTCTCTCTACTGACGACAAAGAATTATTGATACTATTTGGATATTGCACCCAAACATAACCCGCTTCATTAAAAAAAACTATAGGCCCATATTGCAAATGATGCAATGTAATAACTGTATCGTCATAATATTTTCCATATAACTGAGCAACATCATCCTCCGGATGTCTGACCATCATATAAGCTTGATTGATATTCTGCAATTGCTGTGAAGAAATATTTTTTAGATTTAAAATATCTCCTGAATGCAAAAAATCAGCCCCATACACGACCAATCCATTATCCAAAGGCTTTCCGTCATCCACTATAACTATGCATTGCTGACACATACTACATTCAGGATGAGTCTCAAGCATATCTATTTGATGTTGATATATATTGTCATTACACAAATAATCATCTGCATCTATGTTGACCATATATTTACCGGTTGCATTTTTCCATGCATTTAGTTTATTCCAACCACACCGCTCAGCCGTTGTTGCGGGCTCACAATCATCTGAATTGCAGTAAGAATACTTTATTTCAACAAGATTCTTAACTATGTCACGATTCTGCATTATAAAGTCATCCACCATTTCCTTTGTTCCGTCATTTGATCTGTCGTCTGAAATAACAATTTCCCATGCAACATCAATTTTTTGTTTTACGACACTATCCAAACAACGCTTAAGCAAAGTACGCTGATTGTGCGTTATGATTAAAACAGACAATACTATATTTATTTTCTCTCTTGGCATTATTAACGACTAAAAAACAGACTCTATTTTTTTACAACACGATATAAACAAGAATCTCAACGACAAGAATTTACTGCCCCGCTTAAATTCATTCTTGCCTGTTTGATAATATGTAATCGACAAATCTTCACAAATAGTCTTGCGGTATTTCCGATTTAACTCTTTGTCTATTGATTTTAGCGTTGTTTCATATCGATAAATCCACTCTTTTGACGACATTTTTTTTGCCGTTATTGACGATTCATGTATCCTATAAATTGTGGTTATATCCGACATTCCATACAACTTTCCTACTTCGGCTAATTTCAAGTATGTTGCCAAATCTTCTGCATAATACTCTCTTTTCAACAAAAAAGAAGGCTCAAACTTATCTTTTCTCAAAACCACAGAAGATGCAGGAATTGTCCAATCAATTATTATCTCATTCCCTTGATACTCTCTATTGGCTATATTTGCAAATATCTCACGTTCTTGATTTTGCATTTTGTAATACTCTTTGTAAGCATTAGTAAAACACATAACATACTCTTGATTGTTTTCAAGAAATGATACTTGCTTTTGCAATTTATTAGTATCACACCAATAGTCATCTCCTGCACATAATGCTACATATTTTGTCGAGACATGATTAAGTATATTAACATAATTATGCATTAGACCTACATTTTTTTCGTTCAATACCAGACTTATTTTGTCCGGGTATTTTTGCTGAAATTCAATGCAAATCTCTTTTGTTCCATCTGTACTACAATCATCACCGACAAGAATACTGAAATCAAAATTAGTCTGCTGACCAACAATGCTGTCTAAACATTGTTTGATAAATTCTTTTTGATTGTAACAAAAAACACAAACTGTTAATATCTCTGATTGTTGCTTTTTCAAATCACTTACAATTTTTTATATGAAATATCAAATTCATTTCTTGGTCGGAGTACTCCGGGCATAGTGTCTTGATTGAAGCCCATATCGGACAATTCATTTTCCACTTCAAAATCTAATTCTATTCCTTCATAAACCACATAACGCTGATTCTCACCCCAAAATATTGACGCCCTATATTTTCCTGCATTTAAAGTATAAGGTTGCAGACTGAATGTCACATTATACATTCCCACTTTAGAATCTTTTTGCCCCACTTCCCCTAAAAGATGACCTACCTGAAAAACAGTGACATCATCCAAGGTCTTCACTTCAATGTTGATGTCCAACATCGCATCTTTTTTGTTACACAAAAATTCTATTTGGAAACTAATTCCTGTTGTTATATCTATTTGATTGTTTGCATTCAAAGGTTTAATCTGAAACGAGCGTAACCGAATTACATCATTACCGGGAGCTGTGGTCAGATCTTCATAGAAATGAGTTTTGTCTGTCAGACCATTGCCGATATATTGTTCTACTGTGTCTTTTATCTCACCTATATATTTTACTCTGCCGTTCTCAAGCAATACGCCTCGGTTGCATAGTTGCTTGATGCTTGCCATGTTATGGCTCACAAAAAGGACTGTGCGTCCTTCTCCGCGACTTATGTCGTGCATCTTGCCTATTGCCTTTTTCTGAAACTCGGCATCACCAACTGCCAACACCTCATCAACAACAAGTATCTCAGGGTCAAGAAAGGCGGCAACGGCAAAACCAAGTCGCACGGTCATACCGCTTGAATAACGCTTTACAGGTGTATCAATATATCTCTCGCAACCACTGAATGCTACTATTTCGTCCAACTTCCGGTCAATCTCCTTTTTTGTCATACCCATTATGGCGCCATTCAAATAGATATTCTCACGGCCAGTCATCTCAGGGTGAAATCCCGTTCCGACTTCAAGCAATGATGCAATGCGACCATAAGCACGAATAGTGCCTGTTGTAGGTGCCGTTACCTTCGACAAGAGCTTGAGCAATGTTGATTTGCCGGCTCCATTTTTCCCTATTATTCCAACCACATCGCCTTGCTCTACTTTGAAATCTATGTCGCGCAACGCCCACACATACTCCGACTCTCCCTTTACACTACGGTCGTTCTCCTCACCAATTTTCAAGTAAGGATCTTCTTTGCCCAACACACTGACTGTCCAAAAGCGTTTTAGGTCATGACTTAGAGTACCTGTCGACACCACTCCAAGACGATACTGCTTCGATATGTTGTTGAATTCAATTGCCGTCATCTATTTTTTCAATATATCTAATGGTTTAAGCAAGAATGAACCTAATCTATATTTTCTTGAATTTTCTAATTTGCTCAATTTCAACTCTAAATTCTCTATTTTGCCGTACATATTTTTCACTACATTCAGATCTAATCTATCTGCAAAATAATTTTCTATTATGTCCGTTATCTCTTTGTCGCCAATTTCACAGGCGTATGGATAAACAAATCTCAATGCGTCGGAAAAGATTATTTTACGCGTCTCATCCTGTTGCGGAAATTTCGGTATGTAGCCAACTTGCAAAAGGAACACATTACGCGAATAGCGATAATACCCCCCCCTATTGCCGTTCGTTACACAGCTGCTTACACTCCCACTATGCAAACGATAAACAGCCGTCGTTTCTGACATAAAATACAGCTTACCATGCAAACATGCTTCGTACATAAATACAAGGGGTATGTCAGTGCAATTATCAGGCAAAACAATATGCTGCAACAAATCTCTTGAAAGCATCCATGTTACATTGGCTTGATAGAGATTTTCAAGCAAAGGTTGGTCCGCATTCAATTCACGATGGGCAGTACGGAAAACACCTTGCACACTGTTGCTTGGAATGTCGTGGTCGATTATATCGCAATCTGTATAACATAGAAGACAGTCGCAATTTGCCTTCATATAATCATACTGCATCTGCAGTTTATGCGGATTAGTCCAATAGTCGTCGCCCTCAAGCATACAACAAAAATCAGCCTCAACGGCGTGTATCGCACGACGATAATTTGCAACCATTCCAAGATTTTTATCGGCTGTGAGATAGTCAAATTTCAAATTATGCTTACGCTCAAATTTCTTGATGCGCTCAAGCGTATCGTCGGTGCTCATATCGTCAGCAATGACGACACGATATGGCACAGAAATTTGTTGCGCCTGAATGCCATCCAATGCTTGCTCGATGTAATCAGCTTGATTGTAGGTCAAAACAATTATGTCTATTGCAGCCGTGTTCATCGCTTCAATCTCCTCTTGATTTTCTTTTTTAGATTGGTCAGTTTTTTGTTTACTTTGCTATGCCGATAGAGAAATATCTTTCTATAATCATTCAGAGAGAAACGTTTATTGACTAACGTTTTAAGTTGCAATATGTCTTGTTGAAGGCGGTCTGTTGAGTCATAGTGGTCAGCTGTTATTGTAACTAAAAATTTTTCTATTTTCTTTATGTAGGGTATATATACAGGGAAAATATGGTTTAGAAGTCTGCCTGCTGAATAGAAATCAGAGTAACCATCTGCAAGTTTATACGACTGCGTCATTGTTGTTCCCAAACCCGTCGGTGCATAAGTCTGACTATGTTTGTCAATGTCAGCCGCCCACCCGAAATCGAGCAAAAACAATTTACACCTTCCATTTTCTTCTCGTATAATCCAATTGCGATGAATAAAATCACGATGCAAGATATTGTTTTCCACCAGTATACGCAATATATCGTACAACTGCTCGGTAAAGGAGCGTAAATAACGCGGAGTGCGATGTCTCTGCAGCTTGAAAAATTCAAGTAACGATTGCCCATCTATCTCGCTTATCTCAATGTATTTTCCATATTCAGCCAGTCCATAATCCAACACCTTTGGAAAACAATCGTATCGTTCAAGTTTTTTGAGCCGATTGTATTCGTTGTCAATAAGAAAATCCGCAGCACGTTTCAAGTATGAATTTGGTCGCTTATATACAGCCGTGAAAAAATCACAGGGTTCAATTTGGTGATTTCTACTTTTCGACACCGGCTCGCCATACATACTGAATAATTTCGACTTTTGCAAGAGTGACCTATTATAATGAACGGTTATGTCTTGCGGACGAACATAATCATAATTGTGAGCCAGCAGGAAATCATCCAACTGACTAAGTGCTGTCGAGGCATCATTTTTATATTCTATACCAATCTGCTCCGCATAATATCTCAATTTAGGGGGATAATCGGCTGCCACTTCAGGTTTCTGAATATAAGCATGGTAGAGAAGCGAATAATATTGATTTTCTGCATTAGGCACATAGAAACCCTTGCTGTTCAGCAGTCTTGTCTGAAGTATGTCATATTGCCAAATCACATCGTAATAATCATCACCTATATGCCTGAAATCAAACGGCACTTCTTTTCCGTCAATCAAAATTGTGTGATAGACACGATAAGGTATCTGATATACGTCTTTGGCTGAGGTAAGATATTTGATATAATTTTTGTCTTCAACCAACAAATCAATATCCCCATGCAGTTCTTCGGTGTACTCATTGGGCAAACACTCATGATTGCGCATCACTACATATTCTATCGAATTGTTGAGCAAATAGAATAATTGTTCAATGCTATCAAACCCACCGACACCAACACAATTTCTGTTTATCTCGATCTCTTGCTCGCTTGGCTCATAATGCTCGGTGAAATCTTTTGAGTTATAGCCGAAAAGCATTGTGAGGTCTTTGTTTGTTTCCCAATCGCTGTTACTCGTATGTATTTGGTGTCCGCCACCTGTCCACTCGCGATATAGTTGCTTTTTGTCGAACATATTGGCATTGACCACAACTTTTCCCGATGAGGTCTCACGCTCTTGCAAATCAGGATGCTCGTCCTCAACAATTACTGCCGTAAAATCCTCGCTACCACAATGTTGCATTTTATATACAAACAAATTGTGATACTCTTTCTCGTCTAAGGCATATTGCGAATGAGAGTAAAAAACTTTTAGATTTTGGAGAAAAACATCTTTATCCCAATGAAATGCAAAAATGTTTCTAACAACAAACGACTTTCTCAAATCATTGATTATCTCCTCTTTTTTTCTTGAGGCATTCGACCATATTATGAGCAGGTGAAGCATAATGTTATTTTATAGTCCACTGATGATGTTTTAGTGAGATTGCCATGTCGTAGGCACTAAAACGCCCACTGCCAAAGAAGTCGCGCTCTGCAATGTCAAAAGTTGCAACTCCGACAATATGATCCATGACTGTTGTTCCCTGGCGCAACGAGATATTCACTTTGTATATTCCGGGTTTGATATTCAGTTGGTCAAGCATATTTACTTCTATGGTCGTTTCTCCACGTTCAATTTTCAAGAAACTACCAACATCTGCCGAATCAAACGCCATAACACGTACCTCATTAACATCAAACACCGCAATACGCATTGCAACTGACATTGCATCTTCGCTCTTTACTTTGAATGTAAATTTGAGTTTGTCTTCAAAGAAATACGCATCTTTGACCATACCATGCTCGTCGGTTATGAAAAAGTCAGAAAAGCGTACACGCATTTTTCTGCGTTCTTCAGAATCGAAATCAAACACTCTGTCCAAATCAACAGCATTCGACTGACGATAGAGTTCAATGGCCGGTTCTGTTTCGCCAATAAATTTCACGCGACCGTTTTCAAGAATCACACACGACTTGCAGAGCGTACCTATACTTGCCATATTATGACTCACAAACAACACCGTGCGCCCTGTCCCCTGCGAAATATCTTGCATCTTACCGATGGCCTTTTTCTGGAACTCGGCGTCTCCTACTGCCAACACTTCATCTACGACAAGTATTTCAGGGTCAAGATGAGCCGCCACAGCAAAACCAAGACGCACCGTCATACCGCTTGAATAACGCTTCACAGGAGTGTCGAGATAGCGCTCACAACCACTGAAATCTACTATCTCATCCAACTTGCGCTTTATCTCACTCTTTGTCATACCCATTATGGCGCCATTCAAATAGATATTCTCTCGACCTGTCATCTCAGGGTGAAATCCTGTACCAACCTCAAGCAATGACGCAATTCTGCCGCGAGCACAAATCGTACCGAGCGTTGGTGCCGTAACCTTCGACAAGAGTTTGAGCAATGTTGATTTGCCGGCACCATTCTTGCCTATTATACCGACGACATCGCCTTGCTCTACCTTGAAATCAATATCCCGCAATGCCCAAACATACTCGGAATTACCTTTTGTAGCACGGTCGTTCTCTTCTCCTATCTTCAAATAAGGGTCTTCTTTTCCACGTATATTAACCGCCCAAAAACGCTGTAAATCATGACTTAATGTTCCTGTTGACACAAGACCTAAACGATATTGTTTCGATACGTTGTTAAACTCTATTGCTGCTGACATAAGTTATTCTTTTTTGTGCATTATTTCACTATTGCAAAGTTACAACTTTTTTGAGATATTAACAAAAATTAGGTACAAAAAACAACACTTTAACAAAATTTGGTAGAAAATGCTACAAACTTTTGGCTTTTATTCTTTTTTTTTGTACTTTTGCAACGAAATAGAGAAGTGAGAAATAGAAGTGAGAAGTGAGAAGTAAGAAGTGAGAAATTAGAAATTTAGAAATTTAGAAATTAGAAGTAAGATATATGAGTAAATTTTGGAAAATTTTTCTGCCCATATTGGCAGTTATTCTTTTGACCTTGTGCGGTTTGTTTTGGTTTAAATTTTATTTTGTGTTTGGCGAGAGTTGGACAGCCGGAACACTGAATTACATCACCAACAAAGGCTATATCTTCAAGACCTATGAGGGCAAACTAATTCAAGAAGGTTTCGGCAACACTAAATCAGCCTCTCAAAACGGCAAAATGACCTCCAACGAGTTTGAATTTTCGGTTGAAGACGAGCATGTTGCAAGTCTGCTCGAACATAGTGCAGGCAAACATGTAGAAGTGCACTACAAAGAATACAAAGGCGCACTTCCTTGGCGCGGAATGCAACGATATGTTGTTGATTCTGTTGCCAATGTGGCTGAGCCGACTATTTCGCCTTCAAATATTCCATCAGTTGTGTATTGACATGGGGTTCAATCTCTGCATCGACCAGGGTAATAGTCGCACCAAAATAGCCGTATTCAACCCTGAAGGGGAGATTATGGATTGTTGGCTCTATCGTTCGCAAGAATTTCGTGCTAACGATATAGACAAGTTTTTTGCCGCCTATCCTCAAATTGAGTCAAGTATTATTTCGTCGGTGATAAACATAGAACCAGCCATTGTCAATACTCTGAACAAGAAGAGCAAAAAATTTGTTCTTTTCGACCACAACACCCCTGTCCCTATTGAAAAACATTACGCCCCTACTCTCGGTCAAGATCGTCTTGCCGCAGCCGTTGGCGCAAGTCAGCTCTACCCGGACTCCAATCTGCTTGTCATCGATTCCGGAACGGCAATAACATACGACTTCGTAAGTGCGGAGAAAGGTTTTATGGGCGGCAATATAGCTCCCGGACTAAAAATGCGACTCAAAGCACTGCGCTATTTCACCGGCAAACTACCCAAAGTGGAAACGACACAAAAACAAATTGTTCCGCTTTTTGCCGACAACACCAAAGACGCCATGATAGCAGGTGCAGTGAATGGTATATGCTTCGAAATAGAAGGTTACATCAAAGAATTAAGTCAGAAAGTAGATGATTTGAAAGTTATAATCACAGGAGGCAACGCGACAACATATCATCACAAGCTAAACAGTGATACAATTTTTCAGAAGAATTTGGTGCTTTTAGGGCTTAACACCATACTAAATTACAACAAAAATAGTTAAAAATGCATTTTTTGCAAAAAAAAGTTAAAAAAAATATACAATATATCAAAAAAATATTGTAATTTTGTGCCGATTTTGGCTTTTGAACCAAAAAGAACTAATTATTAATATTAATTTTTAGAAAAATGAAAAAGGTATTATTTATTTTTGCTGCAGCTCTTGCAATGGTAGCTTGCGGTAACAAAGCAGCTCAAGAAGAGGGCGCTAAAGAGTGTGATTCAACAAAGCAAGAATGCTGCCAAAAAGCTGAAGAAGCTGCAGCTCCTGCTGCTGAAGCTGAGGCTGAAGCTGCTACACTTGCTGACACAATCAAAGCTGCCGGCGAAGAAGTTGCTGAAGCTGTTGAGGCAACACAAGAAGCTGCTGCTACAGTTGCTGACGCTTTACAAAAATAATTTTGATTTTTGTAATTGCTCGAGTAATGGTGTGTTTTTTATGACGCACCATTTTTTTTGTGCAAAAATATGCAAAAAATATACACCGAAAATCAAAAAAATATTGTATCTTTGCAAAACAATGAAAAAAAGTGAAAATTAAAACAACAAAATAGATGAAAAGAGAAATTCAATTTAGCCTCGTGTATCGCGACATGTGGCAGAGTAGCGGCAAATATGTTCCGCGCAAAGACCAATTAGCACAAGTAGCACCTGTGATTATCGACATGGGATGTTTTGCCCGCGTTGAAACTAATGGCGGTGCAAGCGAACAAGTCAATCTCCTTTACGGCGAAAATCCGAACAAAGCAGTACGCACCTTCACCAAACCATTCAACGAGGCCGGCATCAAGACCCACATGCTCGACCGCGGTCTGAACGCATTGCGTATGAACCCTGTTCCGGCTGATGTGCGCAAGCTGATGTACAAGGTAAAACACGCACAAGGCGTTGATATTACACGTATATTCTGCGGTCTGAACGACCCACGCAATATCATTCCGTCAATCAAATGGGCGAAGGAAGCAGGTATGACGGCTCAGGCAACTATGTGCATAACATATAGTCCTGTTCATACGCGCGAATACTACATCAATCTTGCCGAGATACTGATAGAGAACGGAGCGCAAGAGATATGCTTGAAAGATATGGCAGGTATCGGTCGTCCTGCAATGTTGGGCGATATTGTGCGTGCTATCAAAGAGAAGCATCCTGACATTATTATACAATACCACGGTCATACCGGTCCGGGCTTCTCTGTTGCAAGTATGCTCGAAGTAGCCAAAGCAGGCGGCGACGTGTTTGACGTAGCTATTGAGCCGCTGTCATGGGGTATGGTACACCCTGACGTGATTACTATACAAGCCATGATGCGTGACGCAGGTTTCTCGGTGCCTGACATCAACATGAAAGCCTATATGGAGGCTCGCCGACTGACACAGTCGTTTATTGACGATTTCCTTGGCTACTGGATTGACCCACGTAACTCAAAGATGACCTCTTTGTTGGTAGGTTGCGGTCTGCCGGGCGGTATGATGGGTTCATTGATGGCCGACCTCAAAGGCATACATGCAGCCATCAACAGCAACAACAAAAAAGCAGGGCGGCCGGAATTGTCGGAAGACGAACTGCTTGTAGAATTGTTTGAAGAAGTGCAACGTATATGGCCTATGTTGGGAACTCCATGTTTGGTAACGCCATTCAGTCAGTATGTGAAAAATGCCGCATTGATGAACTTGTTCAGTAAGTCAATGGACGAAAAACCATTCAGTCGTATGGACCCAGCCATGTGGGGCATGATACTCGGCAAATCAGGCAAACTGCCGGGACAATTGGCACCTGAAATCGTCGAACTTGCCAAAGAGAAAGGCTTTGAGTTCTATACCGATGACCCACAAGCGTTATATCCTGACGTACTGCCTGACTATATCAAGCAGATGGAAGAACTCGGCTGGGAACGCGGACAGGACGACGAAGAGTTGTTTGAGTTTGCGATGCACGAGAAGCAATATCGTGAATACAAGTCAGGTCAAGCCAAAGAGCAGTT
The DNA here is from genome assembly GCA_017527495.1 of Paludibacteraceae bacterium. Taxonomy (GTDB): domain Bacteria; phylum Bacteroidota; class Bacteroidia; order Bacteroidales; family Paludibacteraceae; genus RGIG6639. The sequence goes on from JAFXPY010000019.1 coordinate 20,747, forward strand.
CAACAAAGACCTTGCAGAGCGTATTCAGAAAGCGGCACAAGGCACTGCCGGTAGTGGTGTAAAAGTTGATTTGCAAGAGATATTGCGTGCCAAACGCGAGCAGATGTTCCCTGACGCACAAGCTATAACAGCATCAGCCGGTGGCCGCGTGATGTGGGAATTAGACTACAACGAGACCTCTCTTCCGCCGATGAACGGCAAACGTTATTTGCAAGGACAACAACTCGTTGCACTGCAGACAGCCCACGGCATTGAAAGTATTGTGGCACCATATAATCTCGAAGTTGTTGCCACAGAGAAGCAACAAGGTGCAGTCGTTGCGAAAGGTGATGTGCTTTGCTATGTTGAGCCTATTGACATAGTTGAGGAAACGGTCAATGCGGTTAAGGAAGGGGTAAAAGCAGCGAAGAAAGTGGTTAATGCAGTAGCCGAAGCTATCAAAGATGCGATAGACAATGGCGACGAATCAGCAGAAACCGCTGCTCACACTGCCGAAGCGCAACCCAAGACCACAGCAAAGCAGAGCAACTGGAAGTTCACCCGACCGGCTAAGAGATAATATATATCAATAAATCAACGATATACATTATATGGATGGATTTAACAAAAGTACACAGCAAGAACAAATCAACTAAAGTTGCAAAATAAGAACCAAACCTAAAAAAGATAAATAATGAAAACAAGATTTTTTTTATTTGCAGCACTACTGTTGACAAGTTTTGCCATTAAGGCGCAGATGTTTACCGCAATAAATTTGATGACACCTCATTACTATCCAGGCGAAATATATTTTACGGATGGTCATCATGAAGAGTTTGCAGAAATTGAGTTGCCGCAATCGGGCAAAAGCAAACTTGGTGTCAAGAAGAATGTTGACGATAAGAAATATACCGATATTATGGCAATAGACATTATCGGTATCAGAATCTGGCATAAGGACTTTCCTGACAAGCCACACACTCTTTATTACGTTCATGCTAAGAAAACGATGATGCAAAGCGAACATCAGTGGGGTTATCCTGTTGTGGGTAGCGCATGGGGAGTTGTTTTTCAATGTGAAAAATACTACCAGATAGACATGAAGACCGGAGAGATGGATATTGTAAAGTTTGTAGGAGGAACCAGTCCAGATACGCCAACCATTTATTACTTGGTACGGAAAGAATGGGAATTGGCTGAATTAGTGCTGTGGAATGGCAGCTTCAATTACATAAAAAATAAAGTAGCCGGGTTGTTTGCAGAAAATAAAGATATTGCAACGGCAATAAAGAAAGGCAAACTCAAAGGTTCTGACATGCAGTATATATTGGATGAGATGGCTGGTGGAAAGAAAGCTGCAGAACCGATTATGATTATTCCAGAGGTTAAAACAGATTCAGTCACAAATGGCGTAGTCGGCGATGACGAATAACTAACAAGACAATGAAACGTATAATATTTGCAGTCTTTTTGCTCTGTTGCGGGCAGATAATTTTGGCGCAAGGTCTGCGCCATAGTGTTTGTATTGTGAAACCAATATATGATGAGACCGACAAGAGTCTGTTTGCAGATTATGGCTTGTACACCGCTCGTGCGGGGTTTAGGGATGCTGCTCAGACGCTGACTTCATACAAAAGCGATGATTTATTCGGCTCAGGTGTCGTCGTGGCTCAAGGCGGAAAGAAATATGTGGTGACGAACCTGCATATCGTGGGATATGCAAAAACAACAAATGTCATTTTTCAACTGCATGACAAGACGCTTAACTTTACAGCGTGTCCTGTGGTTCATGTTGATTCAAAAGCCGATTTGGCAGCAATTGAATTGCCTGAAACAGACGAAGTGTTCCCTTTGCCGATTTTCGAAGGCGAGATAGTTGATGACATGTCTATTGTGGCAGCAGGTTTTCCAGAACTCGCAGGCAGGTCTTCGTGGCAAATGACAAGAGGCAGCATATCAAATGCAAGAGTTGATATTGATACTAACACCAAACGAACTATTCAGCATACTGCTGCCATCGACCCCGGTAGCAGTGGTGGTCCGTTGCTGTACAAAAACGAAGAAAACAAATATACGATTCTGGGTATCAATACTTGGAAAGCATTCTATCGCGATGGTGTGGGACTGGCTATAGGAAAAGAAGACATCGAAGCTTTTATGTCAGCTGTTGATAAGACAGATTACACCGAAAGCCGCGACATCTCACCTGTACGTACGCTCTCAGGCGAGCAGTGGCTCTATGTCTTCCGTCAAATGCCTGACTCCATACAAAAACAAATAAAAGATGAAAAACTGCGTTTGCCCTTAGATCCTGTCCTGCATACTATAACTCTGCGAGATAGTATTGTCGGCTTAGATGCAAAAAAAGCCAAACATTATGAACTGAAGGCTTCGCATATCATCAATGACTTAGACCATAGAAAGCATGTCCGGCTCGTTTACGACAACTATTTAGGCAGCAATCAGCAGGCTGTACTGCAATTCGGTTATGATTGGTTGGGATTTTTGGAAACAGGTGTACAGATTTCCGCTCTCTTTATGGAAGCAATGACTGAAGATAGGACATTTGGTACACAATTAGGTTATAAAACGTGCGTTGGCGCCATATTTGGACTTTACGCAGGCGGTCAATTGCCTATTAACGTCGGCAAGTTCTTGTTAGTACCGCGTATCACCCAAAGCGCAGGCGTAGGCCCTATGAAGACCGGCAATGTCAATGGTGGTTTCTCTATTCTTGCAGATACTCGTATAGGACTTGACTGGCGAATTCCATTTAATCCTTGTGATTTGGTTCTTGGAGTCCATTATGACATGAATTGGCTATGGTCACCTGACAAGATGAATTTAAAGGTATATAAACCCCAAAGCAATAAAGATATGCTTAACCAATATCTGCAACATGGTATAGGCGTAACCATTGGGATGGCATGGTAGAATATTCTGGGAGAACTCACCTCCTCGCAAAATTCAGGTATATTTTAAGGCAGACAAAATGTTGAAAGAGAAACGCTTTGTGCAATATTATTTTTTCACAATCCGTGGACTATCGCCTAATACTCCTTATTATTTCACGCGCATGGCTTATTCCGGCTCGGCGGTTATTGAGGAAGAGCATGGCTCATTTGTTACTCAGCAAGCATCTGCAATCAATCACCAATACGGCGGAAGACAATAGACCTTCATCATATACTAAATATATAAATGATGGTCATCTGATAATTGAAACTATCAACGGTGAACGATATGATTCTAACGGCAGGAAAATAAATGAGGTCGGAATGTAATGCCGACTGAAGGGACGGAGAAAGGAAACGGCAAATCTGATTTGCCGTGAAAGGAAGAAAGGACGTGAGTTATGTGCAATTATGCCGCTGCGGATACATGCGCAACCACACGATTTGCTTGTACTATCACTATCCTACCTAATCTCTCCACCAACATATCTTACCTATTTACCCACTAAATCAAAAATAATTGCGTCTTGCTTTGACTTTTTCATAGTTTTTTTGTATCTTTGCACGTTGTAAATTTACATAATGAAAATATAAGTATATCATGAAAAAGTATAATTTCAATGCGGGACCGAGTATCCTGCCACAAGAAGTGATTAAACAAACAGCCGAGGCTGTCATTGATTTTCAAGGTGAGGGTCTGAGTATATTGGAGATTTCTCACCGAGCCAAGTATTTCCAACCCGTTGTTGACGAAGCAGCAGCACTGATGAAAGAGTTGCTTGAAGTACCTGAAGGTTACTCTGTTATCTTCCTCGGCGGCGGTGCAAGTCTGCAATTCTGCATGGTGCCATTCAACCTGATGGAGAAAAAATCAGCCTATCTCAACACCGGTGTCTGGGCAAAGAAAGCACTCAAAGAAGCCAAAGGGTTCGGTGAGGCAGTAGAAGTGGCAAGCTCGGCTGATGCCAACTTTACGTTTATCCCGACGGACTACGAGATTCCGCAAGATGCTGACTATTTTCACATTACCACCAACAATACTATCTACGGTACAGAGTTGAGTGACAGCAAGTTGGCTGATATATATAGCAAGTTAGGTCGTGTGCCATTGGTTGCAGATATGTCATCAGACATTTTGAGCCGTCCGATTGATGTAAGCAAATACGGACTGATATACGGCGGTGCCCAGAAGAACCTTGCCCCGGCAGGCGTTACGTTTGTAATCGTGAAGAACGACATGCTCGGACATGTGAGCCGCTATATCCCTACAATGCTCAACTATCAGACGCATATCGACGGCGGCTCGATGTTCAACACACCACCGGTGCTGCCGATCTATACAGCTATGCTGACCTTGCGCTGGCTCAAAGCCAACGGCGGAGTTAAATGGGTGGAGAGTCGCAACAAAGCCAAAGCAGAATTACTATACGATGCCATCGACCACTCAAAGATATTCGTTGGAACAGCTCGCGCCGAAGACCGTTCGCGCATGAACGTATGTTTCGTGCTGAAGCCTGAATATCAAGACTTGCAAGACGACTTTATGAAATTCGCAACCGAACGCGGCATGGTAGGTGTCAAAGGTCACCGCTCGGTAGGCGGTTTCCGCGCTTCAATCTATAATGCAATGGATCTTGAAGGCGTACAAGCCCTCGTTGACTGCATGAAAGACTACGAGAGAAAAAATTGAAAAGTGAAAGGGGAAAGGTGAAAGTTCTTACGACTCACGACTAATATCTCACAGCTAATTTCTCACGACTAATTTCTCACAACTAATATCTAACAACTATGGCTGACGAAACGGTAATACAACTCTTTGAAGGCAAGAAGGTTCGCATTGTTTGGAACGAACAAGAGGAGAAATACTATTTTTCCGTTGTTGATATAGTTGAGGTGCTGACGGAAAGCACTGATGCAAAACAGTATATCAAGCGCATGCGTTCTCGCGACCCGGAATTAAATTCAAGGTGGGGTACAATTTGTACCCCTACTCGAATGAAAGCAACTGACGGCAAATACTATCAAACACAAGCCGCTGACCTTGAGGGTATTTTCCGCATTATCCAGTCTATACCGAGCAAAAAAGCAGAGCCGGTCAAACGGTGGCTTGCCGAAGTGGGCGCACAGCGTGTTGACCAGATGATTGACCCTGAGCAGACTTTCCAGATGGCAGTTGAGGATTATCGCCGACAAGGTTACAGCGACCGCTGGATAGCCGAGCGCATGAAATCCATACGTATGCGTAAAGAGTTGACCGATGAATGGGAACGCTCCGGCATTCATGACTCCAAAGACTTTGCCGTACTGACCAACATACTCACACAAGCATGGAGCGGTATGACCACAGGAGAGTACAAACGATTCAAAGGTCTGACCAAGGAGAACCTACGCGACAATATGACCAATATCGAACTTGCGCTCAACACCCTTGCAGAAGTGGCTACCACCGAGATTTCCAAACAACGTAATCCTCAAGGGTTTAACGAAAGTAAACAGACAGCGCAAGCAGGCGGCAAAATAGCCAACAATGCCCGCAAAGACTTGGAAAAAGAACTCGGGCGTAGTGTGGTAACACCGCTTAAAGCATCGGATTATATTCACCCGATTGAAGAAGCAGAAGCCAAAGAACTTCCGACTTGAAGGCGTACAAGCCCTCGTTGACTGCATGAAAGACTACGAACACAAAATATAAAAAATTATGATTTCCCCTGCAACACAAAAACTGATTCCTACAATTCAAGAATACTTGTCGGAACAGCCCATAGAACGAGCATATCTGTTCGGTTCTTATTCACGCGGTGAAGAAACTCCCGACAGCGATATTGATTTATTGGTAAACTATAGCGACCAATCTATCTCACTGTTTTCCATATCGAAAATAATAGTCGGATTGAGTAAAAAACTCAATCGTCGTGTCGATTTAGTAGAAGAAGACTGTTTAAGAGATTTTGCAAAAGAGTCAGTTAATCACGATAAAATTTTGATTTATGAGAGAACCCATTAGAGATAAAGAACGGCTTCAACATATTCTCAATGCCATTGATATTATTATTGACCGTAAAGAAGCATATAGCGTTGAACAACTTCAATCGGATCCAATTATATTTTATGGATTCGTCAAACAAGTTGAAATCATCGGGGAGGCAGTATATAAGCTAACTTACGAATTTAAGGATTCTCATTCTGATATAGAATGGGATGCAATAGAGGGCATGCGCCATGTACTCGTTCACGGCTACTATGCAATACAACCCGATAAACTATGGAAGACTATAAATGAAGATATTCCATTGTTAAAACCACAAATTCTTAAATGTTTAGACGAACTATAATTATTTTATTATCATGAAAATACTTATCGCAACAGAAAAGCCTTTTGCCAAGATTGCCGTTGACGGCATCAAGCAAGTGGCAGAGGAAGCAGGCATGCAGATTTGCCTGCTTGAGAAATACACCGACAAGCAGCAACTGCTTGATGCAGTGGCAGACGCTGACGCAATGATTGTACGCAGCGATATTATTGACGCTCAAGTACTTGACGCAGCAAAACAACTCAAGATCGTTATCCGCGCCGGAGCCGGATACGACAATATAGACCTTGAGGCGGCCACGGCGCATAAGGTATGCGTGATGAACACACCGGGTCAGAACTCCAATGCCGTAGCCGAATTGGCATTAGGACTGATGGTTTATGCCGTACGCAATTTCTACAACGGCACATCGGGCACCGAACTGAAAGGCAAACGTCTCGGCATACACGCCTACGGCAACGTTGGGCGCAACGTGGCACGTATAGCCAAAGGATTCGGCATGGAGATATTCGCCTACGATGCTTATTGCCCCGACGAAGCCATGCTCAAGGACAATGTCACCCCACTCCACTCTGCTGAGGAATTGTATGAAAAATGCGATATAGTCTCGCTGCATATCCCGGCAACAGCGGAAACCAAACAAAGTATCAACAAAGCATTATTGAGCCGCATGCCTAAAGGCGCACTGTTGGTCAACACAGCCCGTAAGGAAGTGATTAATGAAGACGAACTTATCGAACTCATGACAGAGCGTCAGGATTTCCGCTACGTAACCGACATCATGCCTGCATGCCATGACAAATTAGCCGAAGACTTCAAAGGACGCTATTTCGCCACACCGAAAAAGATGGGAGCACAAACAGCCGAAGCCAATATCAATGCCGGCATAGCAGCCGCACGACAGATTGTGGACTTCCTCAAAAACGGAAACCGCAAATTTCAAGTGAACAAATAAAAAAAAGCAATAAATTATGCATACTACTCAGATTTTATGCCAATTATTTATTGACGACAACGATATACCTAAATACTTCTTTGGAACGAGATTTGACGCTCCGCTTGTCATTATGCGCAATTATCCGCACATCAAAATTGCAGGCATAATCGACGAAATGACACAAGACAAAGATTACAATGGCATACCATATTTGCATAGTCTCGACCAAATACCGGCAGAACACAAAAAGACAGCCATTGTATGCAACACAGTACTTGGAAGATACAAGAGCGTAAAAAAACGCTTAGACAAGCTTGAACTGAAAAATTTTTGGTACTGTTCGCTATCTAATTTGACAAAAAACGACAATTTAGAAACTCCTTTTTGGAATGGTTTTAAGTCTCACTACCAACACCATAAAGCTCAATATCAGAAAATGATAGAGTCGTTTGCAGACGATTTGTCGCGCGACACTTTGTTGCGTTTGATTAATTTCAGACTCACAGGAAATGAAGAATATATGTCTGCTTTCACTGACAACGAATCACAACAGTACTGGGAAGATTTTTTAGGCTTACAATCTGATGGCGTTTTTGTTGATTTGGGTTGCTACGATGGTGAGACTTCACTTGAATACATCAAACAAGTTGGAAAGTACAAAAGGATATATATCTTTGAACCGGACAAGCAAAAGATGGAGGTGTGCAAACAAAATCTCAAATCATACGACAACATAACTTACTGTCCGGTAGGCGCTTGGAACAAAAAAGAGACGCTGCATTTTTATGAAGATGACAGATGCTCTACCATTTCGCAAGACGGCGAAACTATTGTTGAAGTGGATGCTATAGATAATTACATCAAAGAAGCCAATGGAGTGCCCATGTACATAAAGATGGACATAGAAGGAGCTGAAAAACAAGCCATTGAAGGAGCACGCAACACAATTGAAACGCTACACCCCACCCTCGCCATCAGCATATACCACCGCGGTGGTGATTATTTGGAATTATACAATAGTGTTATGAGCATACGACATGACTACAAAGTATATGTGCGCCACTACCTTAGCGGAATAATGGAAACAATAATGTATTTTGTTCCTTGATGAGAAAAATGAGCTAAGCTTGCTCATATTAGATTCAAATCCACTTGCTTATTTTAGTTCAAAAGGCAAAATCAGGCTTATAACACTTGACAAAATGGCAAAAACCTATGATACAAATCAAGCATCTAAGTAAGACATTTCAAAATCCAGACGGCAGTACAATCACCGTACTGAAGGATGTTAATTGCGAGATAGAAAAGGGCGAGGTAATCTCTATTATTGGTCCATCAGGAACAGGCAAGAGCACCTTCCTGCGTGCTCTCAATATGCTTGAACCGCCGACAACGGGCGAGATTATCGTTGATGGTGAGAATATCACCGCGCCGGGCTATCCATTGGACAAACTACGCCGCAAAATGGGCATGGTATTCCAATCGTTCAACCTCTTTGAGCATAAGACGGTGTTAGAGAATATCATCTATGCTCCGATGGAATTACTGAAGATACCTGAAGCACAAGCCAAAGAAGAAGCAATGGAACTGCTAAAGAAAGTCGGTATGGCGCAGAAAGCCGATGTCTATCCGTCGTCGCTTTCAGGCGGACAGAAACAGCGTGTCGCCATAGCGCGCTCACTTGCTATGCACCCTGAGGTTATACTTTTCGACGAACCAACATCAGCCCTCGACCCTACAATGGTAGGCGAAGTACTGTCGGTTATCCGGCAGTTGGCAAAAAGCGGACTGACAATGCTTATCGTAACGCACGAGATGCGCTTTGCACGTGATGTGAGCACACGCATTTTCTTTATGAACGAAGGCATAATCTACGAAGACGGCACACCCGAACAGATATATGAGCACCCTGTGCACAGTGCCACAAAAGCCTTTGTCAATCGTATTCAAAAACTCGTTTATGAGATTGACAGCGACAACTATGATTTCCTGCAAATACATACCGACATCAACCGTTTCTGCATTAAGTATAATATAACGGGAAAGCAAGACCTCGCTTATTCGCTACTCAAAGAAATGCTTTTCACTCACATGCGTACTTTCCGCCCGCTTACTTTCCGACTGACGCATACCGAACTTTCAGACGTTACAGCATTGGATTTCATGGTGGAAGGGTTGAACGATTCGCCGCTGACAGATGCCGCCCGCGAGTCTATCCACCCGCAAGTGAAAGAACTTATCGAAGAACAGACAACTCGCGGTTTCCGTGTTAAATTGATTATATAAGTATCAACCAATATTGGCTGATACACTCAACAACTCAAATCAGGAAATGAGATGAAAGACCAAAGCGCAAACGCCGCCACCTTTGACTGGGCGAAGTATTGGGAAGCGAAAGGCATAAAGCGCACCTTTGCGCACCGCCCACGAGCGCAGTGGAATAACTATAAGTGGCAAGGCACTTACCTCATTACCATTGTTACTCACCGCCGCAAACGGGTGTTAGGGGAGTTGATAAACGCGAGAGTGGAATTGACCAATATTGGTCAATTCGTGGAGCAGGAGTGGCTTTCCATCCCAGCCAAGCAGGCGGCTCACGGCAGGCAGGTCAGCGTGTTGGCGCAGCAAGTGATGCCCGACCATTTTCACGGTGTCTTGCGTATTGAAAAAGATATGGACGTGGCGTTAGGGTCTATCATACGGGACTTCAAGGCGCAATGCACCAAAGCATGGCGCCGAATGAATCAGCCAATATTGGCTGATTACATAGAGAGCGCACGAACGAAGGCGGCTTTGGCGAAGATGTCGCACAAACAGCGCGAGGCTTTTTATCAAGAGCAGGGCATAGAGCCTCTTTTCGACAACGACTTCGACGACACCGTTTGCTTCCGTGACGGACAGACCGACAACGCCATCCGCTATGTCCTCGACAACCCGCGCCGATTAGCACTCAAGCAGGCTAACCCACAGTTGTTTACACTACGGCAAGACGTACAAGCAGGCGGATTCTGCTGCACCACGCTCGGCAATCAGTTTCTGCTTGACTACCCGATGAAATGCGTTATACAATGCTCACGCAGCCTGACACAAGCAGAGATTGACCAGCAGAAAGAACAGAGTATGGAAGAAGCGGAGCGTGGAACAGTATTTGTTACGCCTGCCATATCTGAAGGTGAGAAACAGATAAGCAAAGCCTTACGCGAAGCCGGTTATCCGCTGATAGTGCTGTTAGAAAACGGTTTTCCGCAGGAGACAGACCCGCACTACAAATATTTCAAGCCGCAAGGCGTATATTTCGAGGCATGTGCCATAGGGCAGTTGCTGCTTATTGAGCCTAAAGCGGAAATGTTTGAGAGCAAGGATATAGAAAGGGTTGTTTTTGAGAAAGCAGGCGTTATACCTCATGACACACAGCGCTATCGTTTCCTCGCACTGAATGAATTAGCAAAAAGAATAGAACAATGAATACAACAAAGAACAAAACAATTTTCATAACCGGTGGAGCAAGTGGCATAGGTGCCGCCACTGTCAGCAAATTCCTTAGCGAAGGTTGGAATGTGCTTTTTACCGATATACATGAGCCAACGACTATTGCCCCTCACGCCCGCTTCGTCAAAGCCGACTCGTCGAAGAAAACCGAACTTGAACGCGCAGCGTTGATTGCCGAGCAGGAATTCGGCGGCATTGATGCACTCTTTTGCAATTCCGGCATACACCGCCGCAACACAGTGCTGGACATCAGTCAGGAAGAGTTAGACCTTGTTATTCAGACCAATATCTACGGCACGGTTTATACTCTGCAAGCCGTATTGCCTTATATAATTAAAAGAGGCGGCGGAGCGGTAGTTCTCAATTCAAGCGACCAATTTTTTGTAGGCAAAGCCCATAGTTTCGCCTACGGAATGACCAAAGGCGCGATAGGTCAGATTGCCCGTAGCCTTGCCATTGACTTAGGTCCGAAGAACATCCGCGTCAATGCTGTTTGCCCGGGAACGATACACACGCCCTTAGTTGACAACCTGTTTGCCAAATTCTCCAAGCAGGACAACAAGACCATCGAGCAGTATTGGCAGGAGGAGAATGCTCTCTTTGCCCGCGGTCAGGCAGGCAAACCCGAAGAAGTGGCAGAGATGGTTTATTTCCTTATCTCCGACAAAGCTTCGTTCTGTACAGGCGGTCACTACTTGATTGACGGAGGATTAGTTTGTCAATAAAAATGACTATTTTACGCCTCCAACAAATTTGTTTTTTCACAAAATATGTTAATTCGCTTGCATAATTCGCTGATTTTTTTGTATCTTTGCAATAGTTTTTTGCTCTTCAGTAACTTTAACATACAAATAATTATCAATACACTCAAACCATGATACACATCAATGAAGAAGTGGCGCGTTGCTTACTCTGTGCTGACGCTCCATGCGGTGCCAAAGCCGCTCGCGCTATTCGCGCACTGCGTTTCGACAACTATTGGACAGCAAACGAGCTGTTTGCCCAAATGGATGACGCAGAAGTTGAAGCTGCCCAAAAAGCTTGTATCCACTACGACAGACCTATACGCATTAGTGAATTGCGTTCGCTGACTATAGCACAACAAAAACAATCAACAAACAATAACAACACTTGCGTTGAACAACAAACATCGGCGGAGAAATTGCCCTCATTAGAAATCAATTTCTGCGATATAGTGTGCGAGAATCCTTTCTTCCTTGCCTCTTCAGCGATATGCACCAACTACGAAATGGTGGCAAATGCTTTTGAAGCCGGTTGGGCAGGTGTGTTCTACAAAACTATCAGCAAGCAAGACATTCGTGAAGTATCACCCCGTTTTGATGCAGTCAGAAAAGAAGGTACGCCTTTCATCGGTTTTCGTAACATGGAACAACTGAGCGAAAATCCATACACGATGGATTTTGATATATTGCACCGCCTCAAAAAGAACTATCCCAAAAAGATTGTCATTGCGTCTATTATGGGCCAGACCGAAGAGGAATGGATTGAGTTGGCTAAGATGGCAGAGAATGCCGGTTGCGATGCCGTAGAACTCAATTTCTCTTGCCCCCAGATGCGACTCACAGGGCTTGGATCAGACATAGGTCAGAACTCAGAATTGATACTTTTCTACACTTCATACATAAAGAAAGCGGTCAGTATTCCGGTTATTCCCAAAATGACTCCTAATGTGATGAGCATGACAGCTCCGGCACTTGCTTGTTTCTATGCCGATGCAAATGGTATAAGCGCAATCAACACAATCAAGTCAATCACCATGAGCCACGATGCTGAAGTAAGTGAGAAGAAAACTATTTCAGGCTATTCAGGCAAAGCAGTCAAACCTATTGCCCTGCGCATGATATACGAAATGACAGGCAATCCGCTTCTGCACCGAGCCGGAATAGAGAAACACATGGACATCAGCGGTATAGGCGGAATAGAGACATGGCGAGATGCGCTTGAGTTTATTCAACTCGGTTGCCGCAATGTACAGGTATGTACAGCCGTCATGCAATACGGCTATCGCATCATAGATGACCTTATTCTCGGTCTGCAACATTATATGCAAGAGCGCGGAATCACAGAGCTGAAGAAATTGGTTGGAGAAGAATTGAAGAACTTTGTGTTGCCTCACGACTTAGACCGTGGAACAATGGTGTTCCCGAAGATAGACAGAGAGAAATGTATTGGTTGCGGGCGCTGCTTTGTCTCATGCTCCGATGGCGGACATCAAGCTATCGCATTTGGCGAAGACCGCAAGCCGCATATCATCGGACATAAATGCGTAGGATGCCACCTTTGTCGCCTCGTATGTCCAACCGGTGCAATCGGAACAGCCAAACGCATGCCAAAACCAAACAAATAGTGTCAAATAAGACTACTCTATCAGAAAATATGTCGGTAATATGAATAAGACCTATCTGCTTGTTTGCTTGTTTTTCTTAGTATTGATGCCATGCACAACACATGCTTCATTCACTATACAATCAGACAAGACAGATATGTCGGACAGCATACTCCATGCAATTCAACATCACGACACGACTATTCTCGACGGCTCAAATGGTGATTTCTATATCGGACACACTATCGTACTGAAACATCTAAAAAACAAAGCTGTAATAGGCATTAACAATGCAAAGCTACGCACTCTCTTCCGACTCAATGGCGAAATAAGAAATATGTTGGATAGTGCCGAAGTGCTGAGTCTCTCTACTTCAGATAATGGCGGAACATTGCCTAATGGAATGTATGTTCGCGAGCAACGCGAGTTTGTAACACGCCAATTACTAATCAATCACCTCAATGATGCAGATGAGTCTTTTCGTTCTGCAGGCGGAATACAAATCTCACATTGCTGCAATATAACAATAAACAATCTGCAATTTCAAGGTCCGGGAGCCATAGACGTGAGTGGTAACGACCTATTAGGAATGGACCACTCAACAAATGTATATATAAACAATTGCATATTTATTGATGGTATGGACGGAAATCTGGACATCACCTCACAATCCGATTCAATAACTATTGCAGATTGTTATTTTGGCTATTCAGCACTGAGTTACGACCACATGAACTCATGCCTTATTGGCGCAAATGACCGCATTGTGGCAGACAGAGGCAAACTGCACGTAACATACATCAGATGTACTTGGGGTGAAGGATGCAGACAACGAATGCCTATGGTGCGCTATGGTACTGTCGTTTTAGACGATTGCAAATGGCTATGTTCAACAGCACATCCTGCTATTGACGCACGTAAAGAATCGAAAGTGACTATAATAAATGGCTTTTTTGGAAGTGGAATAGCAACACCTTTTAGGGGGGCAGAATCAGCCCGATGGCAATGGCACAACTGCACATTCAGTGTGCCATATCAACCCAAAGACAACAATTAATTAGCTTTTTTTCTAATCAGCTCTATTGCCTCTTTTCCGGAGAGATGATCAATTTCCATACTAAGAACAGCCACATGACTAAGACTCTTGTCTATTTCATGCTGAAGACCAAGATGGTCGCCGGGATTGTATTTTTCGCCCAAGAGTTTCAAGCCATGAATAATATCCTCCATGCTTTCTAATTTGCGGATTCGACCGAAAGCGATCACACTGCGAAAATATGTCGTGTATTCATCAGGATGAATCTCGTCTTGTTCAATAATCGTGAACGAACATTTTTCATACTTACTGATTGCGTCAATTTTATGTCCCGCCACAGCAGAATGAAAAAACAATTTACCTTCGGCAAAGACATAACTTATCGGCACACCATAAGGATAGCCCTCGTCTCCCAAGACAGACAGCACACCGGCAGTTGATTTGAGCAAAATCTCTTCACATTCATTGTTCGTCAATTCTTGCCGCTTGCGGCGCATAGGTCTAAATTCCATCATGATAAAGTTTTAAGTCCAACAATAGAAATAATCAAAGTACAAATAAAGAACATACGCCAAAAAGTGGCATGCTCATGGAAAAAGAATATCCCGAGCAAGACTGTGCCCACAGCACCAATACCCGTCCAAACAGGATAAGCAGTGCTCAACGGTAGTGTCTCAATGGCTTTAGCCAATAATACCATACTCAAGATGTAAAATACCACAAAAGCACCAAGCCAATACCAGTGCGACACACCTACAAAGGTTTTAGACTGGCCTAAACAAAAGGCAAAAGCCACCTCACAAAGTCCTGCGAGAATAAGAAATAACCAATTCATAACTTATATAATTGTGCTTTCTTGAGGGCAGCAAGACAATCCTCGGCGTCTCCTTCTGAAGCATCTATAATCTACTCTTGAGTAGGGTCTCCAACAATACCGGTAAACAGCAAGGTATTGTATTTTTTCTCACGAATAAAGAATATAAACGACCTATTCGCCTTGAAATATTTCATTTCAGTATGTTCACCTGTTGTATCCAAACCACCAATGGTTACAGCAGCAGCTTCTGTTCCACCCTCATTGACAGACATATAGCAATATTGCTTGATGAAACTCAAAAATGTACCATAATTACTCAGACGAGAGAAATTAGCATTATTTGCAGAAAATGCATCTCGTATGCCGGCTGCTACGAGGTCAGCTTTCAAATCGCGATTGTAGGCAAACTTAAATTTAGGCATTGAAAGAGCGACATACTTTGTTTGATTCATTTGTTTCAAATACTCCTCCCACTTTTCATAAGTCAGTGTCGATAGATATTGCTCTAAACTGACATTTTCAGCAGGTAAAAGAATATCCATACAATACTGACGCCCCTCATAATTAAGTTCTACCAACTGAGCATCATCCGTTTCAATATATGGATAATAAGAACAATCGTGCATCATGTCAACACTGATTTGCTGCCCTTGCAAAGTTGTAAAATTTTCTTGAAAAGTACTATATGTATCAAACTCATACAACCATTTTGCTTTGAAATAGAGAGCATTGGCAAAAATCATCACAGTTAAGTCAGAAACCATATCTCGAGTGAGAACTTCACGGATCAAATCATTGGTATTTATTGCAGCCCAACCATTGATTAAATCTAAAGTCATTTGAGAGGTAAATTTATCTACATTTTCAATAGTTGCGTAAAAATAAGTGCGTGTTTTTTCCTTATAACCAGCATCTAACGGGAAATCATTTCTAACCCATAGCGAATTGGCAAGTTTTATGATTGTTGTGTTGTCAAGCCTTGGAAGTTCAGCAAGCAACTTGTAATAGTAATTATTAATTTCTTCCTCTGTCAGCCCATCAAAACCTAATGTTTGCTGCATTTCAGTCAGTGTGTTGCCATCTGCACCATTCATCAATATACCTAACGCCATACTTGCTGATAGAGGCGAAAAACAGATATTTTCTTTTTCGCTTTCACTGCGACCTATCATTGACAACATATTGATTGAGAACTCGTTGGTACGGTAGTGAATTTGCTCTTCGGCAGAAGAAAACACAAGTTGCTGAGGAGATGGGATAGTATCATCTGAAGGCTGAATCGTATCTTTGGGAATAGAAGTAGAATCTTCTTCATTAGTCTTTTGTTCCTCAATCTGTATTACACTCTGATTGACAGGATTTTTTTCCGAGCATGCAACAAACATCATTGTCACACATGCAAACAAATAGAAATAGCGTTTCATACGATTAAGATTTATATTGATTAATAATTTTCTTTTTCAAGCGTACTGATTTGCTCTAAATCATATTGTGTCAATTCACATTGCGAAACACACAACTTCTTGACTAAAAAATCAGACAAAGCATTGATGTTGCAGATAAGATTATTATCCAATTTATCAGCAAGATTAACCACTCTTTGTCTTACTGATTTGACACCATGTTTTTCAAGTTTTTCTTTTGTAGGAGTTATGGCTCTTTGCATCATATCGAAATCTTCATTATAGAGCATTGTTCCATGCACTATAATAGCATTTTTCAATGTATAACAAGCATTACCTGACACTTTCAAGCCATCAACAAGTATGTCATTATGCTCTGTTTTGACAGCATCAAGACCTAAATTTCTTAACACCTCTGCCACAATATCAAGAAAGAGTTGAAACACTTCTTGTGCATTGTGCGTATCTTTCTTGACAATGTACGACAACATCAAATTTCCTCTGTCGGCATAGACACACCCTCCCCCACTCTTGCGCTGCACGATTTGTATGCCATGCTCTTTGCAAAATTCCAAATCAACTTCGTTTTCAAGTACCTGATGTCGGCCATAAATAACAGTTGGAGACACTATCCACGTGAAAAAAACACCGTTTTCATCGCTATTTGCTATAAATTTATCTAAATTTACGGCAACATACTCCTCCATGGCAAGATACCAAGATAAAGTCTGATTTAGAGGTGGCACTAAATATTTCATAGCCTTACTGCAACAATTCGTTCAGTGTTCCGACAGCCTCATTTATGATACTGCGGAGTTGTTCTGTGCCGACATTTACTTCATGCTTGATAAACTCTGCATTTATCTTGCTGTTGTATGTCTCTATATTTCTGCGCTGCTCAGGTGTCAGATTTGCCATGTGAGTCGGGTATTGTTCTCTAAACTGCTCATATTTCGCTGCCGCAGCCTCCCAATCTTTCTGTGTATAGTCATTGCACTCTGTCAGAAATTTCTCAGCAAAACGGGAGTAATTATCTACATATCTTTGCTCGACCGACCTACATGACGACAAACAACAAATGACAATAAGTGAAAATAGAATCTTTTTCATACTATTGCATATTTTTTGTTAATACATCTGCAAAGTTAATAAAACTTTTCAAAAAAGCATAGAATAATCAATTTTTTAACACATAAAATCTATTATCCGATAGACTCTTCTATTTTTCCCAACAAATTGTATGCTCCATTGACAGTTTTTACATTGTCTATCACTATCGAACGCTTTATGTCTGTTTCACTTTTCTTTGTCTCTCTAATCTGACAACGGTGAGGATTAGTTACGGCATATTGAAGTATGGCACCAAACTCTTTCGATTGATAATAGATTGAATTGACATTGCTCACAAGATAAATAGTCATTTTTTCATTTTTCAACACGACACGCTCTATACCTAATCTCATTGCTCGCCAGCGCAATCTAAGCACTTGTATCAACTCTTCTGCTTGCTCAGGTATAGGTCCGAAACGGTCGATAAGACGCTTTTTGTATTCGAGAATACCATCCTCAGAGGAGAGTGAGTCCAATTCGCGATACAACACTATACGTTCTGACACATTTTCTATGTAGTTTTCAGGGAAAGCAATCTCAAGATCTGTGTCGAGCTGACAATCTGACACATAGGCATCTATACGATGATTTCGCTCTATTTCTTCTTTATATAATTCAGTAAATTCGCTCTCCTTCAAATCTTGTATGGCTTCATTCAAAATACGTTGATATGTCTCATAGCCTAAATCAGCAATAAAACCACTTTGTTCCGAGCCAAGCAAGTTACCGGCACCGCGAATATCCAAGTCTTGCATTGCCACACTGAATCCACTGCCCAAATCGGAAAAGGTCTCTATTGCCTTCAAACGGCGTCGCGCATCAGAAGTGAGCAGACTCATTTCAGGAGCAACAAGATAGCAATAGGCCTTTTTGTTGCTTCGCCCGACACGACCGCGCATCTGGTGCAAATCCGATAGTCCAAAATGCTGTGCCGCATTGATTATTATTGTATTGGCATTCGGAATATCTACTCCGTTTTCAATAATACTTGTGGCAATCAAAACATCATATTCATAATCTATGAAAGCCATCAAAATCTGCTCCATCTGTTCCGTAGGCATCTGACCATGAGCCACAACGATACGAGCCTGAGGCACAAGACGATGTATCTTGTTGTATATCACATTGATGTTCTGTATTCTGTCGTTTATGACAAACACTTGTCCATTACGACTCATCTCATGCTCTATTGCTTCTTTAATCACATCTTCGTCATCCGGCGTGATAACCTCTGTCAGGATAGGGTAACGATTTGGCGGAGGTGTGGTCATCACACTCAAGTCACGTGCTCCCATAAGTGAGAATTGAAGTGTGCGTGGTATAGGCGTTGCCGAAAGTGTGAGTGTGTCAACATTAATCTTCATTTGCTTCAATTTTTCTTTCACTGCCACACCAAATTTCTGTTCTTCATCTATAATCAGCAATCCCAAATCCTTGAATTTTACATTTTTTCCAACCAACTTATGAGTTCCGATGATAACATCTATTTTTCCATTTGCAAGACGCTCAAGTATATCTTTTATCTGCTTTGCCGATTTGGCTCTTGAGAGATATTCTACTGTTACCGGAAAATTCTTATAGCGTTGAGAAAACGAGTGATAGTGCTGAAGTGCGAGCACTGTAGTAGGCACAAGTACTGCCGTTTGTTTTCCGTCTGTTGCTGCTTTGAATGCGGCACGCATGGCTATCTCTGTCTTTCCGAAACCCACATCACCACATATCAATCTGTCCATAGGCACAGCCGACTCCATATCGTGTTTTGTGTCGAGCGTGGCCTTCTGCTGGTCGGGTGTGTCTTCATATAAAAACGAAGCCTCCAACTCTTTCTGCAAATAAGTATCTTCCGAATACTGAAATCCTTGTTCGGCACGACGCGCGGCATAGAGTTTGATCAAATCGCGAGCTATATCTTTAACTTTCGTTTTGGTTCGTTCTTTAAGCCTCTCCCACTGCCCGCTCCCCAATTTACTAACTGCCGGTGCCTCTCCTTCGCGACTTTTGTATTTTGAGATGCGGTGTAAGGCATGCAAACTGACAAAAACAAGGTCGTTGTCTTTGTAAATCAACTTTACCTTCTCCTGCATCTTGCCACCGCCTATTGTTGTCTTTACAAGTCCGCCAAACTGACCTATTCCATAATCAAGATGCACAACGAAATCTCCTATCTGCAACTGATTTAGTTCTTTAAGCGTCATCACTACACGACCTTCACGAGCCTTGTCAGTGTGCTGTTCCACCTTGTGATAACGCTCAAATATCTGGTGATCGGTATAGCAACAAATGCGGGCATCACTGTCAATAAAACCTTCATGCAAGGTATGGTCAAGCGGAACAAAAGGAATCTCAAGGCCCTTGCCTTCAAAAATCGATTTCAGCCTATCGGTTTGCTTGACACTATCACTCATGATATAGATGTTGAAACCTTCTGCAAGCGACTGCTTCAAATTATCACCAAGGAGATCGAAATTCTTATGAAAATTGGTTTGCGGAAGAGTATGAAAATCAATTTGATTGTAGTCATTAAACATCGAACGGGCATTGATTTCGATTGTGCGACGCAAAACAAAATCCTGCAGAAAATAATCACTCTCAAAATAATCATCTCCGTAAAGTTCTTTGTTCTGCTCTATCTGCTTCAAAACAAACGCAAAATCGTCGGATACGATTGTTGTATCATCCGGCAAATAATTCAACAACGACTGTTTTCCACTCTCTTCGTCCTGCAGATTCGGAATGATTTTCACACTCTCAAGTTTGCTCTGTGACAACTGAGTGTGTATGTCAAATTCGCGAATACTATCGATTTCATCGCCAAACATGTCAATACGATAAGGCATTTCGTGAGCATAGGAAAATATATCTATTATTCCTCCACGAACCGACACTTGCCCCGGCTCATAAACAAAATCAACACGCTCAAAGCCCCATTCAAACAATTGTTCTACAATCGTATCCTGACTGATAGATAATCCATGTGCAAGGGTAAGAGTCTTTTCCTTCAGATTTTTTATTGCCGTAACACTTTCCATTATTGCCTCCGGACTCGTTACCACAATTACCGGTTCGTTTGAATTGGCAAGTACATTAAGCGTTTCTGTTCGCTGAATTTCGTTGGCACTATCAGCAGTACGAGTACGCTTGTGCTTTCTATAGGCGGAAGGGAAAAGCATTGCTTTGTCATTGTTGAGCAACACCTCTAAATCATGATGAATATAAGCGGCTTTTTCCTCATCCTCTGCAAGATAGAGTATGTAATTTGGCTCATTGCTAAAAAATGTTGAAAGAAATATAGCACGCGCCGAACCTGTCAGACTACGCACTAAAAGATGTGATTTACTCTGCTTTTGCCATTTTCGAACAGCATCCATATTTGGATGCAATGAATATAAATCTACGAGTTGAGTGATTTGCATATTATTTTTTGAAAATATCTGCAAATTTACAATTTTTTTATCAATATTAGAACGCATTTATGCAAAAAATTCAAATACACTTGAAATTTTAATGATTTTTTTACAAAAATTCAGACACACCTGAATAATCTGAGTTGGAAATTAAGTTTTATTTGCATATCTGCTTTTTTTGTGCTACCTTTGCAGTCCAAAAACTAATCATCATTTTTATATCATGAAAAAGACATATTTGCTTATAGCACTACTCTCTTTAGTGCCGGCCCTCAATGCTCAAACTATTTTCTACGAATCTTTCAATCTCAACAACGACCCTGAACTCGGCAATACAGGTGGTAATGACAATGAATGGAGTGGCAACATAGCCAATTCGGCAGCTCTGATTACCGACAACGACAATTGGAACCTTGCATACGCCTCAGGCGCTTTCGAGTGTGCCAAACTCGGTACAAGTCGCAATGCCGGCTATGCTATCACACCGGCAATTTACTGCCAAGGAAGCGTCAACCTGTCATTCAAAGCAGCAGCATGGGGCGACGACACCGACACTACTTTAATGCTCGAAATACGAGGAGGTACAACCGACCGCTATTCATTCCCTATCCCGCGTCATAAATGGGGCGAATATAACATAAAAATTACCGACATATCAGAAAAAATAACTATCAAATTCTCTTCACTCGAAAAACAATTTTTTCTCGACGAAATAAGTGTTACACTACCCGACCCTGACGAAGCTGACATCTATCTCCCCAAAGGTAATATGGTTGACTTCGGGCTGGCCGGCTACAACAATAATGGAGGAACAAGAACAATAGAAATTGTAGGCGTTAATCTTCAAGGCAATATAAGTGCAACAATTACGGAAGACTATCAAAAAGCATTTTCACTATCAAGCAACACATTGCCTTCTACCGGTGGAAGCCTCGACATTGCGTATTCATCCCTATCTGAAGGCTACTACACCGCCTATCTCGTGCTTAAAGGAAAAGACAAAAACAACAAACAAATCGAAAAACGAGTAGGACTGAGCGTAGAAATTCTATCGCTTGATTTACAGGGCGATGGAAGCCAACTCAATCCATATACAGTAAATGATGTCCTCCTGCTCAATGCAGAAAACACATGGAGCGGCGTACAATATTGGGTCGTGGGTTACATACTTGGTTCAGTAGGTACTGACTCAAACGGCAATTTCAAAGAAATCAATGCCACAAGCAAAACAAATATTGTTTTAGGACAAACACCAACTGAAAACAATATCAACAAAGTAATAACTGTAGAACTTGTTTCGGGCGGAGCAGCAAGAGAGGCACTCAATGTGGTTGAAAACCCCGATGGAATCGGCAAAAAAGTAATGGTCAGAGGCACATTAGACAAAAAATACTATGGCGTACCGGGAGTAAAAGGAGTAAAGACTGAAGAACAGTATATTCTTTTCAACGACATTACAGCAATTCACACTAATGCTACACTTCAACAAAAAATAGACTTCAACCAACCACTCTACGATATATTAGGCCGTCAAGTGCCACCAACATACAAGGGAATTGTAATACAAAACGGCAAAAAATATCTTATCAAATAAGAAGTGAGAGGTGAGAAGTGAGAACGCTGAAGCTGTGAGATGTGAGAAATCGGAAACGACGTCAACTACAATTTTGAGCTGACTATTACTTCTTGAAGCATAACAAATTTACGACAAAAAAGGTGATAATCACCTTTTTTTGTTGTTTACAATACTAAAAATTTGTAAATAAGCAAAAAAAAGTGTAACTTTGCAAGTTAAACTCAACATAATGTGCCATTTTCACCTCACTAAAACGCAAGGCATAACAAGCACATTAGTAAAAAAAAACTTAATTATGTACACTGCATCAGACAAAATGTGCGACCTGATTGGTTCGCAATTTGAATCATTACACATCATAAGCCGCTTCGGTTTACCACTTGGAGTCGGAGAAAAAACTATTGACGAAGTCTGCAAAACAAATAATGTTGACACAAAAACATTTCTTATTGTTGTCAATTACAAACTCTTTGGCAATCAAATCACACTCAACTTTCAGGACATCAACCTCAACGATTTAATTACCTATCTACGCAACGCGCACACACACTTTTTTGATTTCAACCTTCCGTATCTGCGCAGAAAACTCATCGAATCTATCAACCAAACTACAGATTCGAAAATTCCTATGCTGATTATCAAATTTTTCGACGAATATGTCCAGGAAATCAGTCTGCACATGCAACACGAAAACGAACAAGTCTTTCCTTATGTTGAATCACTCATCAAAGGCGAACGCATCGAAAACTTCACAATAGAGCAATTCGCACACCAACACCGAGCTATCGACGACCAACACATTGCCTCAAAACTATCTGAACTAAAAAATCTTATCATAAAATACTATCCGGCAACTTCAAACAACAATCTGCTTTTCTCTACTCTTTGCGATATTTTCGAAACCGAACAAGACCTTGCCACACATTGCGCAATAGAAGACAACATACTCCTACCGGCTGTAAGATTGCTCGAAAAACAAAGCCTCACACAACGAAAAAACAAAACCAAACAAAACACCGACACTATCGAAGCACTGTCCGACCGCGAAATTGATGTTTTACGAGAAGTTGTACAAGGATTGAGCAACAAAGAAATTGCCGACAAACTATTCATCTCAATACACACTGTTATCTCACACCGCAAAAACATAACACGCAAACTCAATATACACACAACAGCCGGACTGACTATTTACGCAATAGTCAACAACCTAATCGACATAAACGAATACCAACAATAAAAAGATTTTGAAACAACACCTTCTAATAACCTTACTACTTATTGCCACACTAATAACCTCTTGCCAACTGACAAAAAAAGTTGTCGTTAGAGGCTATTACGAACCCAAAAACGCAGTAAGAATTATCTACCCGGGCGAACGCATACCACGCGGTATGCAAAAAATCGGATATGTCTCTGTTGGGGGTAATGGATGCGTAACACCCGCTTCTGCTTGTACTTACGAAAACTGCATGACTACAATCAAAATTGAAGCAATGAAGTCGGGAGCAAACCTCGCAAGAATAGTGTATGTCAGGCGACCAAGCGCAATGGCACTTTCAAGCATATACGGGCTTATTGACAACAAGTACACTCGTTGCAACACAACCATGAGAGCTGATTTATATGTCAGCCTTGAAGAACAAATTGACGGAAGTGAAGAAACTATAGAAATAGAAAGCTCCAACACCGCAACAAAAGCCAAAAAAACAACAGATAAAGAGAAAGTTAATGCAGAAGAGGCAGAAGATGAGGAAGAAGAATATTAAACAAAAAACAACATGAAACTTATCAAACGAAATACTAAATACACCATAATCATAGGTCTTGTTTTCCTTGCCCTCTATTTCTTGCAGGAAAATAAGACCCAAGCAGACAACACAGAAGGACAACAAACTGAACAAATAGAAAAAAAAGCCGTTGAACAATCAACAAAAAAATCAAAATCGGCAAGAAACACTAACACACCAAAATCAGCAAAAACATCCCAAACAAAAAAAAAGACAACGAGGCAACAAAATAGCCAGACTCAAAGTCCGATAGACAAACTCGAAATTCCGACAATAACGGGCTCTCAAAACGAACAAATTATCGAACACACAGGTTTCACAATCAGCTATAACACCGATTGGAACCTACCCAACTGGGCTGCATACGAGCTTACAAGCCTCGAAACTAATGGCGAAAACTCTCGCACCAACAAATTTTTACCCGACCCACTCGTAAAAGGTAAAAAAGTAGTTACCACCGACTATTCCAACTCAGGTTACGATCGTGGAGAGCTTAAGACGAAAACTTTAATCCGTTGTAACTGAATAAGTTACGGCGGATTTTCGGTTAAAGTGTCCCGAAAATGTCCCGAAAATTTGATTAAAAAATTCGGGCAAAAAAAAGCACAAAAGCACTAAAATATCTGGCATAGTAACTCTGTTTTTCGGC
>JAFXPY010000020.1 GCA_017527495.1 Paludibacteraceae bacterium
CCTAAGCAGATAAGGGCGAGGAGCCGACCCTCCCGAGCAGGCTTCCTCTTTGATATTAAACTGATACGTGGAGGAAGCAATGTCAACAACCTCCACGTGGGAAGCGGGCTATATTTATTCTCCATCGTCATCGGCAGACTCTTCAATAATGTTCGTGGATGCGAGGGAGAACTCGTATAGCTCGCAAGTCATGCTGTAATCAAAGCAAAGGGCTTCACCCACATAGCGGGCTTTCTCCTTGTATGCCACGCCTTGTTTATCGGATTTCTCCTGATATATAGGCTGACCGTTTATCATAGGAGTAAAGGCCTCCTTTGCTTTGGTTCCAATATAATCCTTCGATGCTTTAAGATATTGCCTTAGAGAAGGTGCAGATAGATAAGACTCGTTATGCGATACGCAATAATCCTTATACTCATCAAAGACAGTATTACGGATGAGGAGCACCGGCTTGACGCATTCGAGCGACCGAGTGGTGTTGGTTTTGCTATCGACCTTAAGCAGGATCTTATCCATGTACTTAATGTGAAAATCGCAACCTTCATACAGGATGCCCTTATTGACAAGCAGGGAAAGCGTTTTCCAGAACTTGGCAATCTCATTATTTTCACGACAGTACATGTTCTGCACCTCCATCAGCGCACAACAATCGCCATAGACTGTTGTGTAATCGAACGGCAGATTGAGATAATTCTCCAAGGTTTTGAAGGCAGCTATTATAATCGCCCAGTTACCTAAGATACGACCTTCAATCGCATCCTCAAACTGCTTTGACAGTTGGTTGGTAACATCGTAGTATGTCTGCTGAAAACCTTGCTCAAACTGCGGCCTTAATTTGATAATATCAAGCGTCAGATGTGAGCACCCGCGTTTGCGGATCTCACGGAACTGTTCCATCTCATGCAGCTGCTCTTTGGAGAACTGCGAGGTATCAAAAGAGAGGAACACGAATCGAGAAAACAAAGCTATATCGCGGCTGGCCAGTTCCTGCCCGGACACGATAACGCCACAGTTTACCTTGGATGTTTCCCGCTTCTTGCCGGTATCGAGGTTCATGCGGCTTCTGCCGACACTATCCCAGAGACCTTTTAAGAACTCGAACTTCTCCGTATCGAGATTGTTCTTAAACTCATCCAAGTGAATGAGCGCATTGGCAACCTGTCCGACTGCTTCAGCTATTGTAGGGAGCGTGGAGGTGGTAAGGTTGGGTGCTTTGTTGTAGGACATAAAGAACGCCATCAATGAATGGCCGAGTTCGGTTTTACCAGATCCTTTCGGACCAAACAGGTTGAGGATAGGAAAACCGGACACTTCCCGGAGGATGATATCACGGAATAGCGTAGCCAGATAGAAGCAGATACCGACGATGGCTTTGTTTCCGAACACGGCAACCATTTTGGAAGTGTATTCATGCAATGAGACAGTGCTTCGGTTATCATGGATGAAGCGTCTGTCAAAATCATTGTAGTTATCAACACCATCTTCTGTGACATGCACTTCTGAAAATGCCGGTAGGTAATAGTTGCCCATGTTTTCCGGAAGGCGCACAATGCCTAACGTATCAACCTTATACCAGGAGCCATTGAAAGCAATACCATTTCCAAAGGCATAGAAGCCTCTTTGGTTCCAGCCTAACTGTTTTATCAGTTCTGCTGTCTCGGTAGCCTTATAGAGGAATTGCTTCAGCTTTGTGAGTTGGCTTTCACCCACGAGCCACACAAAGTTGCCTTGGCTCTCCACTTTTGCCCGGAAACGAGCAAGGGAAGTGAGTTCTTCCTGCTGGAACTCGATCGTGAGTTCTACGCCATCCTCATTCTTCATCCTATATAGGCGCAGTGCGGAATTATTATCTCGCACATGAAAGAGTGGTACGAGTGTAAAGTTAGACCACTTGACAGTAGCGCCATTGGAAGATGTATAGTAGGCATTGTGCCGCTCCACGAAGCCAAACTCACTGAGGATGTCAATACCATCCACCACCTTTGACAGGGTCTGTTTCGCGTGCTCTCCGATAGCCTTGTCAATGGCTTTCTTCCATGTCTGACGTCCAGGATAGATTTCATGGAGCGCGTCGATATAGACCGGTATCTGCGATTCGATATCCTGTTCTGCGATGAGTTCAGCCAACTCGTCGATTGCTTTAGCATTCGCGGAGGCGGCTTGGTTGGTGTTGAGTATCTTTCCTGCATACCAGATGATAAAATCCTTTTCTCCAGTAGCGTTGAACCGGTCCATGGAAACGAAGTACGAATCCGGGTCTTGCTTGAAGTACTTTGTATGCTTGGTCTCATGCGACTCTCCGACCGGAATCTCCTTGACCATCACCGAAAAGCCCAATGATAGGGCCTTCTTCGCATTCTTGATGACGGCTTGGATGCCAATACCATGTTTATCACGGATATTGGTTGCTTCCTGATTGGGTGGATCTGCATCCGGAATGAAGCACAACTTGGTAGTGCAATGCTTAAGCATCCGAAGTTGGTTCTCTGTCCAAGCCGAGCCAAGACATGCAACGGTGTTCTTGACGCCGATTAGGTGCAAGCGGAGCACGTCCGGCGCACCCTCAACCAAGTACATGACATCTGCACGGATAGCCGGGCCTGCAGCCACGTCCAAGCCAAAGACCGCAGTATCTTTGTCAAAAAGCGGCGTGGTAGTATTGTTTAGGTACTTGGGGATATCATCGCCTGTGGAGAGGGTTCTGCCGGTAAAGGCAACGTATCTTCCGGAGCGATTGCGTATAGGAATCATGATCCGTCCCCGGAAGGCATCCGCGAGCTTGCCTTTCTTATTATACTTGGCCATGCCCAGTTCCAAGAGCAGTTCGGCGGAGATACCTTTGGTATAGGCATACTGGATAAGAGCGTCGGACTTGTTCGGCGCATAGCCGATACGGTATTGCTGAAGGAATTCCTTATCCCAGCGATCAGAAGCGACCTCTAAGGCTTTCTTCGCTTCTTCGCTCTTATCGTCCCATAGGGTAGTGACATAGAAATCAGCCACGACATCCATCGCATTGAGAAGGACTTCGCGCTTGTGCTGCTCCTCAATCTCTGCTTGAGTGAGCTGCCTTTCTTGCTCGATAGGGATGTTGGCCGCATTCGCAAGATGTTCAACAGCTTCACGAAACGAATAACCGTATGCCCTTCGCACGAACTGAATTGCATCGCCTCCTTCGCCACATCCGAAGCAGTTCCAGAGACCTTTAGAGACGTTCACATGCAGAGACGGACTCTTGTCTGCATGGAACGGGCACTTGCATACCAAATCGGCACCGGACTTATGGAGAGTGATGCCTTTGGCTTCAAAAACGCGTTGGATGTTGGTATTGGAGCGGACTCGTTCAATAAACTCTTCTGAGTACATAGTTACTGCTCCAGATATTGCGTGACATCGAACTGCTCCGCGCGCACGTGCTTGCTACATCTATAACATACGCCTGTATGCGTCCAATATACAGATACATGCCGCTTATTGACTATCTTCATTGTGCCGAGGTAGTTTTCATATTCCTCAAACACCAGACCCTTGATCTTCTTTACGAAGCCGTTGCTGTTCCTTTTGAACTCAACTGCAAGGAGAGAGAAGCCGTCCAGCTTCTGCAGTGCAGGAAGCCATTCTTCAAAGATAAAGAAATCACGTTTCTTGGTTGGTTTGCTTGCTTTTTTCATTGCTTCTGAAAGTTTTCAATGACTGATTTAACTATAGGTGCTTCATCACGGTACACGTTGCCGTACTTCATTTTGCGATAGAAAGTGGAGTACGCCCATCCGGTAGCCTTGCACATTTGATCCCGAAACTGCGTTTTTACCTTATTTTTGTGCAGTTCGACATAAAAAATGCGAAAATTTTCAATTTTTTCCGGCGAAAATTTGTTCATATCAAAAATTTTTACTAATTTTGCAGCAAAATTACAACAAAAATTTCATATACGCAAATATATGAGCGAAAAAACGCTAATATAAATGCACATTTTTTAGACGGAATTTTTGTAATATCGTAGATATTAAACTGAAAATTGAAAAAGCAATGTTTAGCGGTCAAATCGTCAAAAACTTGCTCAAAGAGACAGGAAGACCCACAGCAGACCTAAGTGAACTGCTTTATGGCAACCGGAAACGTTCCGTGTCAAATCTCTTGGGTGAGAACTCCAATCCGACAGCGCACACGTTGGAGCAGATGGCTAAATTCTTTGGTGTGCCTATTGATTACTTCTTTGTAGAAGATGAGGAGCAGAAACTTACCGAGAACACCCCGGTAACAGTTTACATGCGTACTATCATAGACACGCAAAAGAAGCTCATCCAAGATCAGGAAGAGCGCATCAAGAACTTGGAAAAGATTGTTGAGCTACGAGAGGAAGAAATGACTCTCTATAAGAATAAATAAAGTTCGCGCGCGCGCAACACTCGGAACTGCTTTCCCCAAAAGCTTTCCCCGAGTTATCCCCGCAAAGCGCGTAACTCTTTGAAATACTGATATTTAGATTAGGTAAAAATCTTTCCCCCGAATTTCGAAAAGTGTCCCAAAAATGTCCCGAGAGGGGGAAAAAAGATAGTAAACTGATTTTGTTAAACTGCTGAAAAACAGCAAGTTACGAAAACGGATTAGAGGTTCCGAGTGTCGTGGGCACATGGTACCGGCAGGAGACATGAAATGGTCGGAACAAGCGATGAAAGAATGTTTCTACATGACCAATATGTGCCCTCAACTCCACAACCTCAATTCAGGAGACTGGAAAGACCTCGAAGAATTAGCTCGCGACTGGGCCGTAGTATATGGAAATATCTACATTGCATGCGGACCTATAGTAACAGACACAACAAAGACTATCGGCAAACAACAAAAAATCGTTGTGCCACAACAATTCTACAAAGTTTTCCTCCGTCAGAAAGACAACGAATGGACTGCAATAGGCTTCGTAATGGACAATAAAGCAGGTTCAAAACCACTTATGACATACCTCAAAACAGTCGATGAAATCGAACAAATCACACAAATCGATTTTTTTCCCTATCTACCTGACGACATTGAAAACATTGTTGAAGCAAACATTAATTTGGAACACTGGAGCATGAAAAGATAATTTTTTTAGCATTTTTATTGTCTAAAAGCAAAAAAAAATGTAATTTTGTTAGCTAATATAAACAAAAAGCAATTAACAACATAATTTATTAATTACAAATTATTTATGGCAGAAAACAAACTTAACTGGCTCAGTGAGTTTCCGGCTATCTCGACAGAGGAGTGGAAAAACAAGATTATCACTGACCTGAAAGGGGCTGATTTTGACAAGAAATTAGTATGGCGCACGCCAGAAGGTTTCAATGTTCAGCCCTTTTATCGTCTTGAAGACCTTGAGGGTCTGAAGACTACTCTGAGCGCACCAGGGCAATATCCTTTTGTGCGCGGAACACGTACTAACAACGACTGGCTGATTCGTCAGAACATCTGCGCATGCAATGCTGCAGAGGCTAACGAAAAGGCTCTTGACGTTCTGAACAAGGGCGTTAATGCCCTCGGCTTCAAGTTGGACAAACACCAACTGAGCGAGGAGTATATCGCCACATTGCTCAAGGGCATCTACGCTCCGGCAGTAGAACTGAATTTCGACATTTGTCCGGGTAAAGCAGAAGAGCTTATCACACTTCTTGTTACCTATTTCAAGGCACAAGGCTACAATCTGAACGAAGTTTGCGGTTCTATCAATGTTGACCCAATAAGCAAGATGTTGAAGAAAGGCAAACCACTGACACGTGAGATGGTAGCTGCAAAGGTGGCTTCTGTTGCAAGTTTTGCAGCCGGTCATCTGCCTAAGTTCCGTGTCGTAGGCGTTAACAGCGTATTGCTCAATAATGCAGGTGCTTATTGCGCGCAGGAACTCGGCTACGCTCTCGCATGGGGCAACCAATACATGGAGATGCTCACCGAGGCTGGCATTGATGCTGCAACCGCAGGCAAGAGTATCAAGTTTAACATGGGTATCGGTGGCAACTACTTCATGGAGATTGCCAAGTTCCGTGCCGCTCGTATGCTCTGGGCAATGATTGTTCGTCAATACGAGCCGATATGCAACTGCGGTGACTCATGCAAATGCGAGAAAGTGGATGGTAAGTACTGCCCATGCGCTATGAAGATGAAAGTATGCGCCGAGACTTCTGAGTTCAACATGACCATCTTCGATGCATACGTTAACCTACTCCGTTCACAAACAGAGACGATGTCGGCTGCTATTGCCGGTGTTGACGAGATTGTGGTAACTCCGTTCGATGTTACTTACAAACAACCTGACGATTTCTCAGAGCGTTTGGCTCGCAACCAGCAGCACCTGCTCAAAGAGGAAGCTCATTTCGACAAGGTGGTTGACCCTGCTGCTGGTTCGTATTACATTGAGAACTTGACTGCCAATATCGCAGAGCAAGCATGGAAACTGTTCCTTGATATTCAAGAGAAAGGCGGTATGTTTGCAGAGGTTGAGAACGGTAATGTGCAGAACGCGATGTGCGAAAACTTGAAAAAACGTCTTCAGGATGTTGCAAAGCGCAAAGAGACACTGCTCGGCACCAACCAATTCCCGAACTTCAACGAAGTGGCTGCCGACAAGATTGAGAAAGAAGGTCAATGCTGCTGTGGTTCAGAGCAAGGACATCACTGCGGTTGCGATGCTCCGGCAGATGACGCAGGTCATAGCGCTACACTGCCAACTCTGCCACGTCTGCGTGCTGCTGAAGAGTTTGAGGCATTGCGTCTTGAAACAGAGCGTTCAGGCAAACGTCCGAAAGCCTTTATGCTCACAATAGGTAATCTGGCAATGCGTTTGGCTCGTGCTCAGTTCTCATGCAACTTCTTTGCCTGCGCCGGTTATCAGGTGATTGACAATCTCGGCTTTGAGACTGTAGAAGCCGGTATAGAGGCTGCTCGCAAGGCAGGTGCCGATATCATCGT
Organism: Paludibacteraceae bacterium; assembly: GCA_017527495.1. Lineage (GTDB taxonomy): Bacteria > Bacteroidota > Bacteroidia > Bacteroidales > Paludibacteraceae > RGIG6639. Next base: position 6,946 of record JAFXPY010000020.1, read on the forward strand.
GCTATGCTCGTCGGATGATGAGTATGCCGAATTGGCTCCAAAAGCATGGGAGATACTCAAGGACGCTAAAGAGATATTTGTCGTTGCCGGTGCACCCGCTTGTATGGAAGACCTGCAGAAACTCGGCATCGAGAACTTCATCCACGTCCGCGTGAATGTCCTCGAAACACTGAAACAATTTAACGCAAAACTTTTGAAGTAGTAATTTTGGAGCAAAGAACAAAGACCGCTTCGCTGAAAGAACAAAGACTCAAATGCACAACTTCCGAAAACTTCAAATATGGATAGACGGAATGAATCTGGTGGACGACATTTATAATGCCACAGATAAATTTCCTAAACATGAATTATTTGGACTTGCATCACAAATGCAACGTTCTGCAACTTCTGTTCCGTCTAATATAGCTGAAGGGTCAGGTAAAAGCAGCAATAAAGACTTTGCTCGATTTTTGTCAATATCTGTCGGTTCACTCTTTGAACTGGAGACTCAGGTATTGATTGCAGAGCGGAGAGGTTATATTGATAGTTCTCAATCGCAAGATTTGCAGAACAAGATTATAAGATTGGAGAAAATGATAAACACATTCAAAGAGAAGTTAGACCCATCGTCAATGCCTCCACAAGTGTTTTTATAACATTTCAGAGTCGAAACTAATGAGTCTTTACTCTTTGTTCCTTGTTCTTTGTTCCTATTTAATAAAAAAAACTATGAAACCTGATTTCAAGCAAATAGATATCAAAAACGTAGCTGCTTCAAAAGTTGAAGGAGCTAACGAAGCTAATTGGCTGACACCGGAACAGATTCCTGTCAAGCCTGTTTACACCAAAGAAGACCTCGAGGGCATGGAGCACCTGAATTATGTGTCAGGTATAGCACCTTTCCTGCGTGGTCCGTACAGTGCCATGTACCCACTCCGTCCGTGGACTATCCGTCAGTATGCCGGTTTCTCCACCGCACAGGAGTCTAACGCTTTCTATCGCCGTAACCTCGCCAGTGGTCAGAAAGGTCTGTCAGTAGCCTTCGACCTCGCTACCCACCGCGGCTATGATGCCGACAACCCACGCGTCGTTGGTGACGTAGGTAAAGCAGGTGTGTCAATATGCTCGGTGGAGGATATGAAAGTGCTGTTCGATGGTATTCCATTGAACAAGATGTCCGTCTCCATGACCATGAACGGCGGCGTGCTGCCTATCATGGCGTTCTATATCAACGCCGGACTGGAGCAGGGTGCCAAACTCGAAGAGATGGCAGGTACCATCCAGAACGACATCCTCAAAGAGTTCATGGTGCGTAACACCTATATCTACCCGCCTAAGTTCTCAATGAAGATCATCGCCGACATCTTCGAATACACCTCTAAGAACATGCCTAAGTTCAACTCTATCTCTATCTCCGGCTACCACATGCAAGAAGCAGGTGCTACCGACGATATCGAGTTGGCTTACACCTTGGCCGACGGACTTGAATATATCCGCACAGGTGTAGAAGCAGGCATGAACGTTGACGATTTCGCACCGCGTCTGTCGTTCTTCTGGGCTATCGGTATGAACCATTTTATGGAGATTGCCAAGATGCGTGCAGGTCGTATGCTATGGGCAAAGATTGTCAAGAGTTTCGGTGCTAAGAACCCGAAATCGCTCGCACTCCGTACCCACTCGCAGACCTCAGGCTGGTCACTGACCGAGCAAGACCCGTTCAACAACGTAGGTCGTACATGTATCGAGGCTATGGGTGCCGCACTCGGTCACACCCAGTCGCTCCATACCAACGCTCTTGATGAGGCTATCGCACTGCCTACCGACTTCTCGGCTCGTATCGCGCGTAACACGCAGATTTATATCCAAGAAGAGACCAAAGTATGTAAGGAGATTGACCCATGGGGCGGCTCATATTATGTAGAATGGCTGACTAACGAGATTGCCAACCGTGCTTGGGAACATATCCAAGAGGTTGAGAAACTCGGAGGTATGGCTGCCGCTATCGAGACAGGTATTCCGAAGATGCGTATCGAGGAAGCCGCTGCACGCACACAGGCACGTATCGACTCAGGCACACAGAAGATTATCGGTATCAACGAATACCGTCTTGACCACGAAGACCCGATTGACATCCTTGAGATTGACAACACCGCTGTACGCGAACAACAGGTGGCTCGTCTGAAAGAACTGCGTGCCAACCGTGATGAGGCAGCCGTACAGGAGGCATTGAAGGCTATCACGGCATCTGTTCAAGCTTGGGCTGACGGCAAGAAAGGTGAGAACCTGCTTGAGTTGGCTGTCAAAGCAGCAGCATTGCGTGCTTCATTAGGTGAGATATCAGATGCCTGCGAGTGTGTCGTAGGACGTTATAAAGCAACCATTAGAACAATATCAGGCGTGTACAGTGCAGGAACCAAGAACGACAAAGACTTCCAAGAAGCTTGTCAGTTGACGGCAGAGTTTGCCAAGAAGGAGGGTCGTCAGCCTCGTATCATGATTGCCAAGATGGGTCAGGACGGCCATGACCGCGGCGCAAAAGTTGTGGCAACGGGTTATGCCGACTGCGGCTTCGACGTGGATATGGGACCGCTGTTCCAGACTCCTGAAGAGGCAGCCAAACAGGCAGTGGAGAACGACGTTCACGTATTGGGCGTTTCGTCTCTTGCAGCAGGTCATAAGACCCTGATTCCGCAGGTGATAGCCGAACTCAAGAAACTCGGTCGTGAGGACATCCTCGTTACCGCCGGCGGTGTCATACCGGCACAGGACTACGACTTCCTCTACAAAGCCGGCGTTGCCGCCATCTTCGGCCCCGGCACACCGGTCGCATATTCCGCAAAAGTAGTGATGCAACTGCTGATGCAGGAGTAATGTGTTTCAATAGGAGTACATCTATAATACAATAGGTGTACTCCTATTTTTATTTTCAATATAAGAATATCGAAGAGATAGTATAGGAATATACATCTTTTTATGATCGAACTACTACACACTATTGACGAGTACCGCAGTCTTGGTATTGCAAATCAAATTGACTACAAGAAATTCTACTTGTATTCTATCATCACGCACTCCACTGCTATTGAGGGCAGTACCGTCACTGAGGTAGAGAATCAACTGCTTTTTGATGAAGGTATCACGGCTCCCGGACGCACTCTCCAAGAGCAGATGATGAACCTTGATCTCAAGGCTGCATACGAGGAAGCGCAACGCCTTTCCATACAACACGCCGACTACAGCATTGAGTTGCTTTGCCACTTGTCGTCTATCGTGATGAAGAACACAGGTAGCACCTACAACACGCCACTCGGGTCATTCTCGGCTTCCAATGGAGACTTGCGTCTTGTCAATGTTACTGCAGGTTATGGCGGACGCTCTTATCTTGCCTTTCAGAAAGTGCCGAAGGCGTTGTTGGATTTCTGCCATTGGCTCAATAGCGAACGCAAGAAACTGCCGAAAAAAGACAGCATTGATGCATATCGTCTCTCGTTTCTGGCTCATTATCGCCTTGTCAGCATTCATCCATGGGCAGACGATAACGGACGTATGTCGCGTCTTGTGATGAATATGCTTCAATATGAGTATAATCTCATTCCTGTTAAGGTGCTTAAAGAGCAAAAATCTGAATACATCCAGGCCCTCAACGACTCTCGCGACAGCGGTAGTGAAACAATCTTTCCTGATGTTATGTTGCGCCTGCATAATCAAAACCTGCAAACCGAAATCAATGCTTATAAGACCTCAATAAATGATATAAATGTCGGGAAAGATGTCGTGAAAGAACTTAGTGAACGACAACGTTTTATACTTGAAATACTTGCAAAAGACAGCACTCTTACCATACCGCAAATGTCGGGAAAGACCACAACCACCGAGCGCACTATTCAGCGTGACCTGCAATACTTGCAGCAACTTGGTATTCTCCGCCGAATCGGTGGTCGAAAAAAAGGTTATTGGGTGGTAATACACCCCTACGAATAGCTGCATTTTGAAATCAAAACTATTTCGTAATGCAGATATCAAGCAACCATCTACGGCAAAAAGAATCAAATTCTATTGTCAAAAAATACTATTCAACACCTGCCGCTTATGGCAAGCAACTGAACGTAACATTCTACTCGCTTGATATGATTCTTACCATTGGTTTTTCCTGTGCGCAGTAAGCGTGGCACCTAATTCTGAAATTGGACAAATCAGCACCTCAAGGATCGTGAAATTTATGAGCATTAAAATTGAAAACAGATATATGAAATCACTTTTTCAAATAAACAGAATGATGTGGCTGGTCGATTTGCTTTTTACACGAGGGGCATTGACACGGGCGCAGATTGACGACTACTGGGCAAAGGCTTCACTCAATGATATGCATGAGTCGTGTATTCCGCGCCGCACATTCTTCCGAATGAAAGACGACATACTGTTGCTTTTTGACATCGAGATTGAATACAACAAACATACAGGTAAATTCGCGATTGCCAATACTGAATACCTCAAAAACAATATACTGAAACAGTGGCTGATAGATAATTTCGCCATCAGAAACACTCTATCGGAAGCACAGCAGATGCAAGACCGAGTATTATTGGAAAATATACCATCCGGCAACAAGTTCCTGACAATAGTAGCAGATGCTATGCGTCAGAATGTAAGTGTAAAGATACAATACAAAAGTTTTCAAATGTCGGAAACGCGTGAATTTGAGGTAATGCCGTATTGTCTGAAAGTGTTCAAACAGCGTTGGTACTTGCTCGGCCCGCGAGTCGGGAATGAGGAACCGCATTTCTATGCTCTTGACCGCGTTCACAATCTTTCTCTTACAGCAAACAAGTTCAGTGTACCGGCTGATTTTGATGCCACAAATTATTTGCGTTATTATTATGGCATTATGCGCGACAAAACAGAGCCGCAGACAGTGCAGATTCGTGTTACTCCTTTCCGAGCAAACTACATTCGCACAGTGCCATTACATCATTCACAGAAAGAAACCGAATGCACAAATGAATATTCAATATTCGAATATTGGATTGCGCCTACGGCTGATTTCATTCAGGAACTTCGTTCTGTTATGCCTGAAATAACTGTCCTCCAACCGCAATGGCTTCGGGAAAAGTTTATAGAGGAGGCAAAACACATATTGGAAAACTATAAGTAAATATAGTTATGGGAATTATTACAGAATTAGCTAATTCAAAGAATAAATTATACTCAAATTTCTTCTCAGGTAATAAGTTCCTTGACGGAAAAAGCGTATATAATTCTTGGTCTTGGCGTTATAAGAAACCATCTAATAATTCTTTTTCGTTTGTACAGATAAACGACCTTGTGCAAAGAGAATATATAGTCAATGAAGAAATAAAGACTCTTCATCATCTTTTCCAATTTGCTAACTCAGAACTCTTTGATATTAAGTTTTCACAAGCTGTTGAAGGCGATGGTCAGGAGTGGAGACGTATTACTACTTTGCATTCTTCTTCACTGATAGCCTTGTTATGTTTCTATAATATTGAAGGTAAACCACTAACATATACAATGTCAGATGGTACGAGATGCAAATTCACACATAGTTATTTTGAATGTCAAAACAAAATCAAGAATGCGCCAAGACCCTCTAATATTGATATTGTGTTAACCGGTATAAATGAGAAAACAGATAAGCAAGTTATACTATTTTTGGAATCGAAATTTTCGGAGTATTTATCAGGAGGTAAAAAGGACGGTATTAGCAATCATGTATATGGTAGAATATATAATGACATAAAAATAGATGGTCTTAATTTCATACCGAATAAAAATGAAGAAACATGGACTATACAAAGTAAAAAAGGTCAATCACATTATTGCGAAGGTATCAAACAGATGATTTCTCACTATTTGGGTATTATGACTGAAATTGATGACGGACATTTTGGTAAAGTTAATAGTGCGAATGATTACTTCGAAAAAATCTATCTTGGAGAGATTTTATATCAATTTCCTGAGGATATAGACAATGGGAAATTTAAGAATTATGCCACTATCTATCATGGTTTAGCCTCACATCTTAACGGCTTAAATGATAAAAACAATCAGTACCGTAGGTTTTCTGTCATTCCAGAGATTATTACATATCAAATGCTTTTTAATGGGTATAAATTAGATGAATGCGTTAAAGATTTCTATAAATTGTAAAATTAAAAAAAACTGATTTTTCTCATAGAGAGTGCCGAACGTTGGCACTCTCTTTTTGTAACTTTGCAGCAGAATTGAAAAATCATACAATTATGCGCAAACTTACAATCAACAAAATCAGTGGAAAAACAAAGAATCGTCAGGACAAAGCCGCTGAAGTTCAAAAAAGCAGCTTTGTAAGTAACTTCTATCTGTCAACCTATTCGAAAAATGTTTTTTTCGGTGGTCGTGAAGCCATTACACATGGCAGGTTCCATGATATGTTCATGGCCGGTGATGGTCATGAGTTGGAGGACTACACAGATAAAAACGGTGTTTTCCACCTCGCTCATGCCAAGTCGATTTATTCATCGTCAATGCTGGCATACAATTTCTTCCATTGGATAAGCAAAGAGAAACGGCTGATTTATCATGGCATCACCTACGACAAAGTGTACTTCGAAGTAAAAATTCCAGTTCTTGCACGAAATACAGATGACAGCCCTAATCATAGTCTGGCAAATATGGATGTGGTACTAATCAGTGATGATTGTAAAACCCTATTCTGCATTGAGAGTAAATATACCGAACACACACATAATAGCAAAGCAGAGTTTGCCGACGCATATTTCAAGCACTCTTGTTATTATGCCGGCAATCCTTTTGTTCCATCTTTTTTTCGTATGGCTCTCCGCTACAATGAGAAGCACAATGGTTACTTTGCCGGTATCAAACAGAATGTCAGTCATCTTATAGGTCTTTCCAACATAAAATATGATGCAGATGCATTGGCATGGTTCAAAGACAACAACCCATATATTGAGCCTGAAGTGATGAAACATATAGATTCTGCAACTGATATCTTCTTCACCAATTTGCTGTATTTTCATCCAGATTCATGTGATGCTGTATTCGGCAACATAAATGCAGTACGAAAGACCTATCCGTACTTGCTGTGCGAATTGCAGTTTGAACATCTCCCAAATGGGCTGGACACAGAGTTTCTACCATATTCCATTTTCAATACCTATCCTGAATTCTTCAAGGAGATATATTCACAAATGCCGGCATTTCTTGCTGCATATTTGGATAACAGATATACACTCACCGTTCCGCCACATTTCCCTTTGCCTGAAGGTTATGACACCGCTGACCATTATCTTACTGATGTAGTAATGAAAGGAGCCAATGAGCGTTATAAGGACAGCTATACAATTGAAGTGACCAATCGCATCAAGCACGAACTTAGGATTATCCGCCATAGAAGATTGTCAGACCGTTTCCTGATAGCATGGGATTGTGTATCCGAAGCCGGCAGACATGGTTTTTGTCTATCACCCGGAGTTAACGATAATGTTGGCAGTGTGGTGTCTTATTGTCTGGGGATTACAGACATCGAACCAATCAGTGCTGGCTTTGACGAAGCAGGATTGCTCTATAAAGCCGCATTACCGTATATTTATTTGGAGTTGTCAATTGCAGGTGAAGCATGGGTAAAGCAATACCTGTCTGACAAATATGGGAAAGAAGCAGCCACAAGAATAATATGCAAAGACTTCTTCATTATAGATATTGTGGAGGATACGCTTGCAGCTGCCGGACAAAACATTGATTTTCACTCACTGCCGTTTAACACAAAGGAACAGATTCAGTTCTATATCTCTGACGAAACACGTATGCAATACTCCTATTTTAAGCAGGAGGAAATTGATAAGTTGCGTACAATGGAAGTCCCTGCATTTGATGATATGGTGAGAGTGTTTTCCGAGCATACCATCAAAGATGGCGGAAATCTTATTCCCCGTGAACATTGCTATGCACGTTGTATGCTGTTTCTTCGTGCGACATGGCTCAAAATGCACTATCCGAAAGAGTTTCAGGAAGCAGTGGAAAAACGCCGCCCTTATGAGACGTATGATGTGTATATAGATGCTTTGCATATATGAACATCATATTATAAATCACAAATGATGGGCATATATTGGACTACTAAAAGTCTGCAAAACAACAATTCAAATAATAAAACGGGACAACGCCGAAACCCGAACAAAGAGTAGGCAAAGAAAAAACAATAAATTATGAATGATTTTCTAATTATTTATGGCTTTTTAGCTGCGGCAAGCATAATTGTATACCTGCCATTATCGGTTGTTATAATGTTCAAAAAAACGACAAAACTCGGACAGAAAATTGCAATAGCTCTGAGCGTATTGGCTTTGCTAATGATAGCCTTTCTACCAATCAATAAAATCCTTTTTGTTAATTTTTCCGGGATAGAATATATTAAATTATTATTTGTAAATATACGAGACAACTATTTTGAATTATCAGAATTATTTCCTATACAATGTTCTCTATTCTTTGCACCTGCAATATCTATGTTTATATTATCATTTTACAAAAATGGTGGAATTATAGGAGGTATATTGATGTTGTTAGCTGTATGTTGGTGGTTTTACGAAATATCAAGTCTCCATATTGGGGAAATAGGATTCGGTGCATATTTATATGCTCTATGTGCTGTATTAAATTGCTTTACACCATTGTTCAATAGAATAGAAAATAGACAATTTCAATTGTCTTAATATGAAAATGTACTTCAAATCTGTAATGCTCCAAAAAGTTCTCTGTATTACTTTTGAGGGGCTCTATAATCTCTCAAAGCGCCTTTTTTATAAGTATTCTGTATTGTATGACGGTCTGCAGTGGATTTCTTCTTCAACAACTATGTCAGTACAAGAAGATATTGTGCTTTTTCGTCTGGTTTGAAGAACTTTGATTGATTTGTTGCGGAATTGAGAAATATTTTGTAATTTTGCAATGTTCAGAGAATGGGATTGTAACTTCTATAGAAGATGCTAATACCGCAAATATTGGGAAAAGCAGCCGCAACTGAACGCAACATCTACCTAACATGCACTACCTTCAACAAATCGTTTACTGCAGATGCGAAAAAAGGAGTAAAGCAAAATATTGAAATTAATGCATTATCGGCACAAAAAATGTTGCAACTCTTTGCTTCATATCACATATTTTTATGAATCGGGAAAAGGAGATATACAGAATCACTATTATTGGCGGAGTAGTCAATGTCCTGCTTACAGCTCTTAAGTTTGCAGCCGGTATTCTCGGTGCTTCTGCCGCCATGCTTGCCGATGCCGTTCATTCGCTGAGCGACCTGCTGACCGATTTCATTGTGCTGGTCTTTGTGCGCATCGGCAGCCGTCCGGCTGACAGCGACCACCATTATGGTCATGGCAAATACGAGACCCTTGCCACTACTATTGTCGGACTGTCGCTTCTTGCTGCCGGCGGTATTCTGCTCGCAGGGGGCATAGAAAAGGTCTATGCGGTATCACAAGGTGCTACATTAGCCCTTCCCGGACAGATAGCACTATGGGCGGCACTCATCAGTATTGCTGCCAAAGAGGCTGTTTATCAGGTTACAGCACGAATAGCCAAACGCCTTGACGCACCTGTGTTGAAAGCCAACGCATGGCACCACCGCACCGATGCACTATCTTCAGTAGCCACAGCAATAGGTATCGGCGGAGCACTCCTTTTAGGCGGACAATGGGCTGTTTTAGACCCGATAGCCGCTATATTGGTCAGCCTGTTTATTATCATTACGGCTGCCAAACTCATACATCAGTCAATGCAGGAACTGTTGGAGAAAAGTCTGCCCAAAGAGGTTGAAGACAGTATTCGCGACATAGTGGCTGAAGACAATGAGATGAGCGAGTTGCATAACCTGCGCACACGCCGTGTAGGCAATGTTATATCTATAGAGATGCACCTGCGCATGCCGGGCGATACCACTCTTACCGAAGCGCATCGCCATACTATGCTTCTTGAGCAACGTCTGCGCCAACGCTTAGGCACCGGCACGCTAATCAATATCCACCTCGAACCGCTCAAAATCAATGGTCGCTACCCCGTGAATTGACATATCATGGTATCGTAAAGCATATTATTTTTCTATTGTTGTTTTTTTATTTGCAAAAAAAGTTTTATTTTTGCAAAAAATTATGCATACAATTCTAAACATGAATTGTTTTGTGGAGTGTTGATAAACAATTAAACAACCTACTAAAATGAAAACAAATCATTTATTTATTGTAGCAGTGTTAGTTGCTACTTTGTTTAGTTCATGTAAGGATGCTTACATGAAAGCTATTCCTACAGACGCCATTGCCGTTGCCGAAATCAACATGGCAAGTCTCGGTTTGAAAAGTGACCTTATAGGTCAGAAGGACAGGATTCTTGATGTTACTTATCAACTGATTTACCATGAAGAGATTGTCAATGAGATCAAGAAGGCTCTTAAAGAATCGAAATCATCAGGTATCAATCCTTTGAAACCTGCATACGTGTTTTTCACTATGAAAAATGAGGGTGAGGGCTTTGTTCTTTTGGCAGTAAAAGACAAAGACAAGCTCACAGAGGCGCTCAAAGACGAGGCTGAGACTATAAAGCTTGAAGAGTCGCAAGGCTTGACTTATATCATTGTTGAGAATGTTGTCTATGGTGCTTTCAGCGACAAGGCTTTGATTGTTGGTTCGCCGATTGACCGATTGGGTTTCCGCGATATGCTCAAACAAGACAATGGTTATTTTTCGACCGATGCGGGTAAACTGTTAGAAAAGAAATCGAAAGATATTACTATTGTGGCAAGTTACGATGCTGTTCCTGATGAATATAAAGACATGCTACAAAAAGAGCTTGAGAGAACACTGAGGAGACAATATGGATTGAGAAACGATTTAGACGAACAATTAGATAAGATAGAGAAAGCCCTTTTTGCGCTGAATGTAGAGTTCAACAAAGGTGATATATTGTTTAATTTGTTTGTTGAGGGTATTGAGCAGGCAAACACCAATGGTGCAATAAAAATAGACAGAGCAAATGTGAGCGACATTCCAACCAATAATCTTGTCGGACTATTTGCAATGGGTATTGATGGTAAAGAGACTTGGGATGTAGTGGCAAAATCATTAGAAGAAGAGTTTGGAAAAGGAAAAGAAAAACAGATGTTCAGCAGAATAGGTGAATATGTTGAGCAACTCAATGGTACTGCCACCGCTGCAATATACATGAGAAATGCAGATGCCGACCCTGATGTATATGCTATTATTCCTGCTCCTAAAGATGAGCTTACCGCTTTATGTTCCGACCTTGGTGTTGCAGAATATTTAGAAGCAATCAATATTGATGGCAACAACAAGAACACCACCATTTCAACCATGTCTGACCCACAAATCAAAAATTTTGAGCAGAGCAAAGCCGCTTCTTCAAATTATATGTATGCATATATCAACACAACAAGTATTTGCGATATGGCAATAAACGAAGCAATCAGACCGCGTCGCCAAAGTGAAGAAGAGCAATTGCAGATTCGCAAAGCTTTTGACATAGGTTATGCAATTGATTATGTTGAACTTTTCATACCGGAAATCAATCAGCTAACACTTAGATGTGTTATGGCGAATAAGTCAGACAATGCACTGAGTATCCTGCTTTCGAAAACGATTGATTGGTTAGAGGCGTATCATGATTATGAAGTGGCAGAAGAGAGAGCATCTCGCAGCTATTACAATTACAATTACGATGATGATTACTATGATTAAGGTTCAATCATGGCAAAAAGCATAGCTCTACATAGTGTTATACCCGTCATATTTGCCAATCAGGCAATTTCGAGCGAGATATGGAATCAGGATGTGGTGTTTGAAAAGGGCAAGTCCTACCTGATTGAAGCAAGCTCGGGAAAGGGTAAATCAACGATGTTGAGTTATATCTATGCATATCGCAACGACTATTCGGGCACGATATGTATTGACGATACAGACATCAACTCTTTGTCGGAAAACGATATTGTCGTTTTGCGGCAAAGAGTTTTTGCATATTTATTTCAGGAACTTCGTCTCTTTCCTACCCTGACGGCGTTGGAAAATATAGAGGTGAAAAATCAACTCACACGGCATAAAAGTCGGCAACAAATCGAACGATTGTTAGAGCGTCTTGGTATTGCAGACAAGGCAGACACGCCGGTTAGATTATTGTCGTGGGGACAACAACAGCGCGTGGCTTTTGTCAGAACACTCTGCCAACCTTGCGATTTTGTTTTGCTTGACGAGCCGATAAGTCATATCGACAATCAAAACGCCCAAACAATGGTTGATATACTGACGGAAGAACAGTCGAACTATGGTTTTGGCATCATCACCACATCAATAGGCCACCATCTTCCACTGAACTATAACCGAACTCTGCAACTATGAAACTTGTCTGGAAAATAATTCGCCAACACATGAGCATCGGTCAGCTGATAAGTTTTTTGTTAGCTAACCTAATCGGGCTGACCATTATATGTTTGGCATTGCAACTCTACCAAGACATCAAGCCTGCTTTCGACGCACAATCAGGATTTATCAAGCCTGACTATTTGATTGTGAGCAAACCCGTCTCAACATTGGGAACGATAATCGGCTCCAAACCTGATTTTTCGGAAAAAGAAATAAATGAATTGCAAAGTCAGTCGTTTGTTGAACAAATCGGACAATTCACGCCGGCATTATACAATGTTGAGGCTCGTCTTGATGCTTCATCTCTCGGGGTGCATTTTGCTACAGAATTGTTTTTCGAGTCCGTTCCAGACCAATTTGTTGATGTCAATTCAAACAGATGGCACTACGAAGACGGTCAGAAAGAAATACCTATCATCATACCTTACGACTATCTTAATCTCTACAATTTCGGTTTTGCTCAGTCTGCCAATCTGCCAACGATATCAGAAAGTTTGATTAATAAAGTTACATTCACTATCATTATTGAAGGCAACGGACATACCGAACAATTCAGAGGGCGTATTATAGGTTTTTCGAATAGGCTTAACACCTTCCTTGTCCCAAACGATTTCATACAATGGTCGAACAACAAGTTTGCGCCACGTTCGCAGCATCGGCCATCAAGACTAATTGTTCAGGTAACAAATCCGACAGACGCAGAAATCACAGAATATTGTGAAGCAAAAGGCTACAATATTGACCAAAACAAGCTTGACAACAGCAAGACCAAATGGCTTTTAGAGATTGTGATGAGCATTGTACTGACAATAGGCATTATTATAACATTGCTGTCATTTTACATACTTGTTTTGTCGATTTCTTTGCTGATTCAAAAAAGCAAACAGCACTTGCAAGATCTTTTGCTTTTAGGCTATAGCCGCAAACAGATTGCACTGCCTTATAACATCTTGATTATCACAGCCAACATTCTGTCATTTGCTTTTGCATATTGTCTGACCTCTATAGTACGAAATATCTATCAACACTATTTAAGTTCGTTAATTTCCGCCTCAGGAACGACCGCGACAACGGCTCTTCTTGCAGCCGTTATAAGTCTGCTACTGAGTGCGGTGAATATAATAATCATTAGTCGTCAAATAAAAAAAGTCTAACCACAGGAATGAAAAAAGCAGTAAAATATGGTTTGATAAGTTTGATTCTCATAGCAATAGGAGCGGTTGTTGTATGGGGCACACGACATTACTATCATCTTATGAAATCAAATTGGGAGAGTATTGATGGAGAGAAGCAGGAGATTTATGTATATCCAAATACTTCAATAGAAGAGTTGCAGAATGTTTTGTCGATAAATTACACAAATGCGTCAAAGCGTCATTTCATGACTCACTGCAAGTGGCTGAAATTCAATTTTCCGGAAACGGGACATTATATTCTTCCGGAAAGAATAAGTGATTACGAGCTGATCAAAACATTCAAATACGGCAATCAAACGCCTATAAACATTACGTTCAACAATATTCGCACCACATCGCGTTTGGCATCTGTTTTAGGCCAGCAACTGCTGACAGATAGTGCAACAATAGACTCTCTGCTGAATGACAGCACTTTTCTTTCGGAACACAAGCTGAACAGTTCGAATGCAATGCTTTATTTTTTGCCCAATACGTATCAAGTTTATTGGACAATAAGCGGTGAGCAACTTTTTGAAAGGATGCAGAGCGAATACCATCATTTCTGGACTCCCTTGCGCAAAGACAAAGCATCAAAAATAGCATTGACACCTGCCGAAGTCAGCACATTGGCTTCTATTGTTGAAGAAGAGAACACACAGCATCCCGACGAATGGTCTCGAATTGCAGGTCTATACCTCAACAGGCTTCGTATAGGCATGCCATTGCAAGCCGATCCGACAGTCAAATATGCCAATGGCGACATGAACATTACACGCGTGCTGAACATACATCTCCAAACGGAATCGCCTTACAACACATATTTACACAAGGGTTTGCCACCGGGGCCTATACGCGTGCCTTCAACACGAGCTATTGACGCTGTGCTGAATGCCGAAAAGCACAACTACATTTTCATGTGCGCAGATTACCATCTCAACGGCTACCATTTATTCACCAACTCGTCGGCTCAACATGCTCGTAACGCACACCTTTACCAACAAGAACTCAACAAACTAAAAATATTTAAATAGTATTTAAAAAGTATTTAAAAAGTATGCAAATAAAATACGCAAATTATGTTATATCAAACACGGACGTGAACAAATGTCCGCACCACAATCTGCCGGAATATGCTTTTATCGGTCGTTCAAACGTTGGTAAGTCATCACTTATCAACATGCTGACCAATCGTAAAGACCTTGCAAAAACATCATCTAAACCGGGTAAGACGCTACTGATAAATCATTTCATAATCAACAATGAGTGGTATCTTGTTGATTTACCGGGATACGGCTATGCTCAAGCGGGCAAGACACAGCGTGAAAAACTGCGTAAGATGATAGAGTCATACGCACTCCTGAGACAAGAACTGACATGTATGTTTGTGTTGATTGACAGCAGAATAGAGCCACAACAAATTGATCTTGATTTCATGCAGTTTCTCGGCGAAAACGAGATACCTTTCGCAATGATTTTCACGAAAGCAGATAAACTATCGAACGAGAAGCTAAACAACAACATAGAGGCCTACAATCAAAAGATGCTTGAGCAATGGGAAGAACTTCCCCAACAATTCATTACCTCAAGCACCACACGCAAAGGAGCAGAGGAGGTACTCAATTATATAGAATCCATCAACAAAGAAATGACAATATGAAACACATACTGACAATTATTGGCACCTGCTTTATTCTATTTTCATGTACTAAACAAATTCAAGTACCGACCGGTGGCACGAATACAATCAAGTATGCCGAAGGTTTTGAACTTATTGAATATGACAATTTCAAGCATGTGATTATCTACAAGCCTTTCAGCAAAGAGGTTCAAACGCAGTATTATCTTGTTGGTTCGGCAGAGACAGAGACGCCGACAGATGGAGTAAAAATTGTTGTTCCTCTCAGTCATATAGGTGTAGCTTCAAACACTCACATCGGTTTTCTTGAGGCTCTTGGATTGCTTGACCATGTCAGCGGTTTGTGTTTGCCAAATAGTGTTTATAGTCCGACAATGCTTAGATTATACCACGATGGCAAGGCTATAGATATGGGCGATGCGATGAAAATTGAGCCGGAGAGAGCTATACTTGCCAATGCAGATGCTATAATGATTAGCGGTTACGGACAAGGAGATGTCAATCCGGAGAGGCTAAATCAGGTAGGGATAAAATTCATATATAATAATGAATGGACAGAGACAACGGCTCTTGGCAGAGCAGAATGGATCAAACTTGTAGGTGCATTATTTTGCAAAGACTCGCTTGCAGACAGTATTTTCAAGCATGTAGATAGTGCTTACAACGCGAACAAGCTTATTGTTGAAAACATTGAAAATAAGCCTTCAATAATGACAGGCAACAATTTTAGGGGCACATGGTATATGTCGTCGGGCAATAGCTATATGGCATCATTGTTTGCAGACGCCGGAGCCGATTATTACTATCAGAACGACACGACAAAAGGCAGCATACCATTGTCGATAGAGCAAGTAATAAATCAATTTGCCGGAGCAGATGTGTGGGTTGGTTCAAATGGTCATTCGCTTGACGAATTAGCGCAAATGGACGAGAAACATACATGGTTTAAGGCCTTCAAAGACCATAAAGTATTTAATTTCTATCGTCGTACAAATGCTCAAAACGCCAACGACTATTGGGAGCGAGGCGTTGTTCATCCTGAGGAATTGCTCAGCGATTTGATTTGGGCATTATACCCTGAATTGATGACAGATTATCAACCGGTATATATCAATCAACTGCAATGATACTACTTATCAACCAACAACATTTGTCTATTTCGGATTTTGCCCAAGCGCTGGCACAACAATTAGACAAGCCTTTTGAAGAGAAAGAAATAGCTCTTGACCAAATAGAAAACTATTGCGAACAAGATGGAGTTGACATGCTTGTTGTGAGTTGTGAGAGCAATAGAAAGGCTATTCAGCAAGTGCTTGATGCGTGTCGCACACTTCGTATTCCATACATCATTTTCACCCCTCAGATGCAGACTGAGGCTTTGAAAAAAGGTGATTCTGTACTTATTCCTGTCAGTATGTTTGAAGAGGAGCTGAGCAAAGCGCAAATAGCTACGGCTTTTGGTCGTTTTTGCCACACAAAATCAATTCTACTTCAAGCGAATGATTATGGCACAAGGGCAATAAAAAACATAGGTAAGATTCGCACTCTGATTGAAAAGTTTGAGCTTCCCTACTCGATTGAAAAGGCTCAAAAAAACAGCTATAAAGTTGAACAAGAAGCATGCGACAAAGCAGCGGAATATGATGCTAAAATACTTGTTGTTACAGCATCTCGCGACTACGGATTGGATGATATTATTTTTGGTCCGAAGGAGCGGCATATCATACAGAAAGCTACCATTCCTGTTCTGCTTCTAAACCCTCGCGGCGACCTATATTCGCTGTGCGACTAAACATTTGGTCATTTACCATTTGGTCATTTTATTTTAGATTATGATTTTGAATGTTGTGCCTTTGTTTGGTTCGGTTGAAGCAATTATGATTTTTCCGCTGTGATAGTCTTCAATAATTCTTTTTGTCAGACTGAGACCTAATCCCCAACCTCTTTGTTTGGTAGTAAATCCGGGATTGAAAGCTTGTTGGGCTTGACTATGTGTCATTCCTTTGCCGGTGTCGGAAAAGTCAATCTCTGTTTTTGTTCCGTTGCGCTTGATTGATATTGTAATCAGGCCTTCACCTTCGATGGCATCGATAGCATTCTTGCATAGATTTTCAATCACCCATTGAAATAGTGGTTCGTTGAGCATAACTACAATTTGTTGATTATCAGAAGTTACGCTATAGAGTATGCGTTTTGTGGTTCGTTCTTTCATGTATGACACAGCTCGATTAACCACATCGACGATATTGTATGGTTTTAGTTCCGGCACACTGCCTATTTTGCCAAAACGCTCTGCTACAACTTGCAGACGATCGACATCCTTTTGCATTTCAGGAATGAGTTGGTCTTCAGGATAGTTGGCTTTGAGTAATTCGACCCATGCGTTAAGAGATGAAATAGGAGTGCCTAATTGGTGTGCTGTTTCTTTGCTCAACCCAATCCATACTTTGTTTTGCTGAGCGCGTTGCGCATTACGATAGACATAGAGTACGAGCAAAATAAAGATTGTGATAATTAGGAATTCGATATATGGGAACCAAAAGAGTTGTTTCAAAAGCCATGAATCACCATAGTAAATATATTGTTTATAGTCGTCGGAAATTAAGACTTCAATAGGTTGCTGACTTTCAATAAGTTGGCGTAAATCCCTCTGCATTTTTTCTTTTTCGCGTTCAGTCTGATCAGGCACATTGCGTGTCAGGATAAGATTGGTGTCTTGATCGACCATATAGACAGGAATAGTGGTGTTTCCTTCAATAATAGATGAGACGAAATTGATGTCGGTGCTGTCGGTGGCACTGATTAGCTGTCGAGTTGCTTCAGCCCATATCTCGATTTTTTTTCGTTCTTCATCAGCCAATTGATTTGCGAGATTGTTGGTATATAATACAGATGCGACAACAATAAACAATGCAGAAAGCAAAAAGATATGTGATAGTTTTGAATTCATATTACTACTTTTGTTTGCAGGGTAGAAAGATTTTTTGTAATTTTGCAAAGTTATTAATAAAAAATGAGAAATCAGTAACTTTTTATTAAAAAAAACAGAAAAAAATGCATAAAAGTGGTTTTGTAAATATAGTAGGCAACCCTAATGTTGGAAAATCGACATTGATGAACGTTCTTGTTGGCGAGCGACTGAGTATAATTACTCAAAAGGCACAAACGACACGACACCGCATTATGGGCATAGTGAATGGTGAGGATTTTCAGATTGTGTATAGTGATACACCTGGCGTGTTGCAGCCAAATTATAAGCTTCAAGAGGCTATGCTTGATTTTTCTCGTTCGGCACTTGTTGATGCAGACGTGTTGTTATATGTCACTGATGTACAAGACACACCGGACAAGAATGCTGAGTTTATAGAGAAAGTCAAGCTCAACCCTGCACCTATACTTCTCGTTATCAACAAAATAGACTTAACCACACAGGAAACGCTTGAAAATCTTGTTGCTTTTTGGCACAAAGAGATACCTCGGGCAGAGATATTTCAGATTTCCGCCAAAGAGCGTTTTGGTGTTGATGGTCTTTTGGCACGAATCAAAGAATTGTTGCCTGAGGCCCCGGCGTGGTTCGACAAAGATCAGATGACCGACAAACCGGCTCGTTTCTTTGTTAATGAGATTATTCGCGAAAAGATACTTCTCAACTATGATAAAGAGATTCCCTACTCCGTTGAGGTAGAAGTAGAACAATTCAAGGAAGAGGACGATTTAATACGCATCAATGCCGTTATTTTTGTGGAACGCGACTCTCAGAAAGGAATCATCATTGGTCATCAAGGCAAAATGCTTAAGCGCATAGGCACAGAAGCGAGACACGATTTAGAGACTTTTTTCGGCAAGAAGATATACCTTGAATTATTTGTGAAAGTTGACAAAGATTGGCGTTCAAAAGAGAGTCAGTTGCGTCATTTCGGCTATAAACTTGACTAACGATGGGACGTCTTTTGGCAATCGACTTTGGCAAAGCTCGCTGTGGTGTGGCAGTTTCTGACTCGTTGCAAATCATTGCTAACCCGTTGGACACAGTTGCGACAAAAGAGATTATTCCTTTTTTGGTGAGTTATTGTCAATCAGAGCAAGTAGATAAGATTGTTGTTGGTTTGCCCAAGCAGATGTCTGGCGAAGACAGCGAGTCGATGCGTTATATCAAGCCTTTTGTCGGCAGGTTAAAGCATGCCATACCTAACATAGCGATTGAGATGTATGATGAACGTTTTACATCAGTCCTTGCACATAGAGCGATGATTGAAGGCGGAATGAAAAAGAAGGACAGACAGAACAAAGCCAATGTAGATAAAATTGCCGCTTGCATAATCCTTGAAGACTATATGCAGAAAAAGATGTAAGACCATTTCATTGTGAGAAGTGAGAGATCTCTAATTTCCAACAGCGTTAGCGGTCTAAATTCTAACAGCGTCAGCGATCTAAGTTCTAACAGCGTCAGCGATCTAATTTTCTATAATCTTTTGGCGTTAGTCCTGTTGCACGTTTGAAAAATCGGCAAAAAGCCGATGCCTCTGTAAAACCGAGCATATAAGAGATTTGCTGAATAGATAAGTCACGACGAGTCGTTAGAATTTCCTTAGCGTAGGTGGTGATGTATTGTTCTATCCAATCGCTTGCCGTCATTCCCACAGATTCAAATATTATTCGGGAAAAATATCTTGGCGTGAGATGCAGTTTTTCAGCATAATAATTTACTTCGCGCGACTTACGAAAATTTTTGGCCAAGAGGTTGCAAAAATCGTTGAATACTTTGTTGCTATGCGACACATTGAGTCGGAGTTTATCCTGTTCGTAACGAAACGAATTCAAAAGCTCGAACAAGACATTGACTTGATAAACTAATACCTCATGTTTGTTTGGCATCACATTGGCAGGAGCAGTAACAATAGTGTCAATGATGTCAATTACCTTAGACAACACACTGACTTGTTCTTCTGTAAGCAAAGAATTGGGGGCGAGATGAAATTTATGGTGATCGTGTGAAAGTGTGCGAAGTCTCATTTCGTCAAGAAATTTTGACGACAAGACAAGCATTGTTAAACAATAGTCATCACTGCTTTCTAATGGGCATAAGATATGATTGGGCAATACAACTGCCAGATTGTTTTTTCGAAAGACGGCATCCTGATTGTCATACAATGTTTTCGCAGTACCTCTATTACATATTGATAAAACTAAATTGGGAGAAAGGAAATCCTGATTATAGACAGGAAAGCGATTGACATCACGCAAAACAACAACTTCCGTTTGTTGTACATTACGTATTTTTTCTTCTAAGTCGAAATTTTCAAACATATTCACACGATTATGCGTGCAAAATTATATGTTTTTTTTCAAATTTGCAATAGCTATTATTGGTGAAAAAGCTACTTTTTGTCAATTTTTGAAGATTTGAAGATTTGAGGATTTGAGGATTTGAAGATTTGAAGATTTGGAAATAATAATCACTCCTCAACTTCTATCAATTTGCTATAATCTGTTGTTTGTGCAATATGTTTGCCTTTTTTTGTTGCCATCTTTTGGGGATTAGGAACTACACCAACTCGCCATAGGTCTAATCTGTCAGCATCAAAACATGCGTCTATTGTGGGATTATCCATTTTGTGAAGAATAGTGTGATACTTGCAGGCATTATATAACAATTGGAATTGTTCGTCTGTCAATTCTTTAAGGTAGGTATCACGCAAAGACTCCATCCACTGCGCGGCTCTCTGACCATGATAGATATCTCCACCATCATTTTTTCTGCACGAGTCATGCAGATAGGCAAACAAACCGACCACGAGAGGGTCAACTTTCGGAGTACGCAATTTTCGTCCGTTTTCATACACACGATCCCAATGTGTTACTCCATGCAGCGGTCCCAACTCCCATCGAGAGCTTACTAATTCGCGTATTTCTGGCGTATAGGTCATTTTGCAGGCTGGGACATGCTCTGAAGTCCGATAAATACTGACGTTGGCAGCGATTCAAACGTTTCAGACACAAAATTCGCTGTAGAAAATACTCTATAGGTCATTTTGCAGGCTGATTTTTCATGTGGTTCTTTTCTATGTCAAAACAATGTATTAACTTTGCCACGCAGTTTGAAACATAGTGAGCTCTGCTGGGGAGCAACTCATGAGGGATAGAACTGCGAAGCAAAGA
>JAFXPY010000021.1 GCA_017527495.1 Paludibacteraceae bacterium
GGACGGATACAAGCGTGAGGACAAACGTATGCGCACTTGTTACATTGAATACAGTTCTCGGCGTTCCATACCGGCACGAAAGCCGACACACCGCGTTTCTCAAATTTAGCCGTACCTGCAGGCCATGTGCCGTCCTCGATAGCCTTGAACGCGCTGACAGGCAGCAAGTCGCCGTCTTGTGCGTTGATAGGACGAACAACCTTGTTGATGAACTCGTCGCCGTCGGTCGGTTTAACCACGTCAGCGGCTGCGTCAAGCTGCGACCAAGCCTTATCGATAGCGAGTTCGTGATATTCGCCACCGCGGTCAACGGCTGCATAGTTCTTGTTAACCACGTCCTCACCTTTCTTTCCATAGGACTTAACGATGAAGTGTTTCATCTCCTCAACGGCTTTCTCAACAGGGATAACGCCGGTGATACGGAAGAAAGCAGATTGCAGAATAGTGTTGGTGCGGTTGCCCAAGCCAATCTCTTGCGCAATCTTGGTAGCGTTGATATAATAAACCTTGATGTCGTTGTCTGCAAAGTATTTCTTCACCTTGTTAGGCAAGAATTTAACTAACTCTTCACCCTCGTAGATGGTGTTCAAGAGGAACGTGCCGCCCTTCTGCAAACCGCGTGTAACGTCGTACATGTGCAGGTAAGCCTGAACGTGGCAAGCCACGAAGTTAGGCGTGGTAACGAGGTAAGTCGAGTGGATAGGCTCATCGCCGAAACGCAGGTGCGAGCAGGTGAAACCGCCGGATTTCTTTGAGTCGTATGAGAAATATGCCTGGCAATATTTGTCGGTGGTGTCGCCGATAATCTTCACGGAGTTCTTGTTGGCACCTACAGTACCGTCGGCACCGAGACCGTAGAACTTGGCTTGGAACATGCCCTTGCCGCCCATGGCTATCTCTTCGCCTACAGGCAGTGAGGTGAAGGTAACATCGTCGTTGATACCTACGGTGAAGTGGTTCTTCGGCTGCGGCAAAGCAAGGTTCTCGAATACTGCGAGCATCTGTGCCGGAGTGGTATCGTTAGAACCAAGACCGTAACGACCGCCTACAACGAGGATATTGCCGAGTCCGAGTTCTGACAAAGCGTCTTTTATGTCGAGATAGAGCGGTTCGCCGTTAGCACCCGGCTCTTTGGTACGGTCGAGAACGCAGACGCGTTTAACCGACTTAGGCAGAGCCTCTTGCAGATACTTGAGCGAGAACGGACGATAGAGGTGAACATTGATCATACCGAGTTTCTTGCCCTTGGCTGCCTCATAGTCGATAACTTCGCGGATAGCCTCGCAAGCCGAACCCATGCAAATGATGATGTTCTCTGCTTCGGGGTCGCCATAGTATGAGAACGGACGGTATTTGCGGCCGGTGATTTCCGATATCTTGTTCATATAGTCCGAAACGATGTCAGCCACCTCGTTGTAATACGGGTTGCATGACTCGCGGTGAGTGAAGAACACGTCGGGGTTCTCAGCCATACCGCGCATCACGGGACGCATAGGCGAGAGGGCGCGGTTGCGGAATGCCTGCAGAGCCTCCATATCAACGAGCGGACGGAGGTCTTCCATATCAACGACCTCTACTTTCTGATACTCGTGCGAGGTGCGGAAACCGTCGAAGAAGTTGAGGAACGGCACGCGGCTCTTAATAGTTGCAAGGTGAGCCACACCGGCGAGATCCATCACTTCTTGTACGGAACCTTCAGCGAGCATAGCGAAACCTGTCTGACGGCAAGCCATCACGTCCTGGTGGTCGCCGAAGATACAGAGCACGTGCGAAGCGAGTGTACGAGCCGAAACATGGAACACTGACGGGAGCAACTCGCCGGCAATCTTGTACATGTTAGGAATCATAAGCAAGAGACCTTGCGAAGCGGTGAAGGTAGTGGTGAGCGCACCGGCTTGGAGTGAGCCGTGCACGGCACCTGCGGCACCTGCTTCGGATTGCATCTCCTGAACGAGCACTGTCTCGCCAAACATGTTCTTGCGGCCCTGAGCAGCCCACTCGTCAACATTCTCCGCCATCGGTGACGACGGAGTGATAGGATAGATAGCAGCCACCTCTGTGAACATATACGCGATATGCGCAGCAGCAGCGTTACCATCCATGGTCATGAATTTCTTTTCTTTTGCCATTTTTGTTAAAAGTTTTATTTAATTGTTGAAAGTATATTGTTTAGTTAATTTATCAATCTTTGCAGCCGTTCCTCAAGCATCTCTATATAACCTTGCTTGAGTTCGTCCGAAACAAATGAGCGGCTGATGGTCTGCTGCCAGACAGGAAGATAAGCAGCAAACTTGTCAAGCATCGCGTTCGTGGCTTTCTCCGACATTCCGCTCCCTGTCATCGCACGCACAAAATCAATCCTTTTCAACTTCGACTTCTTCCCGTTCAGATTCAGAGCCAACTCCTCGGTGTCTTCGGGCATAACGAGCAGCGTATTCAGCAAATCGTATGCAGGTGTCAGACGGAAAGTCTTGCCGTCCGGCGCATAAAGCGAGAAGTTCTTGAGGTGCATATCGCTGTTTCCAGTCAGCCACGAGAAGATAACCACCCGCCAAAACTCCGTAACATTCAACAAGGGTGCATCAGCATATTTCAATATCACTTTTGCCACTTGCTCATACGAGCCGCGATACTTATGTTCCGTCAGACGCTCCATCAGTTGGCAACAGTCTTCCATCGGCAGTTTCTGTCCCTTATCCGTTCTGTCAATGCGGCGCGTGAGATAACATAGTTTACCATCGGCGAAGCGAATCAGCGTATGAGGTACAACAGCGATTCCGGCAACTTGAGCCAAGTTCATCGTCAAATCCTCTAATTCCGGCAACGAAGGATACAAGTCCGTTTGAGGCTTGAGAATGTATTTGCCCCATAATCCTACGATTGTAAAGCGTTGTTCGTGTTTATGCTTCTCTATATCCAACGATAGTTTTGCTTGTACGCCGGTTAGTGTAATCTGCGAACGAATCACTTGTGCGGCAAGCGATTGTATCTCATCCTGCGTATAATTCAAAAGCGGAGCGACACTGTGTCCGAATATCCGGCGGGCACAAGACGGATGAAAATCCACCTGCCCCTGCTCTAATTCCTTATAACAATACAGACACTTACACATCTTCTCTCACACTTATGTTTCCGATACAATCCCTGCAACAAGCGAGCAATAGCGACATACGGTCGCGAACATCAATCTTCCAACTCTGTTGGGCAATATCCAACAACCAGCCTTCAGGTATCAGGCCGTCAAAGAACGGGAATAGCACTTCGCTCATATACGGCTCTTGACGCAATGGCAAAGTAAGACTGACAGGCAACGCATCAGACAAAGCAAGATAGTCGTTGTCATAGCGGAAGTTGAAACCGTTGTCATCCTCAGTCAGCACGCCCGCCAATCGTTCGTCATAATATACCTTCGCTCTTTTCATTGTTGCGATTGCTTCTGCGGCACGAGTTCGGCACCAAATAATTGCAACACTTGATTGACTTTATCCATCCGCAGACTCTTCTTGCCCTGTTCCACATCCCGCACAAAGTGCAACCCCACGCCTGCACGCTCGGCAAGAGCCTCTTGTGTAAGACCGTATTGCTTACGCTGGCTTCGTATAAATTCTGCAAGTGTTTCCATAACTATACATTATCAAGTATAAACACTATCGTA
Source organism: Paludibacteraceae bacterium (assembly GCA_017527495.1). Lineage (GTDB taxonomy): Bacteria > Bacteroidota > Bacteroidia > Bacteroidales > Paludibacteraceae > RGIG6639. The sequence goes on from JAFXPY010000021.1 coordinate 3,656, forward strand.
ATTACAAAAATTATACCAAATCAAGTATAATAAAACATATAAATCATTAAACTATACAAATAATGTATAATATGTCATGCGGTGTTCAAAAATAAGTCCGATATGAAGGATGTCATCATTTCTCATCAACCGCCACATACCGTCTTTCAATCTCCTCCCAGTTGATAATATCCCACAATGCTTGCAAGTGTGCGGCACGGCGGTTCTGGTAGTCAAGATAATAGGCATGCTCCCATACATCCATTGTCAGCAGCGGACGCAGACCTTTCGTAACGGGATTCTGCGCATTCGGCTCCTGCGTGATAACCAATTTGCCCTCTTTGTCAGCCGACAGCCACACCCAGCCCGAACCGAACAAGGTAGTACCTTTCTGCTCAAACTCCAACTTGAAGTTGTCGAACGAACCGAAGTCGCGGGTGATGGCTTCCAATATGCGTCCATGCGGTGTATGACTACCGGCATTGAGCGGTGCGAACTGCGTAAAATACATATTATGGTTCAGCACCTGCCCGGCATTGTTGAAGATGGCGCCTGATGACTTGCAGACAATCTCTTCAAGCGGCATATTTTCAAATTCCGTACCTACTATCAGTTTGTTGAGATTATCAACGTATGCCTGCAGGTGTTTGCCGTAGTGGAACGACAAGGTCTGCTCGCTTATAACGGGTTGCAATGCACCGAGATTGTAAGGGAGATTGATAAGGGTAAACATAGTGTTATTTATTATCTTAGCCGTTTTGTTATAAAAAAACTTGTTCTTCACATTTGATAAAACATCGAATTATCAACATAAATTCAGATGTCAAACCATACCAAACCATTGCACATCTCTGACAAAATTTGCTATTTCATCCAACGATTTGCAATAGAATTTTAAAGCCTGCACATTAAGCACACAAAATTACAATTATTTTTTCAAATTGCAAAGTAGAGTTTGCAAAAATAATGTTTTATTACATAAAATTAAATAATATTTACACATGAAAAAAGTACCCTATAGATTCAATGATACTCTATTTCAGACAAAACATTGAATAGTTACTACTTTTGAGCAACCAAACCAATCAGCCTTCTTGACAATTATTTTACAATCATTTGCTAAAATGCAGAATTTATTCTAATTTTGCAAGCATATTAGATTATTTATGAACACAAACCGACATATTCGTTTGGCACAAGAGAATGATATTCCGGCTATTATGCGCGTTATTGACTTGGCTCGGCAAATTATGCATAACTCCGGGAATACCAATCAGTGGATTAATGGCTACCCGTCTGATTCACTAATTCGAGATGATATCATGCTCAATGCCGGCTATGCAATTATAGAAAATGGGCTTATAATTGGTTATTTCGCATTTATTCCTTCTCCCGAACCTACATATAGTTTTATTAAAGGCAAATGGCTCAATGATGAACCATACTATGTCATTCACCGCATGGCGAGCCTACCCGACTATCATAGCATATTCAGCGATATTATGGAATGGAGCTTTATGCGCACACAAACAATTCGTATTGACACACATCGCGACAATCATATCATGCAACATAACCTACAAAAACATGGATTTAGCTATTGTGGCATAATATATCTCAGAAATGGTGATGAACGCCTCGCTTATCAAAAAACAATTCAATTGGCTATATAGCTGTGTTTAAATCGCATTGAATAAGTCATCTAAAATTCTACACTTAAAAAAGAATCAAGACAACACACTATCGCAAAAAAACGGAAATACATGTTTTGTATTTCCGTTTTGTGCTTAATTCTTTTTATTTGTTAAGCGTTTTTCACTTTATCAACGATAGCTTTGAATGCTTGTGGTTGGTTCATTGCGAGGTCGGCAAGCACTTTGCGGTTGATTTCGATACCTGCTTTGTGTAAAGCACCCATCAACTGACTGTAGCTCATGCCCTCAAGACGTGCACCTGCATTGATACGTTGAATCCACAATGCGCGGAATGAACGTTTTTTGTTTTTACGATCGCGATAAGCATATTGGAGACCTTTTTCCCATGTGTTCTTGGCAACGGTCCAAACATTACGACGCGCACCAAAGTTACCACGGGTTAAGCTTAACACTTTTTTTCTTCTGTTGCGGCTTGCAACATGATTGACTGATCTTGGCATAATTAAAATTTGTTTTGATCGGTAGCGCTACATCTTTTGTAGTCTTTATGCTACTCGTTCGGTGAATAAAAAATAATTTTGTTTGTTTAGCGAAGTAACAACATCTCTTTCACACTACGTGTGTTGGTGCTGTCAAGCACTGAGAACTTAGTCAAATTACGTTTTTGTTTCTTCGTTTTCTTCGTAAGGATGTGGCTTTTGAAAGCGTGTTTCCTTTTAATCTTTCCTGATCCGGTAAGGGCAAACCTCTTTTTGGCACCGGAGTTAGTCTTTACTTTTGGCATTTTAATTAGTTTTTTTTAATTATTTAATTGTCTAACAAAATATGTTAGTTTTCTCTATTGTTTCTTTGGTGAAATAAGTACCACCATGCGTTTTCCCTCAAGTGTCGGCACATTGTCAGGACGTCCTATTTCTTGTAGGTCTTGGCAAAATCTTGCAAGAAGCAACTCACCTTGTTCTTTGAAAATGATGGAACGTCCGCGGAAAAAGACAGAAGCTTTCACTTTGTTGCCATCTTTCAAGAACTCTTGTGCATGTTTGAGTTTGAAATTATAATCATGGTCGTCAGTTTGAGGTCCGAAACGAATTTCTTTCACCTCTATTTTGACCGACTTGGCTTTTATCTCTTTTTCTTTTCTCTTTTGTTGGTAGAGATACTTTTGATAATCAAGTATTTTGCATACCGGCGGATTAGCCGTTGCACTTATCTCTACTAAGTCAAGATTTAGGTCGTCGGCTATACGCATAGCCTCCTGATACGGATAGATGCCTTGTTCGACATTGTCACCTACTAATCTAACCTCTCTGACACCTCTAATGTGTTCATTAATGCGGTTAGGCATTTCTTTTTCTGGTCCGCGCTGAGGGCGCGGTCTATTGGGCAGTGCGATAGTTTGGGTCCTCCTATAAATTAAGGGTTAATAAAAACTTTTTTTATTTAAGCACGCAAAATTAATATATTTTTAGGAAATGACAAAATCTTTTAATTATTTTTTTTTACTTTTATGCAGTTTATTTTTCAAAATTAAGTATTGTCTTCACAAATTGTTCTTTGTCGAACACTTGCAAGTCTGTCATTTTTTCTCCTAAACCGATATATTTCACCGGTATTTTGAATTGGTCGGATATTCCAATCACTACTCCGCCCTTTGCCGTTCCGTCCAATTTTGTTACAGCAAGAGACGTTATTTGAGTTGCTTGCGTAAATTGTTTTGCCTGCTGATAAGCGTTTTGTCCTGTACTTCCGTCAAGAACGAGCATGACGTCATCAGGTGCCGTCGGCACCACTTTTTTCATCACATTTTTAATTTTTGTCAGCTCATTCATTAAGTTGATTTTGTTATGTAATCTTCCTGCAGTATCAATAATCACGACATCGGCATCATTAGCTTTGGCAGATTGCAGAGTGTCGAATGCTACAGAGGCCGGATCGGCTCCCATCTGTTGCTTAATCACGGGCACACCTATGCGCTCGCCCCATATCTCCAATTGTTCTATTGCAGCTGCACGGAATGTATCAGCAGCTCCAAGATATACTTTTTTGCCTGCTTGCTTATATTGGTATGCCAATTTGGCTATCGTCGTAGTCTTCCCTACTCCATTGACTCCAACAACCATTATAACGTATGGTTTTGTAGGCAATTGCTCAGAGAAGTCAAGCACACCGGTTGTGTTTGTTTCCTGCAACAATGCTGCCGTTTCTTCATATAGAATTTGTTGCAATTCATTTGTTGTAAGATACTTATCACGCGCTACTCTACTCTCAATCCTTTCTATAATCCTAAGCGTTGTTTCCACACCGACATCTGAGGTGATTAGAGCCTCTTCAAGGTCGTCTAACACATCATCATCAATTTTCGACCGCCCTACTATGGCCTTTGAGATTTTCGTAAACAAACTCTCTTTTGTCTTTTGCAGACCTTGGTCAAGTGTTTCTTGCTTTTCGCGATTGAATAGTTTATCAAAAAATGACATAAACAATAAAAACTCTAAAATCAAAAAAATGGGCATAGACAAAAACATCTAAACCCAAATTCTTCTAAATAACAATATATTATTACAAACGTGACGAGATATTTGCTTTGTCAAGCACTCCTTTAACATCATAAATACTCACATTTCTCTCATGCAAAAGAGCATAGTCAAAACTCATAAACTCAGGATGACTCACACCTAAAACAATCAAATCGTACGATGACATCAACGCTTCATTAAGCTGACCTACAAGGAAATAATTTTGCACTTGAGAATCATCAGTCGGCACCTCTCCGGAACCGAGTTCTATAACTCCATTGACTATTCCACGTTTTGCTATATTAAGCGATTTTGGCAGAGCTACATAATCAACGTACGGGTCATAAATACTGCAACTTACGCCGTAGCTATTTAGTTTTGCAATTATATCAAAAATCTTGCTATTGCGAATATCGCCGCAACCTTCTTTGAAGCTGCAACCAAGCATCAACACTCGATGTGAGTTTGCTTTAATTAAGATTTTCAGCAGTTCGCCGACGATATAATCAACGACGCCATTATTAACAGCCCTTCCTGCATTAATGAGCTGACATTCATAACCGGCAGTACGTCCGATATATGTCAAATAATACGGGTCAACAGATATACAATGTCCGCCCACAAGTCCCGGCTGCATCTTGATGAAGTTCCATTTTGTCCCCGCAGCTTCAAGCACAGCACGAGAGTCTATACCGAGATGACCACACAACATTGCTATCTCATTAACAAAGGCTATATTCACATCACGCTGTGCATTTTCAACCGCTTTTGCTGCTTCAGCCACAGCCATTGATGGCGCGCGATGAGTTCCGTTTTTCAGAACACTATTGTAAAGAGCATCAACAAAGTCTGCCACTTCCGGAGTACTTCCGCTTGTTATTTTCTTTATTGTTTCAAAACGATTAACTTTATCAGCAGGATTGATACGCTCCGGGCTATACCCCATGAAAAAGTCTTCATTGTAGCGCATACCGCTCACACGCTCTATCTCTGCACCACAAACTTTTTCAGTACAGGTAGGGAATGTTGTGCTTTCAAAAATAACAACACAACCTTTTTTAAGGTTGCGGCCAATAGTTTGCGAAGCGCTTACAAGCGGCTCTAAGTCCGGCTGATTAGCATAATCAATTGGAGTTGGAACAGAAACAATGATAACATCACATTGCTGCAATGCTGTTTCATCAGATGTAAAAGTTATACTTTGTTTTGCTAAAACTTCATCGAATGTGGCACGATCGGCCTCGTTGGTGCTGTCTTCTCCCCTTTTTAGAGCAGCTATACGTTTTGCATTAATATCGAATCCTACAACTTTGTATTTTCGAGCAAAGGAAACAGCTAAAGGCAAACCTACATAGCCTAATCCTATCACTCCAATCACAGATGTTTCTAATTTCATCTCAAATTTGCAGTTTATTTTTGGGTGGGGTGTGGGGCTCGAACCCACGACCTTCGGAACCACAATCCGACGCTCTAACCAACTGAGCTAAACCCACCATGTTTTTGTTTTGCGGCGCAAAGTTAATATATTTTTTTCAGTTAACTATAATTTTTAACACTCTTTAACACGAATAATTATCAACCACATATTAACATATCAACTCCGGCAACTATCAGTACATTCTTGCTAATTTGAGATTTTCTTCGGCAAAGAGTTCTCTGAGCGATTCTGGAGCAAGCACTTCCATATCACTACCAAAGGTGCGAAGCTGTTGAACGAAATCTAATGTTGGCGCAATATACCAAGTAAATACACATGGCTCCGGTTCTTCTTGCGAGTGGTGCAACGGCAAAGAACGCAAGTAAGGTGCCGCTTGAGGAGCAACTCTTACCCTTACAATTTCCGGTTGAAAGTCTTTCCCGCAAAAAACACCATAATAATTGGTGAAATAAGCTTCTGCATCAAAACTTTTTGGCAAACTGAATGTTTTTTCCGTCATTTGCGCTGAAAGTATTCGGTCGAGAGCATAAATTCGCAAATCGTCGTTGCTTTCTTTCTTTGTTGCAACTTCCATTTCTTTCTTTTTACCAAGGACATACCAACGTTGTTTGAACACTTTGAGGCAATAAGGCGCAAACATAAATTCATGAAATTCAACTGAATCAAATTTTTGATGACGTACCAGCAAAAACTTATTTTCACTCATTGCCTGAGTTATTGTAGTAAGATATTGTGTGCCTTGCGGTATTTCTTCATACAATATTCTACCCTGTAATTGCCGACTATCGCTGAGCGAATTTGACAACGCAAATTGCGACAAAAGCCACTGTTTGGTACGACTTTCGTAATTTGAGTCTGCGAGATAATATTTGCCTGTTGTTCGGTCGCAACATATATCTATACCAAACAATTCTTCTATTGCTATTTTATAGCGGAAAAAAGTTCGTTCGGGAATTCCGTCTTCACCTTTTTCATTGAAAGGACTATGCGCCCAACGGCGGTCAATATCTTGACGCGAGATACGTCCTGCGCTGCGTATCGTATCTACAAGCCAAATGTAACGATTAAACTGTGATGCTGCCATGGTTGATTATATTTGAAGATTTGAAAATTTGAAGATTTGAAGATTTATTGGTGCAGTGTAAAAAATTTCAACGTGTCCGATTCTGTATAGTTTTGCAACCAATACTTCAGCGGACTCTGCGAATAAACAGGATGCGATGGCTCGCTTTCTACGTGGTAACGATTTACGGCTGAGACATATAGAACAACTTTATCCGGCAATTTATATTTGGTCAAATCTACATAATTATCCGTTGTCATACAAAGGATATGTTCGGCTTTGTTTGTGTCGTAATACTGCGAATTGATGTCGAAAGCATATACCACATAATATCTTGCATTAGGAGTAAAATGCCATTGTAGTTGTTTGCCCTTGATTTTAACATGATTCGGTTTTTGAATACCTTGCGACTTGATATTTCTGTTTATCGGCACAAGAGCATAATCTTTGTAGTAATCATTGCGCAGACTATCTCTCAATCCCATCCGATTGTCCATTATTGCCACTGTGCTATAGTGTGATATTCCATCTATTCCGGTCAGGCTGCGTTCCAAACTGATTTGCCTGCATATTTCATTACCTTTGTTCCAAGCAGATTCTGCCTTCCCTTTTCCCAACTGCGAATCGAAAACTCCTATGTACAAATTCCGGTTGTAACTATATTGTTTCCACCAGCGAATCAAGACGTCGAAATCTGCCACTTTTTTCCCTATTTCCCAATATAGTTGTGGCATAACATAATCAATCCAGCCTTTTTCTAACCACAAGAGAATATCGGCATATAAATCGTCGTAATTTTGTGCACCTGCCTTTGTTGCTGAGCCTCGTTGCGGGTCAGATGTGCTGTTGCGCCAAACGCCAAAAGGAGATATACCAAATTCCACCCACGGGCGAAGCGACTTGATTGTTTGCTGCAATTCTTTGATTATCAGATTCACGTTGTCGCGTCGCCAATCATCTTTATTGGTAAATCCGCGAGGGTCAGCTCTGAATTGCTTTTCGTCAGGAAAATCTTTACCTTTTATCTTGTAAGGGTAGAAATAATCATCAAAATGAATTGCATCGATGTCGTATCTAAAAACGATGTCAGCAACGATTTGATTAAGCCATTTTCGTGTTTGTTCGAGCGAGGGGTCAAAATAGTACTTATCGCCATAGTGCAAGAACCATTCCGGATGCTGATTATATATGTGCGTAGAGTCAAGCTCTTCAGTTGTAAAACCTAATGTTGCTCTGTATGGATTGAGCCACACATGTACATCAAGACATCGTTTGTGAGCCTGCTCTACAACGAATTGCAGTGGGTCATAATATGGTTCCGGCGCTACTCCTTGTTTGCCTGTGAGCCATGATGACCATGGTTCGTATTCACTTGGATAAAAAGCATCGGCTGTAGGGCGGACTTGGAAAATCACAGTATTGAAATGCAAAGCCTTGAGAGTATCTAAGATAGCAATCATTTCTTGCTTTTGCAATTCTGTGTTGCCTACTGCCTCTTTTGACGGCCAGTCGATATTGGCTACTGTTGCAATCCACGCTGCACGCATCTCGCGTTTAGGTGAGGCTACGACAGAAACGCTCACTAACAATAATATTGCGAACAAATACTTTTTCATCCTATAATTACCATAGTGGCTCCAAATCCATATTTTTGAAACGAAGCATCTTGGAAGCGACATGTTTTGTACTGCTTGCGGAGCAGATCCTCTATGTTTTTGCGCAACACGCCCTCACCTTTCCCATGAATAAAAACTATCTTTTTGCCTTTATGCGAAAGATTTTCTTTCATCACACGCTGAAAAGTATCTATTTGATATTGCAACATTGCTGCTTTGTCCATTCCGTGTGTATTGTCAAGCAATTCATTTATGTGCAAATCAACCTCGAGAGGCTCGTCTGTTTGAATTCTGCGATGCCGAGGTTTTTGTTTGACAGGTTCTTTGTTCTCAGCCTTGCCCTTTTCCGTGAGCTGTGTATAGTCAATTTTCGGTTTTTGTGCAGTAAGATTAATCAGCCATGCCGGCTCATCGAAATATTCATTTGAAGTAAAGGCATGCAACTTGAAGAAATTGACCAAATTGAGTTTCAAATCTACATCCACAACAGACTGTAAATCATATAGACCTTCTTGCTTAAAAGGAATAATTTGAACCCTGAGATGTTCCCAATCATTGAGTTTGTCCTTTGTCAATTCGGTTATGTTGTCGGTCATATTAGGCTCAAGAAAACCATGAGCTCTAATTTCTGCTTTTTTGTCGAAAACAGATACAATTGTGTAATATATATAATAGTTGGAATCATTAAGCAGCACAACATCATAGGGTGTCGATTGGAGCAACCTAATGTTTTGAGGAACAAAGGCCAGTTGTACGCATAATGTATTACCATAGTCAGTCTCGAATATATCAACTACTTGAGGTGAATTACGCTGCTGAATAGGTTCATCTTTTGTTTCCGGCTCGGGCAATGGAAAATTATTTGCGTTTATATTGTTGACCACCACTACTTGTGAAAAAGGTGTGGGCATTTCAAAACCATTTTGGTCTTCAACATACACCAACTTTTTTTGCTCATCTATGCGAGAAATTCTGCCACCGCCAACAGTGTCAAGAAATCTTACTGTATCTCCAATCTTCATCTTTTTTTCTATCGTTTAGTATTAAACACGCTCTCAGGCAAGTTGGCATTGACTTGCGGATGTTGCAAAGCATAGGTTGTTATTGTGCCCATACCATCTTCTATGTTCATATACACGAGAATAAATGTTCGTTTGTCATAGCGCAACTCCATTCTTTGAACATCATGTTTTTTTGTTTTATTGCCCGGTTTGCGAGTGAGAGTGAAACAATAGTATTGCTTGTCTTCTTTGTACCTTATCTCAGCATTATTTGCTTCTGCAACAGCTTTGATGTCGCCGTGCATACTATTCATTAAATTAGCTTTTAATTCGGTTGCAGAATTAGGTTTGTCCAATTTAAAGTGGTTTTTCTTTCCGTTTCGCTTAGTAACAAAATTTTCTTTGTCTATGATGACAAAATCACCTTCAGGGTCGGAATAAATCATCGACAATCTGCCGGCTGCGTCAAAATACATCTTACCGGCCAATTCCATATCTTGTTTGGTTGTCTTTTTGTATTGTAACTCCGTAAATTTTGAGCTGAAGGTTTTTATTTCTTCGTTTTTAATTTTTATTTGCTCAATAATTTGTTCAGTTTGTCCGAAAGTAAAAAAAGAGCATAGAAGCATTATAAATGTAATATACCTTTTCATTTCTATTTATTTATTATATCGTTTCCAAAATTGACTTCTTCCTAACCACCCTAACCTATCCAACGAGCCACGCAGTTCAAGCTTTCCACTTTTTGCCGAATAGGATATCTTTCCGTAGTAGAATTTTCCGCTTTCAGGATCGAGCAATCGCCCGCCCTGCAAACAGCCGTCCTTATACTCCATGTCCTGAATAAAAACTAATCCGAGTATAGGCACATTATGATATTTACCTTCACACTCTGTGCAAAGCAGATTGTCCGTTCCGGCAATAAGCATTTTCGAGATTTTGCCGTAGTACTTGCCATTGTTGCCTTTATAGATATTCACAACGGAATAAGACTGCCCTGTTTTGTCGTCAACCGTAACCCAATCGCCAAGTATGTTCTCGATTTGTCCTTCAGCGGTAAAAAGAAGACAAAATGTTGCACAGAGAATAAAACACAATCTTTTCATCAGGCCTAAATTTTTATTTTTTATTTTTCTTTTGTTTTTTTGAATCCTGGACTAATTCGTTTGTTTCGAAAAGTCTGAACGATTCAAAGTCAGTGTTTAATCTGTTGCCCGACAAATCTCGTATGTCATTTTTTATTCTTTGTTCCGACACGTCTTGGTCTTTGTTGAACACGATCAAATTGCGTTTCATCACATTAGCGATAGTAATGATTTTTTCGTGTTGTTTTTCCGTGTCGGTTTCTTCAATTGCATTATTAATCATCAGTTCCACAATCCTCCCATAATGCATTTTAGCCGGTGCTTTGGGATAATCGACTTTTTGCGGATTAAGTTTTATTTCCTCCGGTACCGGTTTGTCATAGGGCCAATCTATGTCAAGTTTGAAGTCGGACATGACAGCCAAATGGTCGTAAATTTTTTGCTGATAGGTCTCTTCTTGTTTTAGATAGGGGAAGAGATTGCTCATTGTTTCGAGAATGGCGTCAACGCAGCGGTTGCGCTCTTCTCTATCACTAATAGTCAGAGCATGGGCGACCATCTTTTGAACGTTTCGCCCATACTCCGGCATGATTAGTTTTCCTTGTTGTTGAGGGTATTCCATTAATCAACGTTTTTTGAATACATATATCATTGTTGGGAAGTGGTCTGAATAACCATTTGTCCATACTCCGCCTGATGTTGTACGCAATGGCCCGCCTTTTGACTTACCTGTTTGTTCGGTAAGGAACGGAGCATTGAATACTTCTGATGTCCAATATGTTAGTTCAACTTCTCTGTTGGCATTAGCCAAATTGCCTGAAATAATTATTTGGTCAAACAGGTTCCAAGAGCCTTGATACATCAGTGTTCCGTTGCCGTCTGCATAGTGTTTCCACATTGTGTTGTAGAGTCCTTGCGGCTCAACATCTTTTTTGTCTTTTTTTGCGTTCAGTATTTCTGCACACGGAACATTGATAGGATCGTCGTTCAAGTCTCCCATAATGATTATTTTTGCTTTCGGGTCGCGAGCATAGATTGAGTCACAAATTGACATTGTAATTCTTGCAGCCTGAGCACGATTAGGACGCGATGCCTCTTCACCACCATAGCGTGATGGCCAGTGGTTGACAATAACGTGGATTTTCTCGTTGAAAGGCAAGAGATAGCCACTAACTACAAGTTGGTCACGTGTCTTAAAATCCGGGCGTTCCGGCATTTCAAATGGCACCCAACGTGATTTTGTCGGCTGGAAATAGCGTGGATTATATAATAAACCGACATCTATTCCACGACGGTCAGGACTTTCTTTATGGATAATTTGGAAGTTGTATTTAGCAATTTCCGGTTGGGCGACAAGGTCTTCAAGTACGGCACGATTTTCAACTTCTGACACGCCGAGAACAGCTAAATGTGCAAGATAATTGCTACTTTCAGCACGCTCGCACATTTTTGAAATGGCGTATGCCATATTGTGCTGCTTATTTCTGTATTTCACCGTGTTCCAGTGATAGCCTCCTTCAGGAAGAAACTCTTGATCGTTAGTGATAGGATCATCAATAGTGTCGAAAAGATTTTCTAAGTTGTAGAAAGCAATACAACTTACTTCATAGCCACTCTTGACTTTTTCGGTGTTTTTCTGTCCGAAGACACTTGTTGCAGTAAGGAAAAGAACTGCAATAACTAATAAAAAATGTTTGTTCATAAAAAATGGTATTTAGTTTAGTTTTAGTTTTGTTACTTACAGACTGCAAAGTTACACCAAAAAGCAATAAAAAGCAAATAATAAACATTTTTTTTCTAAAAATTTGGTAGTTTAATAAAAATGTATTAATTTTGCACCGCAAAAAATGAAATGACCCCTATCTCGTGATAGGAAAATGAGGAAAGATGGCGGAGTGGTCGATCGCGGCGGTCTTGAAAACCGTTGACCTGAAAGGGTTCGGGGGTTCGAATCCCTCTCTTTCCGCAACAGCCGATTGATTATTCAGTCGGCTGATTTTTATTTCAAGATTTGAAGATTTCAAAATTTGAAGATTTGAAAATTTGAAGATTTGAAAATTTCTGGTTTTTATTCTATTGCACACTGACTAAATTACAGAAGTGACACAATTCATAGGACATTTACCCCTGCAGCAGAGACTAAGCTAAACAAAATCGGCTGCGGAATATATCCACAGCCGATCCGTTATTCTGTTAATTATGGAATTAAATCCATCTTACATAGCAGAAATCTTGACGGTGAGGCAGATTATCATTTTTCGGGAACATGCGGAATGCATATTTCAACGAACCTGAATAATCTAACTGATAGGTTGTTTCAAAATAAAGTTTTGAACCTTCAGCCTTAACCAAATTCAGTTCTTCTACCTCATACAGCTTATCTTGGTTTTGCTCGTCTGTTCTGACAGAAACGAGTTCTACTCCGATACCCTTATCGTTAAGTCCGTGAGTATCGAGAGCAACACGCAGTGTACGTTTCTCACCTACTTGCGGATTGGTAGCTTGGTCAATACCTTCTACATTGAGAACTTCAATCTCATCCCAATGGCTTACTACATTTTCTTTCCAGTCGACTATCTCTTTAGCTTTCTTGAAATCGTTGGCTTTGAGCATTGCTGAACGTTTTGCCAATTTATTGTAGAAACGATCGTAATAATCATCCAATTGGCGTTTCATTGTGAATCGAGGTGTAATCTTTGTTACTGAGTTTTTGATTGTCTCAATCCACTCCGGACTAATGCCTTTGGTGTTACGAGCATAATACATAGGTATTACTTCGTTTTCAAGAATATGATATATTGTAGCTGCGTCGAGTTGGTCTTGGTGAGCTTGATTTTCATAGGTTCGTTTGTCGGTCAATGCCCATCCGGCACCCTCAACATAACCTTCATACCACCAGCCATCAAGTACCGAAAGATTGAGCACACCATTCATTTGTGCTTTTTCTCCTGATGTTCCTGATGCTTCAAGCGGACGAGTCGGGTTGTTGAGCCACACATCGACACCTGAAATCAAACGTTTTGCAAGACGCATGTCATAGTTTTCGAGGAATACTATTTTTCCGAGGAATTGTGGCATACGGCTTATTTCTATAATACGTTTAATTAAGCCTTGACCTGCTCCGTCAGCAGGGTGTGCCTTACCTGTGAAGAGGAATTGAACAGGACGGTCTGGATTATTTACTATCTTCGACAATCTCTCGAGATCGGTGAAAAGTAAGTGTGCTCGTTTGTATGTTGCGAAACGGCGACCGAATCCGATGATAAGTGTGTTTGGATTCATTGAGTCGATAATTGAAACGATACGACTTGGATCGCCTTGATTCTTAATCCATGTTTCAAGGAACTGCTCTTTGATATAGTCAATCAATTTGCGTTTCAATGTCATACGAGTTTCCCAGATAACCTCATCAGGTATTTTTGCATACGGAGCCCACATTTCGAGATTTGATTGATCTGTATACCAACCTGCAGGCAGATATTTTTTATAGACTTTTTTCCATTCTGATGCAGCCCATGTTGGCATGTGAACGCCATTGGTTACATATCCTACATGCAATTCTTCCGGGAAATAGCCACGCCAAATAGGTGAGAACATTTTTTGCGAAACCTGACCATGCAACCAGCTTACACCATTAACCTCTTGGCATGTGTTGCAAGCAAAGACTGACAGACAGAAGCGCTCGTCAGAACCGGGGTTGAAACGACCCATATCCATAAATTGTGCCCATTCGATACCGAAATCGGCAGCATATTTATTCATATATTTGTAGATCAACCCTTCTTCAAAATAGTCGTGTCCTGCAGGTACAGGTGTGTGACATGTGTAGAGAGATGACGCGCGAACTATTTCAAGTGCTTGATTGAAGGTGAGTTTTTTGTCTTCAATAAGGTCTTTAAGACGCTGAACATTGAGCAGAGCAGCGTGACCTTCGTTGCAATGATAAACTTCTTTTTCAATACCAAGTTTTTTGAGAGCAAGAACGCCACCTATACCGAGCATAATCTCTTGTTTGATACGATTTTCCCAGTCGCCACCATAGAGTTTGTGAGTTATTTGGCGGTCGAACTCTGAGTTCATATCATTGTCTGTGTCGAGCAGATAAAGATTCATGCGCCCTACAGCAACTTTCCAAACATAGGCATAAACAGTGCAATCAGGATAAGGCACTTCGACTACGACAGGTGAGCCATCATTGTTTAGAACTTGTTTGATTGGAAGGTTGTTGAAGTTTTGAGCCTCATAGTTAGCTATTTGCTGACCTTCCATTGAGAGTGTTTGAGTGAAATAACCATAGCGATACAAGAAACCGACAGCAACCATATCAACATTGCTGTCAGAAGCTTCTTTGATATAATCACCTGCAAGAATACCAAGACCACCTGAATAAATTTTCAGAATGTTGTTCAGTCCGTACTCCATCGAGAAATATGCCACCGAAGGTCTCTCTTTATTTACAGGTGCGTCCATATATGCACGAAAATCAGCATACACAGCATCGAGTTTTTTGATAAACTCTTTATCTTCAGCAAGTTCAACCAGCTTATCGTAGCTCAATATATTGAGCAACATAATTGGGTTTGATTTAGCTTTTTTCCATGCGGCACGGTCGATAGTGCGGAAGATTTCTTTTGCGTCAGAACTCCATGCCCACCATAGATTGTAAGCAATTTCTTCAAGTTTGTTAAGTTTTTCTGGAAGTTTAGCGTGAATAGAAAGCTCACGCCAATTGTTTTGATTAACTTCGTTTACTTTAATTTGCATAATTTTATATGTTTATTATGTATTTTATCTTTTGTTAAAAAAAGCGTTGCAAAATTAGCACTTTTTTTTCACATATCAAAATTGACTTTTTTCACGACAACAAATGACGGCTCAATGCAAAATCATAGGCTTCTTCGTAATACTTGAAGAAATGTTTCCATTGAGCTTTTTTTGCAATTGCAAAAGCACAATCCCTACTCTTTTGAATTTCAGCAGCTGATTGTTGAGCATAATGTCCAATTTGTTCTACAATATTATGGCACATTTCAAACCAATTAGAGTCTGTTCGTTCAACGACACCTACTCCGTCTTGCAAATTGTTGCTATATCGTTCTGCCCACATTCCGAAACCGGAAACATTAGTTGTCAGAGTAGGAACATGAAATGCTACGGACTCAAGAGGAGTGTAACCCCAAGGCTCGTAGTAAGACGGGAATAAAGTGAGGTCCATTCCTATCAACAAATCGTAGTAGGTGCAATTGAATATGCCGTCGTCGCCATTCAAATAAGACGGAACGAAAACTATTTTCACATTGTCGTACCACTGATTGTTCAAGTGGTACCAATGCATAGCATTGATGATATTATCATTACGATAATCAACCAGTTCATGTGTTGTTTCTCGATTACCGGACACCAATTTTTTGTCTGATTTGAGTGCTTGCAACAAGTCTTGACGGGCACCTTTTTGCCATGCGGGAACCGTAATAAAAAAGACTATCTGTCTGTTGCAACATGACTTGTCGTTCATCATTTTTGCCACTTGCATCACAACATCAAGTCCTTTATTTTTGTATTCGTATCTTCCGCTTGTTCCAATAAATAGCACATCTTCGGGAAGGTCGTAATCGAAAAGTGTTTCTGCTATGTGTTTCATTTTATTTCGAGCCTCATTGCGTTTGGTCTCAAACAGCTCATTTTGTGGCACGAAATCAAGTTCAAAACCATTTGGTGTGAGTACATCAGCAGATTTGTTGAGCAACTGCTTACATTCTTTGTCGGTTATGTAACTCACTGTGGTGAAGCAATCTGCATTGTAGGCAGCTTGTTTCTCTACAGAGTGTTTCGACACCATATTCAGTTCTTGCGCCATCTGGTCGCCGTTATAGCCTTCAAAATAGTCGTAAAGAGGTTTATTATTCCCGGCTATTGAACGTCCTATTGATGTGGCATGTGTTGTGAAAAGAGTTCCGACCTTTGGCAGATGTTCTTTGACATAAAATAGGCCAAATGCCGTCATCCACTCGTTGAAATGAGCAACGACATCATGACCTTTCAATTTGAAATAGTTGTAGAACGATTCAATCACTACACCTGACGCATAGCCAAACATTGAAGCTTCATCGTAGTCGCCATAGGCTTGTAGCGAATCTATTTTGTACAACTCCCAAAAATGACCATAAATGTCATCTTTTTGATTGAAAAATTGATTGAAATCAACCAATACTGCTATTGGTTCTCCGGGAATATTCCAGCGCCCTATTGTCAGTTGCAAACCTTGACTAAGTGCGTATTTACGCCAACCGCTCAATAGTTTTTTGTTTTCTTTCAGAAATGGGCATTTTTGATTTCCCCACACATCGGGACCAATAAATACTACATTATCTCCATAATGCTCACGCATTGTTGCTGCACGAGTGGATAATACAGTGTAAATGCCTCCAACACGATTACATACTTCCCAACTCGTTTCAAAAATATACTCTGGACTCATAAATTATTCGTTACGCAACTGATTATCAAAATATATGGCCATAAAATCTGAACCGCCTAAATCAATTGCTTCTACATTACTATAATTGTTTTTACTATGTATCAAGGGGAATGCTTTCAATTGACCTTGTTCGGTGAAATACAATCGGTCGTTTATGTAATCAATAGCTAATGTATGGCCATCGGTTTCTGCAAGTTGAACCACTGAATTTTCCGCCCCGTCTATGTTAGCGACAAAGAGTTTTCCGGCACTTATGAGATAGAACTTTCCACTAACGGCATCAACTGACAAGTGTTCGATCTGTTTGATATGGGGAAAGAGATGTTTTTGACCTATTCTAATTCCAGCGCCGTAGAGGCAAAGCACATTATTATATATTGCAAGACCATTTACATCTGCCGCAACATTACGCTTATACACATTATTTATATCGCCTCTCGCTGCGCTGTTCAGTTCTCCATTCTCTGCAAGCCAATAAATACTATCCTTGCTTACTGCACCTGCTTTGGCTGCACTTTCTGTTCGCAACAATATGGTCACTTCACTATTTTTAATTGTGCTTATCATATTCTTTTCGAACAGATATGACACTGAATCAACTGAACATAAATCAGCAACATCAGCCTCGCTCTTTATGACCTGTTTTACTGAAAGATAATTGCCTAATACACGACGCCTGCCTAATGTTTTGTTTTGTTCTACAACGAGTAGTGATGGTGCTTTTATATCTTTTATTTTCAATGTTTTTTCTAATGAATAAGTTTCTTGCCCTATTGTTATTTGACATTTGATTGTTTCGGCGTCGTTAGCTTTGTTGAACAACACAGTCACGGCTGAGTCGATTGGATGTGAATAGAGCCAATCACCATTTGAACCTATCTCCCATAAGTATGTTACGGGCAAGTTTTTGGGGTTATAGAAATTTACTAAAAACTTGACTTCTTCGCACACATTGGCAGAATCAACAGTTACAATAGCCGGTATTGTATCCGCGACAACGATAGTGGTTGAATGGGTCATTTTGCTTTTATCGTCAACTTTCAGAGAGACGAGATAAGAGCCTGGTTTTTCGTAAATTTTTGTAGGATTTTTTACTGCCGATGATGTTCCGTCTCCAAAATTCCAGCTCCACACATCGCCTTCTTCACTTGTATTGGTGAATGAGATTGTCTGTCCTGCACGCGGTTGTGTTGGAGAATAGACAAACCCGACTTCTTTGCTATGACATGCGGCGAGAAGCAGAGCACAAATTATAAATAGATATTTTTTTTTCATGAAATACATTGTATTATTTCGTCAATTTTTACGCTGTCAGCATTGAACCATCTTACATCTTTATCAGCTCTAAACCATGTCAGCTGCCGTTTGGCATAATGGCGTGAGTCTTGCTTAATCAGTCTTACGGCCTCTTCAAAATCGTATTCGCCATCCATATAAGCAAACAGTTCTTTGTAACCGACTGTGTTAAGAGCATTCAATCCTTTATATTTATATAATGTCTTGGCTTCTTCGAGCAATCCTTCCTCAAGCATTTGATCGACACGCTTGTTGATTCTACTATACAATTCTGCCCGTGGCAAATCGAGTCCTATCTTTTCAATTTGAAATGGTCGTTCTGCCACTTTACCTTTTCTGAGTTCAGAAAATGGCATATTTGTTTGTCGGCACACTTCTATAGCCCGCATCAAGCGCTGATGATTGCAAAGGTCAATCTTTTCATAAAAATCAGGGTCGCGTTTTTTCAGTTCTTCCTGCAAATATTCTATCCCTTTATTTTTGAAATCCTCTCTAACCTGATGTCGGATTTCAGGGTCTATAGACGGCATCTCATCAAATCCTTTGCACACGGCATCAATATACATCATTGAGCCTCCGACAAGAAGCAGTGTGTCGTGCTGTTCAAAGAGTTTTTCAATTACAGACAAAGCTTCTTGTTCATACTGCCCTGCACTATAGTTCTCTTCAACAGAATGTGAGCCTATGAAAAAATGTTTTACGCGTTTTAATTCTTGTTCAGTAGGTGCAGCAGTACCTATTCGCATTTCCTTATATACCTGACGAGAGTCAGCAGAGATAATAGGGCAATGCAACACTTCTGCAAGGCATAGACTTAATTCTGTCTTACCTACCGCAGTTGGACCCATGAGAACGACAAGCTTTTTCATCAATAGTCGTCGGTATATCCTCCAAGGGTTTCTATGTCAATAAGTCCGTCTGAGCCGTCGAGTGAGAAGCCACTGGCATCAAGATCATCCTCGTTAAATCCCTCGAATCCATAGTCGTCGTCAAGATCGAGACTGACTTTACTTTTTCCCTTATTATTTGATTTATTTTTCTTGATTTGTTCCGGTGCTCTGCCCTCTATATCAACTAATTCAACCCCTTCAACGCTGCCGCGTGTGTTGATTGCAATGAGTTCGCCATAGAAATAGCGGTCGGCAGTAGGGTCGAACACATAAATCAAGTGAGCACCTTCGTCTTCAAGCACATCCTCAAGCAGTGTCTTTTCCATTGGACGATTGTCGTAGAAGCCCTCACCTTCCATATCAACAAGAGTTATTTCAGCTTGTCGTTCCCAATCGCTATCGCACAAGAAAAATGAGGTCATCTGATCGTTAGGATACTTGACTGCTTCAAGAATAGCTTTGTGTAAATCAAGAAATGTTGCTGCCGGATCGGCATCAAACAACATAGAAAAATCAAGAGATTCTTCCGATTTAAATTCAAATCTATATAACATAATTTATCGTTAGTTTCGATTCTTTACATTTTACAACGCAAAATTAACAAAAAAAAATCATATCACAAAATAAAACAAAGAATATTATTGCCTAATTTCACACTTTTTTTAGATACAAATACGATGAATCTACCCCAATCGGCAGAAAAAAAATAGAGAACCAATTAGGCGAATTAAAATGAATTATTGTCTTTAATTTTGGGTTATTTTGGACGAGACTCTGTTTTCTATTGTTTTGAAAGACAAAATTTGTTGTATTTCAGATTTTTATAGTCCAGAGTTCTTTCCAGTTTGTTGTGTATTCCGGTGAGCGATGGTTTTGTGCCATCATATCGCGTTGTGGTTTGCCTTGTACAGCCGTTTTTATCAGTTGGTTGCCATTTTTGCTGTTTATTGTGTCTATTGCTTTCCAGAGTTTATTCAATTTAGTTACATCGCGTTGGTCAAATAAATCTCCCTGTACTATGCTACCCGATATTAGATTCCAAACCATAACGCCTGCTCGTTTGTAGATAAATCCTTTGTTTTGCCAATGCTGACGCAGAGCTGAAACGGCGGCATTTGTCATTTGTAAAGTGTCTGCTGTTGGAACTGGAAATGTTATTTGCAACTGTATGTAATTTTGTCGTTCCACCGCCACAAAAGGACTTGTATTAGCAAAGATAAGCATTTGCGTACCTACACTTTTTTGCGAGCGCATCTTGCGTGCGACATCAGCGACGAAAGTCCCTATTGTGCCTTCTAATTCACGAAGTTCAGTTATACCATTGGCGAACGAGCGTGAGCAGGTGATTGACTTTTTCATAGGCAGATTATCAAGCGTGATGCAATCTTTTCCGCGCAATTCTTGCCATGTTCGCAAACCGGTTATTGTCATCATATTCTGCACAAATTCAGCACTTAGTTGCGTAAAATCCCATGCCGTTTTCACACCGGCTTGATTTAGCTTTTTCAGGTATCGCCTGCCTATTCCAAAAACATCTTCAATAGCAAATAATTTCAGGGCCTTCTCATGCGCTTCTGCTGTATTTATGACACAACAACCTTTGTAGCCTTTATATTTTTTTGCATATTTACTTGCCATCTTTGCCAATGTGCGAGTCGGAGCGATACCTAAAGAGATAGGTATTCCTATTGCCCTGCGTATTGTTCGGACAATATCTACACCATATTCATGGTATTCATCGTTGTTTTTTTTCAACCCGCTCAGGTCGAGAAACGATTCGTCTATTGAATATTGTTCAAGACATGGAGTATAATTTCCGAGCAGCGACATCACGCGATTACTCATATTGCCATATAGTGCAAAATTACTTGAAAAGACAACCACCTTTCCGGCATTCACCAGAGATTGAAATTCAAATAGAGGCTGTCCCATTTTTATTCCCATGTCTTTTGCCTCTTGACTTCGAGATATAGCGCAACCGTCGTTGTTGGACAAAACAACGACAGCCTTGTGAGCCAAATCAGGACGGAAGACCCGTTCACAAGACACAAAAAAATTATTGCAATCTGCTAATCCGTAAAGCATAGAGACACATCATGTATCAGCCATATATGGCTAATGTTTAACTATTTCGTTTGTGTATGGTATATGTTACGACAAAGAGTTCTAATCGTTGTTCGGCTGTAACTTTGATAGGTTTATATTTTTTGTTGTGCGGAATAAGCCATGCGCAGTTGTTCGCCTCATCTAAACGAAATTCTTTGAGTGTGAACTCTCCATCTACTTCTGCCACAACAATGTCGCCATTCCGAGGTTCTATCAATCGATCAATTATTGCAATATCACCATCAAATATGCCTAATTCTTCCATGCTATTACCGCTGATACGTGCATAGAAAGTACTTTCTTTATGCTTTATCAAAGCCTCGTTCAAATCAAGCTTGTCGTTATAATCGGCAGCCGGGCTCGGAAATCCGGCTTTGACAGCTTCTGAATATGGCAATTCACTGACTATTGTTGTGTCGGGTACAAATACTTCTACTTTCATCTTTATGATTAGGCAAAAACAGAGTGCACAAATCATTGCACACTCTGCTTTGTAAGCCGTATTGTTGTAGATTAAAAATTAAAATAATTCTTTGCGTTATAGTATGAGATATTCTCAACCATTTGTCCGATGAAATCCATCTCGCTTGCCGGCAAGAGTCCGTTTTCGATATCATTACCGAGCAAGTTACACAATGTGCGACGGAAATACTCATGACGCGGATAGCTCAGGAACGAACGACTGTCGGTCAGCATACCTACGAAGCGGCTCAATAAGCCAAGCAACGACAATGCGTTCATTTGTTTCTCCATACCGTCTTTCTGGTCTAAGAACCACCAACCTGAACCGAATTGTATCTTACCGGGATACGATCCGTCTTGGAAATTACCAAGCATTGTAGCTATGACTTCATTGGCACTTGGATTTAAGTTGTAAAGAATGGTTCGTGTCAGTTTTCCTTCTGCATTGAGACGATCGAGGAACTTCGACATTGCTTTAGCTGTGTTGAACTCACCTATAGAATCAAAACCTGTGTCCGGTCCTAAGAGTTTGAACATCTTTGAGTTGTTGTCGCGGATGGCACCATAGTGGAATTGTTGTGCCCAACCTGCTTCATAGTCCATTTCGGCAAAGATAACGAGCATTGCCGATTTGAATTTGCGGATTTCCTCTTGTGTCAGTACTTTACCTCCATAGACCTTATCAAATATAGCGTTTATTTCAGCATCTGTATAATCTTCGGCATAGAATTCTTCGATACCATGGTCAGCCAAGCGGCTACCCATTTGAGCAAAGAAATCATGACGTTTTTGCAGTGCATCAATCATGTCTTGGAAATGAGATATTTTCACGCCGCTCACTTCGCTCAGTTTGTCGATATAAGCACGGAAATTAGCCGGAACCTCAACTGCCATAGCTTTGTCAGGACGCCATGCCGGGAGCATACGGATTTCGAAACCAGATTCGGCTGTTTGCTTGTGGTAACGAAGGTCGTCAACAGGGTCGTCTGTTGTACAAACACACTCAACATGATAACGACGCATCAAGCCACGGGCACTATACTCAGGTGATTTGAGTTTTTCGTTACACTCGTCGAATATCTCACGCGCTGTCTTAGGAGAAAGAAGTTTTTCTATACCAAAAGCTGTCTTCAACTCAAGGTGTGTCCAGTGGTAAAGCGGGTTACGCATTGTGTATGGGACAGTCTCTGCCCACTTCTGGAATTTTTCCCAGTCGGTAGTGTCTTTACCGGTGCAATAGCGTTCGTCCACGCCATTGGTGCGCATTGCGCGCCATTTGTAGTGGTCGCCTCCAAGCCACAGCTCTGTTATACTCGAAAAACGATGGTCCTCAGCAACCATTTGAGGAATCAAATGGCAGTGATAGTCAATGATAGGCATCTTGGCCGCATGCTCATGATAGAGCGTCTTGGCTGCATCTGTTTGCAGCAAAAAATCCTTGTCAAGAAATGGTTTCATGATAAATTATAGTGTATAAAAAAATTAAATTTACAAAATATGAAGCGTCATACAACACTTCTTTTCAGTGCGCAAAGTTAAATAAAATTTTTATTTTTTGCAACAATTAAGAGCAATAAGTTTTTTTTTACCACTTTTTTCAATTAATTTTGCACACTAAATAAATCACATCATAATATGAAACATTATTTTATCGTACTTGCTTCAATAATTTGTTGCATAATGATTGGTTGTCGAGACAAAAACCAACCTCAAATCAGCACTCAGGAGAACACCGCACCTGTTGACACCGGCGTTGTTGTTCCCGTAACCCCGTCTGATTCAGACACTATACCGACTGACACAACACACACAATACCTATTGACACTATTGATACGGTTCAAATTAATCCTCTTGACACCATGACGCCTGATAGTGATGGGCTCGTTCATCAACTTATTTTTGCCACCTATCTTGGCGATGTCAACGGCGACGATGATTATCATTATCCCGATGTCAAAGCCACCATACGCCCATCCGACACCATCCCCGGAACATATATTGTGCGTTTATATCAAGTCATGTTCACCGACCTTATGGGATTTCCGTCGGACATAGAGATAGATGGTGTCAATGCAGATGAAAAGGGCAATATCTATGGCGAAATGATTGTGCCATTCTGCTACGACCTTTTTGGTATTGAAGGAAGCAATGTCTTTATGCCGCTTTTCACGCTTAATTATTTCAAAGGTCAAACATATTATAATCCGGAAACGAAGTTAAAATACTTTGATGTCGAACTTGACATACAAAATGCAGGCACCTACTCTTACAATGGACTGAGTGAGTAAATAAGATGTCGTTCAATACAAATAAAAAAGACGCAGTTTGTCAGCTGCGTCTTTTTTTAGATATCAGTTCGGGTTAGTAACTCTCATTTTCATTTGGGAACGAACTTTCTTTTACTGCCTCAATATAACTACAGACAGCACCGGACACTTCGCCGGCTAATTGTGCAAAATGGCGCAAGAATTTAGGCTTAAATCCCATGTTAAGTCCCAACATATCGTGCAGCACCAACACTTGTCCATCGACCATATTACCTGCTCCGATTCCGATAACAGGTATATCTAATTCTTCGCTCACTCGAGCTGCTAAGGCAGCAGGGACTTTCTCTAAAACGACAGAGAAACAACCGGCTTGTTCGAGCAATAGTGCGTCGTCAATTATTTTTTGTGCTTCTGCTTCATCTTTTGCACGCAAGCCATAACCACCAAACTGATTGACACTTTGCGGTGTAAGTCCTAAATGCCCCATCACAGGTATGCCTGCCTGACAAATATGACGGATAGTGTCAATCCATTCGCGCCCACCTTCTATTTTCAGTGCGTCACAACCGGTGAGTTTCATTGCTTTCACGGCATTGCGTACTGCATCTTCTTCCGAAATCTGATATGAGCCAAACGGCATATCCATAACAACTAAAGCACGTTTTGCTCCACGAACAACACCACGAGTTAAAAATATCATCTCATCAAGAGTGATAGGCAGGGTATAGTCGTTGCCACAAACTACATTGGAAGCACTGTCGCCAACCAATATGGCATCTACACCTGCTTCATCAACTAAACGGGTGAGAGTGAAATCATAAGAAGTAAGCATAGTGATTTTCTCACCACTCTGTTTCATCTGACGAAAAGTTTGAGTAGTTACCTTCTTACTCATGTCTATATGTACTGACATAATTATGTTTTTTTGATTAAGCGCACAAAATTACAACTTTTTTTCATAATAATAATAAATAACTGACAAAAAATGTGTAACTTTGCAAACTTTTCCATTAATTTACAATTTTAATATTAATAAAATGAACCCAATTATCCAATTCATATTTTCATACCCTTATCTCGTAGGTCTAATATCTATGCTTTTAGGTTGGGCTTTTATGCCTATTGTACTTCAAATAGCCCACAAAAAAGGTTTTGTTGTCAAACCCAATAAACGCACTTCACACACAGGCGAAATTCCAAACATTGGCGGAATTGACATTTTTGCTTCTTTCATGCTCACTTATATTATATTTGAGTATCAGCGGCTTCCACAATCGCAATTTATCTTTGCAGGCGCTTTTGTAATTGTTATGGTAGGTTTTGTTGATGACATTCTTGACATCACACCGATTCAGAAAACACTTGGTGAACTGCTTGCCGGTATTGCTCTTGTGTGCTTCGGGAACATCAGGATAACGAATCTTTTTGGTCTTTTTGGTTTCACAATTATACCAACTTGGGCAAGTTACGCTTTGTCTATTTTCATTCTTATCGCCATAGTAAATGCTCTAAATCTTATAGATGGAGTTGACGGATTAGCATCCGGTTTAGGAATATTATTCTGTGCATTTTTCAGTGTATATTTCCAATTGACAGGTGAAATACATTGGGCAATAATTGGTTACACACTGATCGGCTCTCTTGCCGTATTTTTCTTTTTCAATGTCTTTGGGAAAAAGCAAAAAATTTTCATGGGCGACACAGGTTCACTCCTGCTCGGCTATATTCTTTCTGCTTTTGTATTCCATTTCTGCGAAATTAATGCTTACCATAACATAGACGAATACTATGAATGCAATGCAGCTCCGATGGTATGCATTTGTGTTCTATCAATACCACTTTTTGACACAATTAGAGTTATGCTAACCAGAATCAAGCACCACCGCTCTCCCTTCTCACCTGACAAAAATCATATTCACCATCTTTTGCTTAGAGGCGGGCTTACTCACTTGCAAACAACAATGACAATACTCTCACTCACCATAGCTTTTATTGTACTCGCTATCATAGGCAGGAATTGGAACAATTGGATTTTGTTTTTCACAGATTTTGCTCTATGCATGTGTTTCACTTGGGTTATATGGCGACTTGTTGACAAAAACTCAAATCAAACTAAAAAACAATGATTTCAATCAATCATCTCACTATCGAATTCAGCTCAAAACCTATTCTACAAGATATTTCATTCCTCATCAATCGGCGCGACAAGATTGCTCTTGTCGGCAAAAATGGTGCAGGAAAATCAACCCTACTCAAGACACTCGCAGGCCTTCAACAACCGACACACGGCAGCATTGCTATGCCATCAGAATTGACCATAGGCTACCTACCGCAACAAATGATACATAACGACGGAACCACCGTCGTGCAAGAGACACGCAAAGCATTCAATCATATCACACAAATTCAACAACGCATCCAACATCTGACTGAACAACTCACAACACGTCAAGACTACGATTCTCCTCAATATCAAGAGCTTATCGACCAATTGGAACACGACAATCAATTGCTCAGTGTTTTAGATGCCAACAAGTTTGAGGGCGAAATAGAAAAGACGCTTCTCGGTCTGGGGTTCGAGCGCAAAGATTTCGACCGCCAGTGTTCTGAATTTTCCGGAGGCTGGAGAATGAGAATCGAACTTGCAAAGATTTTGCTCCAACAACCTGACCTTATGCTTCTTGACGAGCCTACCAACCACCTTGACATCGAATCAATCCAATGGCTCGAACAATTTTTGAAAACCACCAATAATGCCGTTCTACTTGTCAGCCATGATCGTACTTTTTTGGACAACGTAACCAATCGTACAATAGAAATCACACTCGGACAAATCAACGACTACAACACCAACTATACCCACTATCTTGAGTTGCGCAAAGAACGGTATGAACAACAACTCCGTGCTTACGAAAATCAGCAAAAAATGATTCAAGAAACAGAAGATTTCATTGAGCGTTTTCGTTACAAAGCTACTAAAGCCGTACAGGTACAAAGCAGAATCAAGCAACTCAACAAACTCGAAAGAATAGAAATTGAGCCGCAAGACACGGCTCATATACACTTGAGATTTCCACCTGCACCCCGATCGGGAGACTACCCTATCATTGCCGATGAAGTAGAGAAATCGTTTGGCGACCATACTGTTTTCAGTAATGTCAATTTCGTTGTCAAAAGGGGTGAAAAGATAGCTTTTGTAGGTAAAAACGGCGAAGGAAAGACAACACTTGTCCGTTGCATAATGAATCAGATTTCCTACAATGGAACAATCAAAATCGGGCATAATGTAAAAATCGGTTATTTCGCTCAAAATCAGGCATCGCTTCTTGACGAAAATCTCACCGTGTTTGAGACTATTGACAACGAAGCAACAGGCGAGATACGCACGCAAATACGCAATCTCTTGGGAGCTTTCATGTTTGGTGGCGAAGAGTCAGAAAAAAAAGTCAAGGTTTTGTCAGGAGGTGAAAGAAGCCGACTTGCCATGATTAAACTGCTCTTGCAACCGGTCAATCTGCTTATTCTCGATGAGCCAACCAACCATCTTGACATACAAACAAAAGAAATACTAAAACAAGCATTACAACAATATGATGGCACGCTCATTGTTGTGAGCCACGACCGCTATTTTCTTGACGGACTGGTAAATAAAGTATATGAATTTGGTGGCGGAAAAGTTAGAGAACATCTTGGAACAATACATGAATTCTTGCAAAAAAAGAATATCAGCAACCTTCAAGAACTCGAACGAAAAGAAACGACCAAAGAGACAACAACCAAAGAGACACAAAACAAACTGAACTATCAACAACAAAAGCAACAACAAAGCAACATTAGAAAGATAGAAAGACAAATCAAAGAAATTGAGTCTCAAATAACAGAGTTGGAAAATAAACTCAAAGGTTTAGAAGCCCAAATGGCAACGCCACAAGGTGCAGCAAACGCCACTCTCGCTCAGGAATACCAATCAACAATGAACCTGCTCAACGACAAGATGTTTGAATGGGAAGAATTGAGTAATAAGATGTGAGATGTGAGAAGTGAGATTTTTTTTTAGATTATCAGTATTGATAATTCATAAAGTAGATATATTGGCAATGCAACAAGCATCAGCGTGAAAGGATCACCTGTTGGTGTGATTACCGCCGCAAGAATGAGAATTACCACAAAAACATGTTTTTTGAATTGCCGGAGCATTTGAGCATCAATAAGCCCTACTCTACTCAACAAGACACAAAACAGAGGTAATTCAAACATCAACCCTATCAAGAAACTCAACATCAAAAACATTCCGATATATGAATCAAGGTCAATCATATTGACAATTTCCTGACTTACATGATATTGTCCCAAAAACATCACTGAAAAAGGGAAAATGATGAAATAATTGAGCAACAAACCGCATACAAACAAGGTATAACCGCCAACAACTAATCGACGCGCCATTCTGCGCTCAGCCTGATATAGTGCAGGCGAAATAAAGCCTAAAAGAACATATAATATATAAGGAGCAACACAGATTAATCCCACACAGAGCGAGACTCGCAAATGAACTAAAAACTGATTTGCTATACCGGTGTTGATCAACTGAAGAGACTCAATATGGAAAGAATTTACCCATTTTGAGATGAAACTAAAAGTGGGAAATTCAGCATGAGAGGGGTAGAAAATCAGTTGGAATATAGGCTCGTAGAAAAAAAACACAACAATAGTGCACACTAATGTTGCGATTAGAATACGTATCAGGCACTGCCGTAATTCCTCAAGATGCTCCCAAAAAGTCATAGACAATACGGTTCAGCCTATTCTTTCTTTGTATTTTCTTCTTTTTCGCTATTGTCTTCTTCAATGTTGCGCACTCCATCTTTGAACGAACGGATCCCTTTGCCTAAATTGCGCATCAACTCAGGAATTCGTTTTCCACCAAAAAGCAGAAGGACAATAAGTGCAATAAGCACAATTTCCATCCAACCAAGATTTCCCATAATTACAGCAAAAATTAAAAATTATTTGCAAAGATACACACTTTTTTTCAAACTTGCAAATACGAATTTGAACAAATCAACACGAAAAATTGTTTGTAATTTTTGACAAAACAAAATTCGTGTTAACTCGGTAAATTAGTAGATAAATAATTTCGTGTAATTTGCTGACTATTTTTTTATAATAATCTGCTTACCTGCTCAATCTGTGGACGATTTTCGAACACGGAAGTAAATAATTGCAATTATTTTGCTTTTTCAGCCAATCGTTTGCCTAATTCGTAGGCATTTTGCAAATCTATCGGGAAATGTTGATCGCGATATTTTCGTTTGTCTTCTTCTGAAAAGAGATTGAAATCGTACTTGCTATAATCGTTGAATTGATAAGTGTTGCAAGCATATAAAGTCTCTGCATAACCAAAGATGTCAGCCATACATTTGGTGTTTTCTTCCAAAATTGGAGGGTAACCAATCTGCTCCATATAGTCGTAGGGACAATTCATTGTGAAAATGATTGCAGAATGAATCACCTTGTCTCTAATAACTATATGTTTGCCACGATGTCCGTTAGCTTCTCCTTCCGGATATTCGTACATGTATGTACCCATCGGAAACATAAGTCGCTCCATAAAAGAACGAAGTATTCCCGTCGGATAACTATAATACACAGGCGAACCAAACACAAGAACATCAGCATGCTGACAACGCTCAAGCAATGGGCGAAGATCGTCTTTTATTGCACAAAGACCATTACATTTTGAGTTTTTCAGTTTGCACGCAAAACAACTTTTGCATCCTTGAAATTGAATGTCGTAGAGATGAACAAGTTCTACTTCTGCGCCTGCCTCTTGTGCACCACGCATTGCACTTTGAAGCATTTGAGCTGTGTTCTTGTTTTTTCGAGGCGAACCATTAACAAATATTGCTTTCATTTGAATTAAAATTTACTAATAACATGTTGCAAAATTACTGAAAAATTTGCAAATAATTGAAAATTATTGTACTTTTGCTAAAAATTATAGTAGGATATGCAAAACATTAAACTTTTCCTTACCGATGTTGATGGTACGCTGACAGATGGTGGAATGTACTACACTGCGCAAGGTGACATAATGAAGCGTTTTTATGTGCGTGATGGCATGGGCATGAAAATACTTCAACAAACAGGGGTAAAGATAGGAATTGTTACTTCTGAGGTTACACCTATCGTTGAGGCTCGTGCCAAAAAACTTGGTGTTGACTATCTTTGTCAGGGTGTTCGCTTCGGCGGAAAAGTCGAAGCCGTAATGCAAATTTGCAACAAAATGGGCATAACGATGCAAGAAGTTGCTTACATCGGCGATGATGTCAACGATATTGAATTACTGCATCATGTTGGTTTTGCTGCCTGCCCGGCTGATGCCTGCGAAGAAGTTCTTGCTCTACCAGATATTCATATCATGAAACACGCAGGCGGACATGGTGCAGTTCGCGAACTTACCGAATTACTGCTAAAATAAGTTTCACTTAGTGTTTTCACTATCGTTTTTTAGAATAAGTCATCTGCTTACGAGAAAATATAATCACTTTTTTTCATTCAAATCGATCTATTGACAATAGTCTTTTCCCGTCTGTTTGAATTACCAATCGCATAGAATCATTACAAGGGTCGAATTGACGCAACACAATGTGCCATACTCCATTTAGCATTTCGGCGCGGCATGTGTCAGGCTCATAATCGTTGACTGAATCAACAAACAACACATTCCCATTCGCATCTAATATACTTACCGGGTGCAACAAACACAGACCGCCATCATGAATCGTATCGGCTACAAAATACAATTCGGTATTATCTATATGTTGTCCAACAGTTTTTTTCTGCGACTTTGTACATGCTAAACATAACAAACTAATAGCTATAAGCACAACAATAAAACTCTTTTTCATAAATAATTTCAAAAAACACTTGCAAAATTACAAAAAAAGCTGCTAACGTAAAAATAATACCATTCAGCAGCTTAAATTTACATGCAAATGTTGTATATTTAATTTTTTTTAAGTATTTTTGCACGCATAAAATCTGAATAATCTTAATTTGGGTACAAAATGACAAACAAAAATTTTTGCATGAGTTCTTACATGGCATTTCGCTATATTGAGCGAGACGACATGAATTTTTATGATGGTCTGACACATGAAAATATCAAACCTGTTCCTGCAGAAAAAACTATTCCTGTAAAGACAACAGCCGATATCGACCATGAGATACAAAAACAATTTGATGCTCTGAAAGGTAAGAAACTCGGAATACTACTTTCCGGCGGCATGGATTCGGCTTGTCTTGCTTCATACATGCGTGGAGGCGAGGCCTACACATTTCGTTTTCTCGGTGGAGAATTTCAGAAAGAAGAGCTCCGCAAGGCTGAATATTATGCAAATTATTATGGTCTTAACCTTCACTATGTTGACATCGACTGGAGTGTTGTTGAAAAATATCTGCGTCCTTGCATGGAGAGAAAAGGTGCTCCTGTACATTCCATTGAGCCACAAATTCTTGCCGGTGCTCTTCAAGCCAAAGCTGATGGAGTAGAGATGATGATTGTTGGCGAGAGCAGCGACCTTCTGTTCGGAGGCATGGACCAACTCCTCTCTCAAGATTGGGACTTCGACGCTTTTGTCAAACGCTACACTTTCACCAATCCTGCCGATGTTCTGCGCAATCCGATTGATATGAGCTATCTCTACGAACGCTATCGCCAAGGCAATAAAATTGATTTCATGCAATTTATGGACGATGTGTTCTCTATAGAAAGCTCGAGTTCGTACCTCAATGCCTTTGGCGTTGCTCAAATGCCATATCTCGACCCATACGCAATATTACGCATGTCGGAACCTCTTGATTTACATCGAGTCCGTAATGGTGAACCGAAATACTTGATTCGTGCTTTGTTCCATTCAAAATACCCTGAGATACCTATTCCCGACAAGACACCTATGCCACGCCCTGTTGACATCTATTTCAAAGACTGGGATGGACCACATCGTCCAGAGTTCAGACGCGATATCGACATGACACAATTCACGGGTAACCAAAAATGGCAAATGTACTGCTTGGAACAATTCCTGAATATGCACGAACCTATTAGAATCGGATATACAACAGGTGTTTATGATCTGTTTCACATCGGACATCTCAACCTGCTTCGTAAAGCCAAAGCACAATGCGATTGGCTCATTGTGGGAGTAAGTACCGACAAATTGGTTGAATACAAAAACAAACACGCAGTCATTCCGTTTGAGGAAAGGAAAGAAATTGTCGGCGCAATACGTTATGTTGACGAGGTTGTTACGCAAGCCGACATGGACAAACTTGCTGCTTGGCATCACTACCATTTCAATGTGATGTTTGTCGGCGACGACTGGAAAGGTACCGACAAATGGAACAAAATTGAACAACAAATGAAAGAAGTTGGTGCCGAGGTTGTCTATTTCCCATACACAAAAGGCATATCGTCAACACTTATAAATGCAACTCTAAACAAACTGCGCGACAAAGAATGAAGACTATCCTCAACTTTTTTAAGTACCTGATTTGCTATCTTTTCTACCCTATTTCATTTATCATCCCAAGAAGCAAAAAAATACTCGCTTTCGGGAGTTATCGTGGTGCTTTCAACGACAACAGTAAATATCTTTTCCTCTTGTCGAACATCTACAAAGAACGCCTTCCTCAGATGCGACTTGTCTGGATAAGTACAGACAAAAAAACTACTGAATATGTTCGCAGTTTAGGACTTGATGCCTACTATGTAGGTAGCCTCAAAGGTATTTACTATGCTCTGAGAGCTAAATATTGGTTTGTAAATTCCTACACCTCCGACATCATGTTTTGCCTCGCAGGCGGAGCAACGGTTGTCAATTTGTGGCATGGTGTTCCGATGAAATGTATCGAATTTGGAATCACACAAGGCGAACTAAAAAAACGATATATCGACAAGGAGTTTTGGGATGTTTTCTTCCATCCTGCACCATTCCGTCGTCCTGACTACATGGGCTCTACAACACCTTTTTTTGATGATGTCTTTTCTAAATCTTTCAGAATCAGCAAAGAACAGTGTATTCACATCGGTTGTCCACGCAATCTAATGCTCAACGAACCCAAAGACGCAGTCGAACAATTTGCAAAAAAATACGAGCCGCAACATGTTAATGACCTTATTGCAAAGTTAAAACAATTCAGTAAAGTATATGTCTATATGCCAACATGGCGCGACTCGCAAGCCAATGTCTTTGCCAATGGCTTCGACCTCGAAAAATTCAACGACACACTCAAAGCAAAAAATGCAATAGCACTGATGAAACCACATGTCAACACAATCATTGACAACTCAAAAGAATACTCAAATCTCTTGTTTATCAACAACAAAACTGACATGTATTGCATCCTGCCATTCACCGATGTGCTCATCACCGACTATTCAGGCACAATATATGATTACCTTTTGATGCAAGACAAAGGTGTTATCCTCTTTCACTACGACTATGATGAATACGTCAAAGAACGCGAATTTATATTCCCTATAGAACAAGAAATTACGGGGAAAAGAGTCTATAACTTTGACGAACTCATTGCCGCAATAAAAAACGACAACGACAAAGTTGATGAAGCTGAGCGCAAACGAATAGTAGAAAAATTCTGGGGCAACACTATGCTACAGAACGAAACGCACGACCGCACTTGGAAGCACATAGAAAATATCTTCAAGCAAATCAAAATATTTGAATAAGCATCCTAAATTCTAACATATCTCATCTTATAATAAACTAAAGTTTCCCACATTGTTTGGAGTAGTAAACATAAGGGTCATCAATCGCTTTTCAACCGCGATAGCGGTTGCATATTAAGAACAATTGAATCCTTCTCTCATCTCTCAACCGCGATAGCGGTTGCATATTAAAATTATTTACTATGCGATTAACTTGAATATTAATCAATGTGCAACCGCTAACGCGGTTGGAATTAAGGTAGTTATCATAATTATATCTATTGATATGTAACGGCTACGCCGTAATTTTAGAAGTGGGAAAGTTTAGTAATAAATAAGTCTTACTTCTTTGAATAAGAATATTTTTTCTTTCGTTTTGGATATTATTTTTTGACAAAACAATTTCGTTTTAATTCGCATAATTAGTAGATAAACAATAAATTCAAGACCATGATAACCAACCAAAACTTAATATTTTTTATGGGTTTTGGTTAGTTATCACAACAGGATAATCAACCATAACTCAATATTTTTTATGTGTTTTGGTTAGTTATTGCAATACGATAATCAACCAAAACTCAATATCTTTTATGGGTTTTGGTTAGTTATCACAACAGGATAATCAACCAAAACTCAATATCTTTTATGGGTTTTGGTTAGTTATCGCAACAGAATAATCAACCAAAACTCAATATTTTTTATGGGTTTTGGTTGGTTATTTCAAAAAATAGTATTATCTTTGCTGAACACAAACATTTAAGAATCAGAAAAATATGACACCACCAATCACTCAATTTCTTTCTGTAATTATTTGCACATACAATCGCGAAAAGTATATAGGCAATTTGTTGGAAAGTATTGCAAACAACACTCTTCCAAAATCTGAATACGAAATCCTGCTTGTTGACAACAATTGCACCGACAATACCCATCAAGTATGCGCTGATTTTGCCGCCGCACATCAAGACATCAATTTCCGCTATCTTGTAGAACCGGAACAAGGACTCTCTGCTGCCCGCAACAAAGGTATTCGCGAAGCAAAAGGAGACATACTCGTATATGTTGATGATGATGCTCTCGTTGACGTATGGTACTTAGACACTTTTGCCTATTTCTTCAAACAAAATCCGACTATTGATGCTGCAGGCGGTCCGATAATACCTCTTTATGAAACACAAGAGCCGAAATGGATGACACGATATACCAAAGAATTACTTTGCGGCTATCTTTATTTTGGTGATGCGGAACGCGATTTTCCTAACGGCAGATACCCGGGAGGCGGAAATGCGGCCTATCGTGCTGAGGTGTTCAAAAAAATAGGACTATTCAACACTGCATTGGGGCGAAAAGGCAATAACCTTATGGGAGCAGAAGAAAAAGATATCTTCGACAAAATGCAAAGCCAAAACATGAAATTCCGTTATTTGCCCAAAGCCATTCTGCACCATATCATACCACAGAAAAAACTCGAACAAGACTATTTCGACCGCCTCACACACCAAATCGGACAAAGTGAACGCCAGCGCACACTTGACATCTCAAAATCAAAATATGCCAAACGACTCTTTTCCGAGTTCGTCAAATGGTGCGGGACATTGGTTCTTGCCGCATACTATACACTATGTTTCACTCCACAAAAAGGCTGGAAATTAATTCTATTCCGCCGCAATGTAACCCGTGGTTTGCTCGGACGCTAATCAGATAGAGATATGAGGATTGTTATTCAGCGCGTTACACAAGCCGCAGTCAGCATTGACGGACAAGTTGTCGGACAGATAGGCAAAGGATTTGTCTTGCTTGTCGGCATTACTCACACCGACACAGAAAAAGAGGCAGAATATGTGGCTAAGAAAGTGGCACAAATGCGTATTTTCAGTGATTCAGAAGGTAAGATGAATCTCTCGCTCGCCGAAATATCAGACAGTACAATTTTGAGCATCTCACAATTTACTCTCTATGCCGATTGTCGCCACGGCAACCGACCGGCATTTATTGATGCCGCTCGACCCGAAAAAGCCGAACCACTCTACAATTATTTCAACCAACTATTGCGCAACCAATACGGAATGAAAGTAGAAACAGGCCGTTTTGGTGCCGATATGCAAGTAAGCCTCATTAACGACGGACCGGTAACTATTGTGTTAGACTCAATATAAAAAAAGTGCTGAATAGCTCAGCACTTTTTTTTCATCACTTATCTGTTTTTCTGCATTTTGGCACGTAATAGAGAGTCAATGCTCCTGCCAGAATTAGACATAATATAATTGATGCAATAAGTGTCAATCGGTCAAGTTGATGCATTCGAGGAGCTTCATTACGAAATTCTATTGTATGCTCACCTGCAGGTACAATCATTGCACGAAGCACATAATCGGCACGGAAATACTCTGCAGGCTCGCCATCTATATATGCAAACCAATCAGGCTCATAAAATATCTCAGAAAAGACTGCCAACTGATTTGTCTTTGCATTACTCTTGTAAGTCAAATGGTCAGGATTATAAAATTTTTCATGCTGTAATTCTATTGTAGCAACCGAATCATACTCAAAATCAGCCAAGTGATTTGCCCATTTCGACATATCGACAATGGCAGTCTCACCTGGCTCAAAATCTTTCAACGCCAAAATCTCTTCATCAGCATTATTAACCTCTTCAATATTTTTCACGAACCACGCATTACCTAATGCATCAGGGTTACGACGGACACCATTACGCTGAACTACATAACGAGTGTTGAGCATATTCAACACCTTGGGATTAATCGAACCGCTGATATGAAAATCTATCAAATCCTGATAACGACGAAGTTTGGCTGCACTATAGCCTCCAATCTGGTGGTGGAATGCACTTGGCTGAGAATCATTGAAGGTATTGACAGACAAATCCAACACGCGATAGTCTGTGTCTTGATAGATATTAGCCTGTCGGTCTATCTCTATGTCTGTTGCAGAAGGTTTTAGGGCTATTTTTTTCGGACTAATGAAGCTATCTTCGTCAAGATATCTGCGGTCAACAGCCCACAAATCACACACTGTCAAAAAGGCTATCAACCCGACAGAAAGCCAAGGCTTGTTCAATTTAGTGTTTTTGCTTACCCACAAGATTGCAGCCACTGCCAAAATAAACATTATGCTACGCCATGAATCGGAAACAAACAACGCCACACGATCTGCCTTGAATATCTCAAATATCTGATTCCACTGCGGCCCATATTGTGATGCCATCTGGCTGTCACTCGACCCACTGAAAGACAAACTATTTTTGAACATCAGCATAAGCAAGATAAAACCAATAGTTACGCCAGTGGAAATATATAAAGCCCGATTGACTTGTTTTTTATCATCGTTTGAAAATAGTTCTTTAAGTCCTAAAATACCTAAAATCACCATGCACACATTTGCCAGCACAAGGCTCATGCTCGGTGTGCGGAATTTGTTGTATAGTGGCAAATTATTGAACAAAAACTCATTGAAGCCGAGCAAATTCTTGCCCCATGACATCATGACAGCCAATAGCGTTGCCACCAATATCCACCAACGCTCAGGCCCCTTGACTAAACACAATCCTAACACAAAAAGGAAACACACTATCGCACCAAAATAAACAGGTCCGGAAGTAAAAGGCTGATTGCCCCAATAGAGAGGCATACGCGACTGACGAAAAGCCTTATATGATTCAGAGTCTTTACCAACTTTCTCACTTGAGCCACCTCCGTATGCGCCGGGAACAAGCACAGTATATGTCTCGCCAATACCATAACTCCAAGCAAAAGCATAATCGACATCAAGTCCTTCACTGACTTTTTCTTTCTCGCCATCGGTAGTTATTGTCAGCTCGCTACCACCACGCATTGTGTATTTGGCATACTCCTGATTGACAAGCAGATGTCTGAGGTTGGCACAAAATGCCAACACACACGCCAACAACAATACACCAACCGACGCTGCAAAACGAGGAAAGTATTTGTCCTTCAATGAATAAACAAAATATGTAAGTCCGATAATTATGCCACCAAGAGCTGTGTAGAATGTTATCTGAATATGATTGAAAGTGATCTGCAGGCCCAAAGCCAAAGTGAAAAGCACAAAGCCCCAAACGATATACTTGTTGTGCCACAATTTCCAATCTTCCAACTCTTTAGCTCCTTTGAATATCATTATCATACCTGCAAAGATAGGAGCCATCATTGCCATAGCCCATGCTTTAGTGATATGACCGGCCTCCACAATAATAATATTGTAACTCCCTAACCCAAAAGCCACAGATCCTAACAAAGCAAGCCACGGATTACAACCAAAAGCCAACATTGCCACATAAAAACCAAGCATGTACAAGAATAAGACAGCAATATGCCTCTCCCACCCTAAGGGACGCATCGTGAAGAAATCACGAATAGGCGAGAACACGGATTTCTGTGGGTTGATGGTAACTTGATAACCCGGCATACCGCTAAACATAGCACTATTCCAAGCCGGTACCTCACCTGTTTGCTCGGCAACACGCTTCTGCTCTGCTGCCATTGCCTCATATTTGTGAATATCACCTTGCATCACCACTTTTCCTGAAAAAACCGGACGGAAAAAGATACAAGACAAAACTAAAAAAATAATAATCACCCCAAGATGAGGTAACGATTTCTGTAATGCTTCTTTCATTTCAAAACTCTAATTTGGCTAAATTAATTGCACAAAATTAACATTTTTTTCTAATACCACAAAATAATACCATCAATAACGCTAATAAGACTTCTAACTTCTAACAGCAAAGCAAGCTTTTTAGAATACGAGTTTAACAAAATGCAACTAATACACTAAATTTGAGGAATGATGTTCGAAAACGAATACAACGAATCGCTGCAATTGTATTTCTTTTCTTTTGAGGCTGACTGAAAAAAAATTGGTCATAGTTTTCCATATATAATAATTATTATTGTCCGATAAAAATGAATTTCCCGTTAGGGAATATCTTTTAATAGCATAATATCGTAATTTCATATCGCGATTTCCCGTTAGGGAATTTCTCTTAAACTCTTGATTTATATTGATTAAAAGAAATTTCCTA
>JAFXPY010000003.1 GCA_017527495.1 Paludibacteraceae bacterium
CTTTCGTCCATGCCAAGTACCACTCCCTTTTGGTCGCTATTCCTGGCAAAAATTTGGCGACAGCCTTCCGTTCATCGTCGCTATATGCGTCAAGTATAAACTCTTCGCACTGTTCGTCTTCAGCAAAGTAGGCAATCAATTCAAAGTCTTCAGTAATAGTGATTTCTATTTCTGTATTTTTGTCGCCGTTCGACCATTCAACAAAGTGGTATCCTTCGTTGGCAGTAGCTGTGAGTACGTATGTATTACATTCTTCGAGTTTAACGATTTCAATCGCGCCAAAGTCTTCGTCATCGCTATATGCGTCAAGTATAAACTCTTCGCAGACTTCATCCTCGGCAAAATAGGCGGTTAATTCGGTGTTCTCTTCAATTACTATTGAAATTTCTGCCTCATTATTTCCGTTCGACCATTGTTCAAAATGGTATCCCTCTTTAGCCTCTGCAATAAGTGAATACTCGTTGCAATTATCTTCGCTTTGGGTAAATGTTACTATTCCCATTTTCTCGTCATTGCTAACGGCATTAAAACTAAATGGCACACAATCTTTCTCAAATTTAGCGGTTATATTGGTGTTTTCGTCGATTCGGATTGTTATTTCCTCTTCGGTTTGTCCGTTTGACCATTCTTTGAAGTGGTAACCTTCTGCGGCTTGAGCGATGATTGTATATGTGTTGCAAGCGTCTAATTTGACCACTTCTACTGTTCCCATTGTTTCGTCTTGACTCTTTGCATTAAGCTGTTTTTCAACACACAATTCTTTCCAATATATTTCTATAGTTGTATTTTCGGTCAGTTCAATTTGCAGAGCTTCTTCTTCCTCTCCTGTGCTCCAGTGGTCAAATTCAAATCCATCGTTTGCCATCGCAACAATTACGGCGACATTACCATTGCTCTCGCAATTTGGTTCTTGAACAATAACATATTCTCCGGCTTGCTCGTTGGTGTTGACAACCTTCAGTGTATAATCAACACATGGTTGTTCGTTTTCTTTGAAATATAATGTAATTGTTGTGTTTTCATAAATTGTTATTTCGCGAGTCGGCTCAAACACATTGTCTGACCAGCGGTCGAATGTAAAGCCATCATTAGCAGTGGCAGTAAGTATATAAGTATTGCAAACTTCTTCGCCATTTTCTGTTTTTTGTTCTTTTGTAAAACTGCCGCCATGTGCATCATTGATTTGTATGTCTAAGGTGTATGGTTCGCATGTCTCTTCTATTTCGTCTTGTTCAAATGTTGCTGTCAGTTCTGTGTCTTCTGTAATAGAAATAGTAGTCTCATCGTCAAGGATACCATTTGACCAACCTGCGAAATGATAGCCCTCATTAGCTGTGGCTTTGATGTTGAATGTGTTACACTCATCTGTATTGCTCATTTCTACTGTTCCCATCTGCTCGTCGTTACTTTTCACGGTAAGAGTGTGTTCATCGCAAATTGGGTCCGGCTCTTCTCCATTCTCGGCAAGAGTGTAAATCTCAATGCCGGTCAGTACTGTCTTTGAACCTGAGCCTTGTCTGCCAAAGAGGAATACAGCATTTGTCTCAGAAGTAGTCATTTCATAACCAAGATTGATTTTCCAATCATTGTGGTCTTTTTTGTCTGTTTGTATTGGGGTAATAGTCTCAAATGTTGCTCCTTCAACAAATTGATAACTTATTCTAAGTGAATTACTTTCATAATATGTGTTCAAGACTACAATAATAGAATCTTTTACTCCCGACAAAGGTATGGCGCAAAAATAATTATAATGCTTCATGTTATTCTCGCAGAAAGTAAGTGCGCCGTTTGCAATTGAATAATACAATTCGGTTTTATCGCAATAGAAGTAAATTCCATTGACTGTTTCTTCTTTTGTGTCGCCGACACATATTTGTTCATGCCCAACCCATGATGCGTCTGAAAAATTTGTTTCATACAGCAACTTGTAGTCTGCCATGATTTTTGGGGTAATGGTTGTTAGTAAGAGAACTAACATGATTTTGAGGTTTTTCATAATCTATTTTGTTTTTTAGAAATTTATTATTGTTTGTTTGGTTGCTAATCTTGTGTTAGGAAATATCTCTTGTGCTTCTTTCAAGAAATCTTCAAATTGCTGGTATCTCGACGAGAAATGTCCTATAATCAGTTGTTTTACTTTTGCCATTTTGGCTATAGTTGCCGCTTGTGTGGCGGTTGAGTGTCCGGTTTCTTTTGCTCGCTGTTGTCGTTCTGTCAAGAATGTTGCTTCGTGGTACAAGCAATCCACTCCTTCTATTATTGGTATGATTTTCTCGTAATAGGCGGTGTCAGAGCAATAGGCATATCTGAATGGTGGTTCAGGGTCGGTTGTGAGTAGTGAGTTGGGTATTGTGTCGCCTTGTTCTGTAATGTAGTCTTCTCCTTGTTTAATTTTGTTGATATATGCAATCGGAATGTTGAATCTATCGCCTATGTCTTTGCAGTAATGGCGGAGTTTTTGCTGTTCTTCAAACAAGTATCCGCAGCATGGTACTTTATGTTTGAGCGGAATAGTACTGATTCTGATAGTATTGTCTTCTAATATAATTTCGTTTTTTCGTGGGTTTATTTCGTTGATATTGATCTTATATGTAATGTCGTCGCAGAAGAAGTCGAGTTGTGGTTGCAGTATTTTCTTTGCCGGTGCCGGTGCAAAAATGTTTATGTCGGCTGTGCGGTGCAACATGCCGAGTGTTGAGAGTAGCCCGATAAGTCCGAGGCAGTGGTCGGCATGTAGGTGTGAGATAAATATGTTGTTCAATCTGCTTGGAGGCAGTATTCCCATTTGCGCCATAGTTAGTTGTGTCCCTTCGCCGCAGTCAATAAGATAGTCCTTTGCTCTGAGGTGAAATATTTGCGATGAAGGTGATTGGGTGTCAGTCGGTTTAGCCGAGCCGCAATTTAGTATGGTTAGTTTTGGAAACATAGTTTTTGTTAGTTGGTTATTTCTGAGAGATGCACTCTGAAAATCAGTGTCGAATAGGGTGGTATGTACGATGAATAGCCTTCGGTGCCGCTTCCGTTGTTGCCATATCCCAATTGCCAGGGGACATAAATAATAATATCTCCTGTCTTATGTATCTGCTTTATTCCGGACGCAAAACCGTCTATTGTTGACGAAAGGCTCAGGCTCGCATTTGTCTGGTCGTCGAAAACAATGCCATTAATAAGTTTTGCAGTGTATGTACACACAACTGTGCTATAGTTGCTTGGCTTTGTAGCAGTAGGGTTCCCTGCATAGAGGATTTTGTACTGCACACCATTGGGGAGTGTCTTTACTGAATCTTTCTTGGCATTCTCTTGAAGGAAAATCTCGTTCTGAGTTTTCCATTCTGTCCATTCTTTCTGTTTGCAGCTGCCTAAGACAATGGCAGCTAATGCAATAATAATGTATATTGTCTGTTTCATACTTCGATTGTTTTTCGTTATTTCGGGTTTTCTTACTTCTCACATCTTACTTCTCACATCTATTTACTAAGCCATGGTAGTGGATTTATGCGTGTTTTGTCTTTGTAGAGTTGGAACTGCATCTCTGTTTTGTTGTCGTTGTCTGTGTCTGTGTATATCACTCCAAGGTTTTGTTTTGACTTTACTTTGTCTCCCACTTTGACATATAGTTTTGTCAGGTTGGCATATACTGTACGGTAGTTACCATGTTGAACAATCACAATATTGTTACTTCCGGGGACGGTGAAGCATTGTGTAACTACTCCGTCATATACCGCTCTTGCATTTGAGCCTTGTGTTGTTTGTATGTAGATGCCTTTATTGTCTATCGTTATATGGCTCAATAGTGGGTGCGGTTGTACGCCATAGTAACCACTGACAAAGCCTTTCTCTGTAGGCCATGGTAGGCGCCCTTTGTTTTGTTCAAAGCCGCCTGCCAACAGTTGTTCTTCTTTGGTTAATGTATTTGGCGTCTTGCCTTGTTTCTTCTTTTTCTCTTCAGCTTTTCTGATTTCTTCGGCTATGAGTTTATTGATTTTTTGGTTCAATTCGTCGGCTTTTTTCTGTTGTTTTTTTTGTTGAGCGAGCAGTTCTTTTTCTTGTTTCTTGAGTTGGTTGAGCATTTGGTCTTGCTTGCGTTTGTCGCGTGCAAGTTGTTTCTTCGCTTCTTCTTGCTCTTGCATGATTTGTTCTTTGGTCTGTCGGTCTTGTTGCAAGAGGTCGTTTTTGTTGGCTATAGAGTCTGTTATAGCCATAATTTGTTCGGCTTGTTGTTTGCGCAAGTCGGTAAATTCTTTTAGGTAGCGTGCACGCCTCTGCAATTGGTTGAAGTTTTGTGCGGAGAGTAGGAACAGCAGTGCGTTATTGTTGTGTTGTGTCTCGTGTGCTTTTTGCACCAGTATGGCATATTCTTCTTTGATTCGTTCGAGTACGAGTTGCAAACTGTCAAGCTGACTACCCAATTGAATCATTTCGTTGTCAAGAGCAGTGATTTCGGTGTTGATATTGCTTATTAGTCGTTGGCGGTCTTTGATGTTGCGGTTGAGTATCTCAAGCTTGTTTTGTGTAGATGTTTCGTTTTTCTTTGTCTCGTTGAGCATCTTGGTTGTCGTCTCAAGTTGTTTGAGCGTTTTATTGCGCTGTTTTTCAAGCTCTTTTACGCTTTGTGCATAAACCTGCATTGCAAAGCCCATGACGAGAATGAGTAATATGTAAATCGTTTTTTTCACTTTAATCCGGGTATGATTGTTTGAAGTGTTACTTTTGTGAGTTTGCTTGTGTCGGTTGGTGTCGTAATTGCGCCATTGTTAAACTCCAACTTGTTGATGGTTATTGTTGCCTTGAGTTGTGTGTTTGATGTCTTTGCCTGCACTGTTATTGTGTGAGGAAAATCAATGCTGTTTTTTGTTTGTAGGTTTGCATAATCAAGTGTTAGTGAGTTCTTTCCGCTGTTTGTTAATATCTGAGTTTGTACAATATGATTTGTTGCGTTGTCGGCTTTGAATATGTGTTTCATATAGCTTTCGAAGTCGATTATTGTTGTGTCGGTGCCAATTTGTATTATTGGTTTGA
The DNA here is from genome assembly GCA_017527495.1 of Paludibacteraceae bacterium. Classification (GTDB taxonomy): domain Bacteria; phylum Bacteroidota; class Bacteroidia; order Bacteroidales; family Paludibacteraceae; genus RGIG6639. Next base: position 5,020 of record JAFXPY010000003.1, read on the forward strand.
GTTTGTTGATTTCGTCTTGTTTTCTTCCGATAGCAAACAGCTGTTCTGTCAGTATGCTTTGTATGTCATTGAAAGAAATTGGCATTTTGGTAAGATATTGAACTTCAGCGTATGTCGTTTTGACATATCTTTGATTGAGTTTGTCAATAAGTTTTATCTCCTGTTTGTTTATTTCTGCAATAGCCAATTCCATGCCGAACACTTTGACGCTGATTTTTATTGCTTCGTCTTTGCTTATATTTATGTCGGCATTTGCCGTGATTTTGCGGTTTTGGTATTCAAGCACTACCTTTGCATTTGTTGCGCGAGCGCTTTCAAATTTTGGTTGTGCTTCAATGATTTGCTCAATTTTGTTTTTGCCTTTTTGTATAGTTGTTTTTTGAGCCACTTGCTGTTTGGTTTTGCATCCGTTTAGTCCAATGATGGTGATGCAAATGATTGTTATGATGTAAAATATTTTCTTTTTCATCTGTTTATTATTGTATGGTGTAAAATGATTTCAAGATTGTCGTCTTTATCGTACTCTAATGCTTTTTCTATGTAGTACTTAGCCAAAGTGATGTCTCCTTTGAGGTAGAGTATCCACGCATAAGTGTCGAGGTAGGTTGGGTTGGTTGGCTCTGCTTTTACGGTTTTTGCACTCATCTTTTCTGCTTTGTTGAGGTCGCCATTGTTGGTGGCAATGGCGTAAGCGTAGTTGTTGAGAGTGTAGATATCTTCAGGGTAGAGTGCAAGGGCCTGGTCGTAGGCTTTGGTTGTTTCTTCAAAGTTGCCCAAAAGGTTGTAGAGATCGCCAAGGTGTTTCAATATCGCAAGTTTGAGGTGTAGTTTGTTCTCCGGAAATTCGAGCTGTAGCGCTTTTTTGCATATCTCTATTGCGCTGACATAGTTGGAGTCTTGTGTGTGTTGAAATGATTTGTACAAATAGTAGATAGGTTCGTTGGGTTGCAAAATAAGTGCTTTGTCGGTTATTTGCACAATGAGTGAGTCGTCTTTTTTTTCTGTTGCAAGGTCAAGTAATTTTTGCCATGTTTTTTCGTTGTCCGGATTGATGTCTGTTATGGTTAGTAGTGTGTTGATTAAGTCGTCTTTCCGATTGTTTGCTTCCAAAAAGCTTGCATAGTATTGGTGAGGTTGTTCTTCTTGCGGATATTGTTGGATGATTTCCACAATGAGAGGCTCTATGTCGATATTATGTCTTTTGAGCAAATCAGTATTGTAGTGCAAAACTTCTAATTTACTGTCCAAGTCAAGTTGGGGAGAATATATGGCGTTGATTACTAAATCTTTTGCTCGCTGTTCTTGCTTTTTGATGGTGTAAAAATCAATCAAAGAGAGATAAACAAATTTATTGTCGGAGTGTTGTTGGCTAAGTTCTTGGTATATTTCTTCCGCTTTTTCTGTCTGTCCGGTTTGTGTAAGGGTGTTGGCCAGAAGGCATTTCATCTCGTAGTCGTCGGGGTTTTGTTTGAGATATGATTGAAGGGTTTTGATAGCTTCTTTGTATTGATTGTTGTTGATGTAAATTTTGTAAATGCTGTATGTGTTTGAAGTTGTGGTAATACCATTATTTCGTTCTACTGCTTTGAGAGCTTTAACTGCAAGTTTAGGTTGGTTGGTTTGTGTGTAGAGTGTAGCAAGCATTTCGTAAGCGACATTGTTGTCGGGGTGTAGTTTGGTTTCTTCTTTGATAATCTCTATGGCTTTATCTCTATTGTGTTGTGCATATTCAAAGTTGGCAAGTGCTTCGCGGTACTGCCAGTTGTGTGGTTGTAGTTGTAGGGCTTTTTCGAGATATGGTTGTGCATATTTATCTGCTTGCATGGCTTGATAGATAAGACCTAAAGAGTAGTAGCATTGCGGGTCATTTGGATTGAGATTGATGCAGTATTGATAAAGTGCGATACTTTCGTCGTATTGTTGTAGCTGATATGTAAGTTGAGCTTGGTAGAAATAGTAATTAAAAAGAGTTTGTTGGCGTTCGTCGAGTTGTGATGAAGGCGCAGATTTTTTTGCACTTATGGTCATCGTAAGTGTAAAAAGCAGTGTTAATATGAAAATTTTTTTCCTCACTTTTGTTGTTTAGACTGTCGGAATATTCCGAGTATTCGGAGTTTTCGGAGTTTTCTGATTATTCCGAGCCTTCCGAATTTTCTGATTATTCCGAGTATTCGGAGTTTTCGGAGTTTTCTGATTATTCTGATTATTCCGAATTTTTTCTTTTTTTCTATTTCTTTCCGCTGTGTCCGAATCCTCCGTCACCACGCTCTGTTTCGTTGAGTTGATTGGTTTCTGTCCATTGAGCCTGTTCGTGCTTTGCAATCACCATCTGGCATATTCGGTCGCCGTCTTGAATAGTAAATGCTTGATCTGAGAGGTTGATAAGTATCACCCCTATTTCTCCGCGGTAGTCAGCATCAATAGTGCCTGGAGTGTTCAATACAGTAATACCATGTTTTAGAGCCATACCGCTGCGGGGCCGTATCTGTGCTTCATAGCCAACGGGTAGCTCGATGAATAGTCCTGTTGGGACGAGTCGTCTTTGCATAGGTTGAAGTGTGACAGGCTCATCTATGTTGGCACGTAAATCAACACCGGCCGATGCCACTGTTGCATATTCGGGCAGAGGGTGTCGTGATAAGTTTTTTATTCTAATTTCCATAAAATGTTGTTTTTAGATGTTAGTTGTTCGACCGCTTCGCTGTTAGTTGTTAGCTCTCTCACTTCTCACAATGAAAAAGTCTTACTTCTTACTTCTTGCATCTCACTTCTCACTTCTCACAATGAAATGGTCTCATTTCTCACTTCTTTCAATATCTTTTCTCCACCATAACTTTGAGTCCTTCTGGTACGATGCGAACGGTAAATGATTTTCCCATTGGAATCGGTTCACCATCAAAATGCATGTCGTCCTCCTTTTCGCGTGTTATGGTTATTTCTTTTGTGATCAATGTGTTGACAAAACTATCTTTATCAATATTTTTTGATATAAGTTTCAGTGCCAATTCTGGGGCAGCAATCAAAGGGAACTTACTTACAATGGCGATGTTCAATTGCCCGTCTTGTATGCTTGCGTGTGGTGCAATAAAGCCATTATTTCCCCATTGATTAGCGTTTGCTATCGTGATAAGGAATGCGTCTGTCTCAATATCTATACCATCACCTTTGAGGTGGTAGTGGTCAGGTTGGTAAGAAAACACGCCTTTAACTATTTGTTCAAGGTATGAGGTAAAGCCTCTCTTACCTGACGCTGCATATTGACTACTTATGAATGCATCAAACCCTGTTCCGCATGTGCAGAAAAAAGGTTGTTCGTTGAGCATTGCATAATCGATAGTGATTGGTTCCGCATGGTTGAGCATTTCTATTGCTTTCTCAAGTGTGAGTGGAATATGCAGATGCCGGGCTAATCCATTACCCGATCCGATTGGTATGATGCCGAGGGCCGTGTCGGTATGTACCAAACCGGAAGCCACTTCATTCATTGTACCATCGCCGCCAACAGCAACAACAGCGTTGAAATCAAGGGCTGCATAGTTTTTTGCAAGTTCGGTTGCATGCCCTTTATATTTTGTGAATACAATGTCGTACGACCATTGTGTTGTGTCGATAGTGCGTTCTATAATTTTAGGAATACGATGTTTGTTGCGTGTGCCGCTTATAGGGTTGATTATGAAAGCTATATTTTTCATTGTTACTGAGGGTGTCAATTTACCTTTTCTACCATTTAACTTGCAAAATTATATTTTTTTTGTGAAATAAACAAAAAAAATGCCTAATAACCGAAAAAATATGTCATCGTGCATTAACTATTATGTTCTCTGATTACTCTGAAAACTCCGAATGCCCCGAACCCTCAGAATTCTCTGATTACTCCGAAAACTCCGAACCCTCCAATCATTTTTTTTAAAAAACAAGCTTAAATATTTTTTTCTCGTTAAAATGTTTTAACTTTGTGCGTTAAAATGTTCATTAACAAAGAGTAACAGACCCTATGTTTGTGCAAGCGATTGATAATCAGAAAATTACTCTCCCACACTGACAACTCGTTGTATGCTAAGGGGTGAGCTCTTGTTGATCACTTTATTTCTTTTCTATTACTATGTTGACCAACTTTTGTTGGATTATTCGTGTATTTTGGTGTAGGCGGATTTGTCTATCATCAAGAAATCAATTTTAATAATTGGGGTGTTTATCCGCTTTTGTGTGTATAGATATATTGGCATTATTCGACTTTTGTCGGATAGTGCCTTTTTGTTGTTTTATAGTTTTTGCTTTTTAAATACTATTGAAAGCCTTTTTGAACAATAATTAAAAATCAAATATGTTATAAGAAGAAAATTATTTCTTTTATTTATTTCTTTTTTCCCGCTGTTGTGCGCGACAATGCTGAATACCGTGTTACATTCACTGCCTACAAGATGCAATACCCTGTTGAGTTCTACAACTATGACGGTACATTGCTCCACACTCAAATGGTTGATTATGGTGCAACACCTATCTATAATGAACCAACACCGCGACGCGCACCAACAGCAGAACATGCTTATATATTCTCGTCATTGTCGCCGGCTTTGGCACTTGTTGATGGCCCGAACAGTAAATGTAGCATGGAACGACAGTGTTACCGATGCTCACCGCACAGTTTAAAAAAATTACTATTCTATAACAACAGACAAACAACTCAAGAAACTGCCCGACAAACACTATCGGGCAGTTTCTTTTTGTGGTTTATTTTGTAAGTGTGATTAAAAAGTATTAATTTTGCAAAAAAATATATACTATCATTTCCACATATACCGACATATTGCAGACCTATTGGGGATATGATGAGTTTCGTCCTTTGCAGGGTGAGATAATCAAGAGTATTGGTGCCGGCCATGACACGTTGGGCTTAATGCCTACAGGTGGCGGTAAGAGTCTGACTTTTCAGGTGCCTACAATGGCAATGGATGGGCTTTGCCTTGTCGTAACGCCGCTTATCTCGCTGATGAAAGACCAAGTGCAAAATCTGCGCGACAGAGGCATAAAAGCAGAGGCTATCTATACGGGTTTGGAGCCTGAGGAGATAAAGATTATTCTCGACAACTGCACTTATGGTCCGGACTATAAATTTCTCTATATCTCGCCTGAGCGACTCTCGTCGCCACTTTTTTTGCAGCGTCTGTCTCATCTGCCTGTTTGCTTGATTGCCGTCGATGAAAGCCATTGCATATCGCAGTGGGGCTATGATTTCCGCCCGGCATACCTTAAGATTGGTGAGATACGCGACCTCTTGCCCCAAATACCTATTCTGGCTCTGACTGCCACGGCAACGCCTCGTGTCGTTGACGACATACAAGACAAACTGCGTTTCCGCAAGCGCAATGTTTTCCGCAAGAGTTTCTATCGCGAGAATTTGGCTTATGTGGTGCGCAAGACCGACGACAAACTGCAAATGCTTTTGCGTATCCTCCATGGAGTGCCCGGCAGTAGTGTAGTCTATGTTCGCAACCGTCAGAGCACCAAAGATATTGCAGAATTTTTGGTTGAGAATGGTATCACTGCCGAGTACTATCATGCCGGATTGTCTAATTCCGAAAAAGACGCCCGACAAAACAATTGGAAGCAAGACCGCACACGGGTTATCGTCGCTACAAATGCCTTTGGTATGGGAATCGACAAACCTGATGTGCGTACGGTCATACACATGGATTTGCCCGATTCTATTGAGGCATATTTTCAAGAGGCAGGCCGTGCCGGAAGAGATGGAAAAAAGGCGTGGTGTGTGTTGCTCTACAACAAAAAAGACCGAACTAAACTCAACAAACGCATCATCGACAACTATCCCGAACGCGACTTTGTGGTTACGATATACAACAAGATATGCGACTATTATGAAGTAGGGGCAGGCTCCGGACTCGGACACTCCTTTGCTTTTGTGCTCGAGCAGTTTTGTGCCGATATGCACCTGCCTATGTTGCCCACATTCAGTGCCATTATGCTCCTTCAGCAAGCCGGCTATCTTGCCTACACTGATGCGCACGAGACACAACCTAAGATACAAATCATTGTCAGTCGCAGCAAAGTTGATGCGATGCTGAAAAACAAGGCCGACGAGCGTCTGTTGTCTGAACTTATGCGCACATACACAGGCATTTTTACCGATCCTGTTTATATCAACGACGAGCGCATAGCGAACAGCCAACATCTGACCACTAAACAACTCAACCAACAACTAATCAGTCTGGCGCAACAAGGTGTGCTGAAGTACATTCCTCGTCGCCATACTCCGTACATCACATTCATCAACGAGCGTGAGCTGACGGAGCGTGTGGTGTTGAGTAAGACGGTTTACGACGAGCGAAAAGAAAATTATATAGAACGACTCAGAGCAATGCTTGAATATGCCGAGGACGACCGTTTCTGCCGTAGCCAATTGCTGCTGGGCTATTTCGGCGAGACCGATTCGCAACCTTGTGGGCATTGCGATGTGTGTATAGAGAAAAAGAAAGAAACCAATATACAATGAAAACATATAGCAATATAAGTTCGGCAGAGGAATTGGTCGAGGTAATTGAGGAAGTCGGTTTTTTACCCCTTCTGCAAAGTCCGATTCGTGGTTTTTGTGCCGAAGCAATGGTGGATAGCGATTGTCGTTACCAAGTCTTTGACGACGGCGGTTGGGATTGGCCTATGTGGAAATGGAAAGGACCTATTGTCCAGATAGGCTGTTGCACCTATGGTAAGTTTTTTTGTGGTAAGGCAGGCTATTTGAGCATGCGATGGTGGCAAGATTTTATGAACTATCGCCGCTCGCAGGCTCCTGACATTGTGCCTAACAGCATAGAAGATATTATACTTGACACATTGCAGGAGGGTGGGAGCATGATTACGCGCGACCTGCGCCGTGAGTGTGGCTTCAATGGTCAGAACATGCGTTCGAAATTCGACGGCTATGTGACGCGGCTGCAGATGCAGTGCCGCATCGTAACCGAAAATTTTGTCTATCCGCATGACAAGCATGGCAATGAATATGGCTGGGGATGGTCGCTGCTGGCAACACCGGAAAATCTCTTTGGGCACGATATGTGCCGACTGCCCGAAGACAACGGCAAACAACGCCAACCGGAGGAATCGCTCGACAGAATGAAAAATCATTTGGCTCATTGCTTACCCGACGCAACAGAAAAACAAATCATGCGGCTGCTCGGGGAGAGGATTTGAGGATTTGAAGATTATAAACTAACAAATCAAAAATAACATGAGACATTTTTTACTTTCTTTGGCGCTTGTGTGCGCAACAGTGTTGGCCTCTGCTGCCGACTATTATCGTATTTCGTCATTCCCTATTGATGGGGCTGACATTCGCGACACCTTTCTGATTGTCGTAGAATATGCAGGAAACACCTATATCTGGAACGGTCAAGAGGCAACCGGCAAGAATTATGTGTGCCTGCAAAACTATTCCGCCGACCAAATCTCTGGCGATTATGCCGACAATGAAGTGGCAATAGTGCATAACCAATGGCATAGCTATTACAAGCTATTCAGCGTGCTTTGCAAAGGCGATGGCGACAGAGAAAACGGCTACTATCTTGGTGGCGTCTCAGGCAACAACGGCATATCATTCAGCAAAGGACAAGTGGATGCAGAAATAACGTTTGAAGACACTGAGGGCATAAAGATTGCAACAAAGTCAGGCGTTGGTATTTTCCGTTTCAACATAACACCTAACGACCCGCACGGATTTAAGTTCTATCAGAATGCCACCAATATGCTCTATCCGACACTCTATGTCAAAGGGAAAAATGCGCGCTACTTGAAGGAAACTGAGTACGAAGATATGTCCGACTTGTTCAGCTATGCACAAGCTGATTACTATGAGGACAAGACACTTGCCACACCGCCGACTGTGCATGAGTGGGATTTTCGTCTTTATGCAGCCGACAATGAGGAAGACTTCCCGCAGATATATCTGAAACTGACCAACGACTCGAAAGTGAAAATCAGTGGTACATATTCAAGCACAGTGGCAGATGGTCAGCCGTGGCAAGTGTATTGCACCAATTCGTCGAAAAAATCTTCTACCTTTGCATTTCTCAGCGACGGAGGCAATGTAACAACACTCTATTTGAAGCACTGCACTTTGCAGCTCACGCCGGTAAGTAAAGATGCAAAAGGCGTATATACCTATCTGATTGACCTGAAATGGGTTGACCAAAACAATAAACACCGCATGGTGTACAAACAATTGCCAATCATCGGACAACTCACCACGCATGTCTCCGACAACAAAGACGACACCTCAGCAGAGATGTTCTTCAATGAAGATGGTGTGCCGGACGGAATAGCAACACAGGAAGGCAATATAGATTTGCAGGTTGTTGAAGGTGCTGTAATATGTGCTGAACATGTTCAGATATTCAATCTCGTTGGACAAAATGTTACAGCCCAAAACGGCAATCTGAAGCAAGGAGTATATGTGGTCAAGACGGCAAGCAAATCAGCTAAGGTCGTTGTGAGATAAAGACCAAAAAATGAATGGTCGTTTTGATTGTATTAGATTTTTTTATAATTTTGCACTTTGTAATTTAAAAAGACTTTAAAAGGTAATTAAATAATAATAAAAAATAATGCGCAGAAATCAAATACATATTGTCCTGTTGTTGATGGTTGCGGTGGCGTTGATGTGTTGCAACAAGCGGTCGTCAACGCAGTTGAGTAGCGACCCGACAATAACCAAAATGGCCTTCACTGCCAATGATTCATTTCCCGGATTGGCAAAAGCGTCTTTCACTATTGTTTCAAGACATAATGGTGATACGGGACTGATTTACTCAAATGACTCACTTATGTTTGGAACCGATTTGAAGCATGTCGTTCCGGTGTTCTCCTACAATGCAAGTCCTTATTCTGTGATGTTTCATGTCTGCAACGACACTATCGATACGGCTTTTTTGTTTAATTCAGGCAGTGCAGTAGATTTCAGACAGTACCCGATGTATGTAACCACAACATCAGCCGACCGTTCGTCAATGAAGACCTATGAGATACAAGTGGTTGTTCATGGGGCCGACCCTGATTTGTTCACGTGGCAAAAACTCTCGTCAGAAGTTTGTACGGAGAGTTATGATGCGCAAAAAGCTTTTGTGCTCAACGACCGATTCTACTATATTTTCAATGGCTTGCAACAAAATGTCTATCAGAGTGCTGATGCCAAGACATGGGAGAAGATGACGCTGACAGACACTATCTCTATCGGTCATCTTGTTGTTGGCGAAAAGTATGCCTTATGTCTTGACGGAGGCAGAGTGAAAAAAACGGCCGATATTCAGTTGTGGGAGAGTGTCGAGACAGATTTCTCGGGTGAGTTCATTGCCGGTTTGATGTATTTTGACGAGCGTTATTGGGCATTAGCTCAGGTTGGAGAACAGCGCCGACTTGTCTATTCTGAAGATGGAACAAAATGGGAAGAATTAGGATGGACGGTGCCAGATGATTTCCCTGTCGAACAATTTGGAGCCGTGTCTTTTTTCTCAACAACAGGTCGTCCGAGAGCACTCATCTTGGGTGGATATGATTCACGGGGGTATATCTGCGATGGTAGGTGGAGCTTTGAGTGGTCGGTGGATGGCTATCGTGTTGTCAATCTCTCGGATCAAAATAGCAGCAGTTATGACCCCATAGCGGGAGCGGAATTGTTCTACTATAATAACTCGCTTTATCTCATGGGAGGCATGCAGTTAGAGAATAAACTCTTGTCGGAGCAGATGATGGTATCAACCGACGAGGGTATGCATTGGGAGGCAGTAGATACGGCGCATAATAAATTTCCTCTGACGATAGGTAAGCGTTATTGTATGTCGGCAACCTTGCGCAATGACACGGTATATGTCTTTGGAGGCAAAGACCAGTCGAAGACCTATAGCGACACCTATTCTGGCGTCCTCAACTCAGTTATGTGGGAGAGATAAACCACATTGGTCAAAAAAAACAAGAGGCTGTCTAACAAAACTTGTTAGACAGCCTCTTTCTCTTATTGCTTTGGTTTGAATTTGATTCGTTCTTTGGGTCCTTCTTTTTTTATCGTTTGTTGCTGACCGGAACTACTGTTTGATGATTTTGTTTCAATCGATTGCGTGTCTTTAAGCCGTATCTTGCGTTGCGGTTGGAGTTTAACCTTTTCTTGTGCCGGTGCTTCGGTCGTTTTTTGTGAGGCACATGAGGCAACACCAAGAATGAAAGAAACGATAAAAAAGTATTTAAACACCGTTTTAATGTTTTTTTTCATGTCTTTAAAGCGTTACACCGGTTTTGAAAATTGCTATTTCACGATAGTTCTTTTTCTCGTTGTTCACCGGTTCGCCACTGACTACACTCAGTATGTAGTCGATAAATCGTTGGCACACTTGTTCCATCGGCTCGTCTTCAACAATCACACCGGCATTGAAATCAATCCACATGGGTTTGTTTTTTGCAAGTGTGCTGTTTGTTGATATCTTCATTGTCGGGACATAGGTGCCGAATGGTGTGCCACGGCCTGTGGTGAACAGCACGAGGTGACACCCTGACGAAGCAAGTGCTGTGGCAGCCACGAGGTCGTTGCCCGGTGCTGAGAGTAGGTTGAGACCTTTAACTTGCAGTCTATCGCCGTATTCCATTACTCCGCTGACTGGTGCCTTACCGCATTTTTGTGTGCAACCTAATGCTTTGTCCTCAAGTGTGGATATTCCGCCGGCTTTATTTCCCGGACTCGGGTTTTCGCCCACAGGCTCACCATGGCTCAAGAAATATTCCTTGAAGTTATTGATTAAGCTTACCGTCTGGTTAAACAATTGGCGATTTTCGCAACGGTTCATCAGTATTGTCTCGGCTCCAAACATTTCAGGCACCTCGGTGAGCACTGTTGTGCCGCCTTGACTAACGAGCCAGTCGGAGAACATACCGAGCAATGGGTTGGCTGTTATGCCTGAGAAACCATCTGAGCCACCGCATTTCAATCCTACACGCAATTCACTGATAGGAATGTCCTCGCGTTGGTCGGCTGCGGCTTTCTTGTAGAGCTCGCGCAAGATATTCATGCCGTATTCAACTTCATCGCCCTGAATCTTTTGCGACACCATGAATTTCACGCGGTCGTGATTATAGTCGCCGCAGAATTGTTCGAACACATCAGGTTGATTATTCTCGCAACCTAAGCCGACAACCAATATGGCTCCTGCATTAGGGTGGTGAACCATGTCGCGAAGTATTTTCTTTGTGTTCTCGTGGTCGCCGCCTAATTGTGAGCAACCATAGTTGTGCGGGAAGGCAACGATAGCGTCCACACCTTTGCCTCCTGTCTCTTCTTTGAGACGCGCTACGAGTTGTTGAATAATACCATTGACGCAACCTACTGTAGGAATAACCCATATCTCGTTGCGAATACCCACATCACCATTGCTGCGGCGATAACCCTTGAAGGTGCGTGGCGCTTTATAGTTGGTGTTGGGCTTGAATGTCTCTGCCTTTTCAGGTTCGTAGGTGTATTCAAGCAGACCTGCAAGGTTGGTCTTTATGTTGTTTTCGTTCATCCATGAGCCGGCGCGTTTGGCTTCTTTGGCATGACCGATAGGATAGCCGTATTTAATCACATCTTCGCCTGCTGCCAAGTCTTTGATTGCTATCTTGTGACCGGCTGGAACATCTTCGAGAAGTTCAATTCGTTTGCCGTCAACTTCAATCACTGCTCCTTTCTGCAGAGCTTGGATGGCAACTACAACATTGTCCGATGGATTGATTTTCAGAAAAGATACCATAAAGTTATTTTGTTATTTGTTCATTTATTCATTTACCATTTGTTCATTTGCCATGTGGTTATTTACAAATTTACCATTTACTCATCTGTCGTATGGGCAAATGAGCAAATGGTAAATAGCAAGATATGCAAATTAGAGGATGCTTTCAACTGTTTTGAGCATACCTTTTTCTTGTATGTCTTTCAAGAAACCTTCGAGCATTGCAGTCAGACCAGGTATTTGGTTCAAATCGCCATGCTCTGTCCAGATGAGGTCTTTTGCTGCGAGTACGCCGGTAGCTACTTTGTGCAAATCGCCTGTTGCCCATAGTTCTTTGAGCAATTCCATAATCTTAGGATCGTCATTCGGAGTGATAGGAGCACCATCTTCACGCACACCACCTTTGTAGTAGGTAATGATTGCAGCCAAACCGAGTACCAAGCCTTTTGGCAACTCACCTTTACGTTCGAGATAAACCTTCAAGCCCGGCAGATCGCGTGTCTGGAATTTCGGGAATGAGTTGAGCATAATGCTTGTAACTTGGTGGTCAACGTATGGGTTGTTGAAACGCTCAAGCACGTCTGTTGCAAATTGGCGCAACTCATCCATCGGCAAGTTGAGGGTCTCCATGAGCTCTTCAAACTGTACTTTGTGGATGTATTTGCCGATAACAGGGTGATTGCAAGCATCGCGAACGATGTCAACGCCTGAGAGGTAAGCAACAGGAGAAAGAACGGTGTGAGGACCATTGAGCAATGTTACTTTGCGCTCGTGGTAAGGTGCTTCACTCTTGACAAAGAGCACATTCAAACCGGCTTTGTCTGCCGGGAATTCTGCTGCAAGTTGTTCGAGTGAGATATTTTCTGCTGCCTCAATTACCCACAAATGGAATATCTCGGCTTGTACAACGAGGTTGTCGGCATAGCCGCAGCGCTCTTGAATTTGAGCGATCTCTTTGCGTGGGAAGCCCGGAACGATACGGTCAACGAGTGTTGCACATACATAGTTGTACTTGGTGAACCACTCTTTGAATCCTGCGTAGTCTGCTCCAAAATCGTCTTTCCAAAGCTCAATATATTGGAAGATGCACTCTTTGAGGTGATGACCATTGAGGAAAATCAGCTCGCAAGGCATGATGATAAGACCTTTCTTTGGGTCGCCGCCAAATGTTTTGTAGCGACGGAAAAGCAGTTGCGTCAGTTTGCCCGGGTAACTTGATGCCGGAGCGTCAGAGAATTTGCAGTTAGGATCGAATGCTATACCTGCCTCTGTTGTGTTTGAAATAACAAAACGAATTTCAGGTTGCTCGGCAAGTGCCATAAATGCAGCATTTTGGCTGTATGGATTGAGAGCGCGGCTGATGCAATCTATTCTCTCTAATGAATTGACAGCCTCACCTTTCAAGCGACCTTGAAGGTTGACATGATACAAGCAGTCTTGACCATTGAGCCACTCTACCATACCTTTGTCGATAGGTTGAACAACAACAACAGATGCATTGAAATTGGTTTTCTGATTGGTGTTCCAAATGATCCAATCAACGAATGCGCGAAGGAAATTACCCTCGCCAAATTGAATAATTTTTTCAGGTGCTACGCTTTTAGGCGCAGTCAGTTTGTTTAGTGCTTTCATATTTTTTTTGAATTGTTTGTTTTTAGTTTTCAACTCTGCAAAATTACTACAAAAAAAGTTTGTTTGCGTGCATTTTTTGTCGTAAAATGGAGAAAAAAAAGACAGGCACTGCATTGCCTGCCCTTAATATTTGTTTTAGAGCCAGAAAAGGGACACTGCTGCGCCGGCAGCCAATGCACCACCTATCGTGATACACAAACCTGCCTGAGGCACAAATTCCAACTGTCCGTTCTTGGCGAAAATTTTCAGTCCGATAGAGCCACTCCATACGCCAAAGTGCTTTCCTGCTCTACCACCGGCAACACGGAACCCGAATTGTCCGCCCCACTTGTCTTCAAGTGGCGTAAGACGCTCGCGACGCTGCTCCGGAGAGTAGAACTCAAACATCTCGTCATCACGCCATGTGCGCACAACACGCCATGCCGGACCAATGTAGAAATGAGAGTCGCACCTCGACCACTCACTCGCCATCCTTATGCTCAAACCCAATGAACCATAGAAACCATAGCGAGTCTCAGGATTGTGAAAACCATACATAATCTCACCATAACCGCCAAAACGATGACGCTGAATGGTGAAATTCAGACCTATAGGTATATCATAATTATTGAAATTATAGCCGGCAACGGTCTCAAGAAAAAACCATTTTTGCCGCTCCAACATATCCTCAGTACGCCACTCCTTAGCAAATAAATTCATATTTGCAACGACGCACAACATAAACACAAAACATCTCTTAAATATACCTGCCATATTCAATTATTTTTGCATTATTCTAAATACTAATCGCAAAAGTACAACAAATTATTGAAACAAAAAAATTTTTTTAACGAATATAATTAAGTAATGTTAAATAATTTTTGAAATGCGAAATAATTGTATTAACTTTGCACTGATATGTAAATGAAATGAGAAAAATGTCTTTAAAAACTTATTTTCAGCAACGTCCGGTTCTCTTTGTCCTTTTCAACATCGTCTTGGCTGCTCTTGTAGCCTTGATTATTGCTGTGTGCGTGTTCAATTCGCTGAAGGGCATTACGCACCACGGAGAAGAAGTTGAGGTACCTGACATAAGCGGGATGTATATTGATGAGGCGGGCATTATATTAGAGTCGCAAGAGCTTGGCTACACCATTGTCGATTCAATCTACGACAAGAGTCGAAAACTCGGAACTGTGGTGCAACAAGTGCCGGTGGCAGGTTCGCACGTGAAAAAAAATCGCGAGATATATCTCATCGTCAATGCCAAACAAGTCAGAACAATAACGGTGCCCGATTTGCGCAATTTCTCCTATCGACAAGCTAAGGTTCAGCTCGAAGCAGCAGGACTAATGGTTGATACTGCCTATACAGAGTCGGAATACCCCAATCTGGTGATTGATATGGAATATAAAGACCGACCGATTGACTCCTATACTAAAGTTAAAGAAGGCGAGACAATAAAGCTTATCATAGGCAAAGGTGCTGAATCAACCATTGATTACACCGTGACGATACCTGATTTGTTGGGTTTATCGCTTCGAGAGGCAACGGCATTGATCAGAAATTCAGACTTGGCACTCGGCGGATGTCACCTTGACAATGGCGATCTCGACACCATACACAACACCTATTGGATTTACGACCAAGAGCCGCAAGCATTTATAGCGGCACGGCCGGGAACGACAGTGTCGGTCTATGTTACAACAAACATCAGTAAAGCAAACGAAAATAAACTAAACAGAGAGAAAGAACAAGAAAATAAAGCAAGCGAAGAAGAATTTTTCTAAGAATTATTGAACACCTTGATTAAGATACTCTTGACTTTTACCACAGGCAATATTGCCAACACAACAACACAACACTAATTTTTTATGGAAACAGAAGATTTATTACAAAGTCAAGAATTATTTGATGACGACGAGAACCTCGCTCTGCCAACCGAGCAATTGTATGAACGTTTCAGTTGTACCGTTGACAAAGGACAAAGCCCATTGCGTATTGACAAGTACTTATTCAATGTCATGGGAGGAACATCAAGAACGCGAATACAAAATGCAGCGGAAGCAGGTTTTGTGCTTGTCAACGGAAAAGCCGTCAACCCAAACTATAAGGTGGCACCGCTCGACCTTATTCAGGTTATGCTCAACCAAGAGCCTAACGACTACAGAATAGAACCCGAAAATATACCTATCGACATAGTCTATGAGGATGACGACTTGATAGTAGTCAACAAACCAGCCAATATGGTTGTGCACCCGGGCTTCGGAAACTACTCAGGCACATTGCTCAACGCAATTGCTTATCACCTCAATTGTGGCGGTTATGAAAACATGAACGATTCGAGCATCGGACTCGTTCATAGAATAGACAAAGACACCTCAGGACTACTCGTTGTGGCAAAAAATGCAGACGCAAAACAACGCCTTGCTAAACAATTTTTCGACAAGACAACAGTAAGGACATACAATGCCCTCGTTTGGGGCACATTTACCGAACAAGAAGGAACAATAGAGGGAGCACTTGCTCGCGACAACCACGACCGCCTGATTTTTCGCGTATGGGACCCGGAAGAAAACCCCAACGCAAAACATGCTGTTACGCACTATAGAGTGCTTGAACAATATGCTTACACCTCACTTGTAGAGTGCCGGCTCGAGACAGGAAGGACGCACCAGATACGCGTACACATGAAGCATATAGGGCACCCGCTCTTCGCTGACGAAAAATATGGGGGAATGGAGATCATACGCGGGCAGCAAACACAAAAATATCGACAATTTATCAAAAACTGTTTTGAGATTTGCCACCGACAGGCATTGCACGCAAAAACACTCGGCTTCCGACACCCCAGAACAGGAGAAGAAATGTTTTTCGACAGCAGCTGGCCTATAGACTTTACGGCACTGATCGAAAAATGGAGACGATTTCAAATATAAACAAATATGAACTCAATACTTTGGGCTGACGACGAAATAGACCTACTCAAACCATACACTATTTTCCTACAAGGGAAAGGCTATACCGTTACCACCACAACTAATGGTCAAGACGCAATAGATCTATGTCGGAGACAAGAATTCGACATCGTCTTTCTTGACGAGAATATGCCTGGTCTTTCCGGTCTTGAAACTCTCAATGCAATCAAAGACCTGCGCCCCACAACACCTATCGTCATGATAACGAAAAGCGAAGAGGAAAACATCATGGAACAAGCCATCGGCAAACAAATTGCCGACTACCTGATCAAACCCGTCAACCCAAATCAAATCCTCCTAACACTCAAAAAACATATTCAAGGCAAGTCAATCATTCAGGAGCATACAACGATAGACTATCAACGCGAATTCAGCAAAATCACACAACTGATTGACAGCGCACAGACCTTCGAACAATTTGCTGCTCTTCAACAACAACTTGTCAAGTGGGAGCTGACTCTTCAGGACAGCAATTCGGCAATGAGTGAAGTGCTCAAAATGCAAAAACAACAGGCAGAGGCAGCCTTTGCCAAGTTTGTTCAGAAAAATTATGCCGATTGGATCGCCTCTCCTGACCGACGACCCCTGATGAGCCACGAAATAGTGAAGAAAAATGTTTTCCCCATACTCGACCAACAAGAAAAATTGTTCTTTATCGTTATTGATAATTTCAGATACGATCAGTGGAAAACAATTGAACCGCTCGTCACCGACGAACTGACAGTTACGGAAGACCAAATCTATTGCTCTATATTGCCAACAGCAACACAATATGCCCGCAATGCCATCTTTTCAGGACTCATGCCGCTGCAAATACAACAGATGTACCCTGAATATTGGATTGAAGAAGGCGACGACGAAGGCAAAAACATATACGAGCAACAACTGTTGCAGACGCAACTTGACCGCTATAGACGCAAAGAAACATTTACATACACCAAAATCAACGAATCAAGTTTTTGCGAACAGTTTATCAAAAAAATCAAAAATCTGCAAGCACCACTCAATGTGGTTATAATCAATTTTATTGACATGCTTTCACACTCACGGACGGAAAGCAAAATGATGCGCGAACTTGCCAACGACGAAGCAGCATACCTCTCGCTCACTCTGTCATGGTTCAAACACTCGCCAACACTGCAACTAATCAAAACAATAGCCCAACAGGGATATAAAATCATTATTACCACCGACCATGGCACAACGCAAATCACCGACCCAATCAAGATTATAGGCGACAAAGCCACCAACGTCAATCTGCGCTACAAAGTGGGCAAAGCCCTTTCATATAACCCCAAAGAAGTCTATCAGATGACCGATCCAAAGCAGTATGGCCTGCCGTCGCCCAATGTGAGCAGTAAGTATGTCTTTGCGCAAGCCGGCAACTTCTTTGCCTATCCAAACAACTATAACTATTATGCACAATACTATCGAAATACTTTTCAACATGGAGGAATATCACTCGACGAAATGCTCATTCCTCTAATAACTCTTGAACCCAAATGAAAAAAATATATATAATTATCATACTCCTCACTGTCGTCTTACAAGCTAAATCAGAAAGCCTTGAAGTGCCCGAATCAATCATGTTTTGTGGCAAAGAAGTGTGTCTGGCACGGTATGATATGCACCAGCGTTTCGACCGCGAACAGCTGAGCTTTATCTATTCGCACCAACGCTCAATCATGATGCTCAAAAAAGCAAATGCGATTTTCCCTATCGTCGAACCTATACTGAAATCACAAAATATACCTTCCGACCTTATCTACCTAATGGTGATAGAATCAAATCTCAATGTGCTTGCTTTCTCTCCTGCCAAAGCAGCCGGACTATGGCAATTTATGCCTGAGACAGCAAAAAAATACGGACTTGAAGTGAATGACGAAATTGACGAACGCTATCATATCGAGAAATCAACTGCTGCTGCATGTCGCTACCTCAAAGATGCCTACGCCACATTCAATGATTGGCCTACAGCTTGCGCTTCATACAATGCAGGAATGAACGGAATGGTGAATAAACTGCAACGACAACAGGCCGATAATGCCTTTGACCTATATCTGGTGGAGGAGACATCAAGGTACGTGTTCCGCATTTTGGCGGCTAAACATTTTTTTGAAAACACTAAGCAGTATGGTTTCCAACTCGAAAAAAAAGATTTCTATCATCAAATAAGAACCAGAGAAGTAACAGTTAATACAAGCGTTGAAGACTGGTCGGTATGGGCAAAACAGCATGGCATTAACTATGCAATTCTCAAAGATTTCAATCCTTGGATAAGAAGTCAAAAACTGACCAATAAGACAGGAAAACTCTATTCTGTCAAAATACCGCTTGCAGAAGATCTTGAATATAATATAAACAAAACAAAAATCTATAATCAAGCATGGATAACAAAATAAAATATATAGCCATATTCGGCGTCGTTGCTTGTGTTTTATGTTCTTGTTCGACACAGAAAAATACATGGGCAAGTCGTTCTTATCATCAAACTACAACACGATTCAATGTCTTGTTTAACGGTAAATTGTCGTACGAAGAAGGTATGCAGGCAATCAATAAAGCCAATGTCGATAATTACACCGATGTGTTGCCTTTGTTCCCTATCTCAAATCATGAGACAACAACTGCTGCTACTTCACAAATGGACAAGACAATAGAGAAATGCCGAAAGAGCATAAAGCTTCACTCAATAAAGAAAAAACCTAAACGCGACCCCAAGAAATCAGGTGACCCTAAATACAAAGCATGGCTGGCACAAGAGGAATTCAACGAAAACCTTGACGATGCATGGCTGCTTTTGGGATGTGCCGAATTTCATAAAGGCGATTTCTTAGGCTCTGTCGGTACTTTCAATTATATTGCCAAACATTATGAGTACGACAAAGATATGGTGGCGCAATGTCAGCTCTGGACTGCACGGGCATATATGGAAATGGGATGGCTCTATGAGGCTGAAGACATAATACGCAAAACAAATCAAGACGACCTGACTAAAAAACACGCAGGTCTATATGCCTCAACCTATGCCGATTATCTCATCAAAACAAAACAATATAAAGAAGCCATACCTTTTTTGACTATGGCGGTGAAAAAAGAAAAACGCTCCGGTTATAAAGCGCGTTTTACTTTCATCTTGGCACAACTTCACGAAAGGACAGGTAATAAAAACGAGGCTAAAGAGCTTTATAAACAAGTTGTCTCTATGCAACCCGAAGAAGCTCTCGGATTTAATGCCAAACTGAAAATGAACTCTCTCGACGGCTCCGACAAGGCTATCAAACGACTCAATCGTATGGCTAAGGACTACAAGAATAAAGACCGGCTTGAGATTGTCTATGGCGCAATAGGAGATATCTATTTGTCGAGAAAAGACACTGCCAAAGCTCTCGAAAACTACGACCTTGCAATCGAAAAAGCCACGCAAAGCAATGCTCAAAAAGGTGCCGTACTCATCACTGCTGCCGACCTCTACTACGAACAAAAGAATTATGTCAAAGCACAACCTTATTATCAAGAGGCAAGCACAATATATTCTGTCGATTTTGCCGACTATCAGCGCATCCGCAAACTTGCCGATATGCTCGGAGAATTGGTGGTTGAATATAATACTGTTCAACTTCAAGATTCACTCCAGCATCTCGCTTCTCTGCCCGAAGATAGTCAGATGGTTGTTATAAATGCTATAATTGATCGGCTCAAAGAACAAGAGGCAAAAGAGAAAGAACTTGCCGAACAAAAAGCCCGTGGCGATTTTGATGACAATGGACTCTTGTCGGTCAATACGGCAAATATGCTCGGCGGAAATGGTCAGAATGCCGACTGGTATTTCTACAATGCAAATCTGATTCGTCAAGGCAAGCAGGAATTTACTCGCAAATGGGGTAATCGTACTCTCGAAGACGATTGGCGGCACAGCAACAAAATCGTTTTCACAACTTCATCTGCAAACAATGAAGACCTCGTACAGCAAGCTGACACAATACCAACAGACAGCACTCAGGCACAAACTCTACCGCCGTCTTCCGATCCGCATGAGGCACAATACTATCTGCAACAACTGCCAACAACGCAGCAGCAAATTGACGCATCTAACCAACTTATTGAGAAAGCACTAAATAACATGGTATATATCTACCGAGATAAGATTGAAGACCTCGATCTTGCTCAAGCAACACTCGATGAGTTGCAACGGAGATTTCCGCAAAGCCCATATCTCTGTCAGATCTATTACGATAAGTATATTGAGGCTCTCAAAAAACACGACAATGAAAACATTGCCACATACAAACAGTTGATACTGACTGATTACCCAAATTCGAAAGAAGCTGCTATAGTGGCAGATCCCGACTATTTCAACAAGCTGCAACATGCAGAGGAAATTCAAGACTCACTCTACGAAGCTACATATAAAGCCTATCTGCAGGGTGATTATGTCCAAGTGAAAAGTAATACTCAGTATGCAGAAGAGCACATTCCGATGTCAAACCTCATGCCTCGCATGCTGTTCCTTAATGCAGTGGCGGTGGCCAAGACAGAGCCACAACAACATTTTGTGGATAAACTCCGAGACCTGACAACACGCTTCCCGGAAAGCGAACAGGCAAGCATGGCAAAAGATATGCTCGCCATGATGAATCAAGAAATGGAAGTCAAGCAAGGTGCCGACAATAATGCACAGTTGCTGGAGATGCGCAGTGAGCAACAGATGGCAGAAGATACCACTTCTTTGTTCAGTATGGAGTGGAGTGCAGAGAGAGCAACAACATCCTTCGTCGTTGTTGTTGTTCCTGAGCAAGAAGAGCCTACTTCAATCAACAATCTCAACTATCAAATTGCATTGTTCAACTTCAGCCAATTCTTAATCAAAGAATTTGACACCGAGATTGTACAACATTTTAATCGCGACCTCTCTGCAATCAAAATAATCGGATTCGACAATATGGACGAAGCACAATGGTATGCCAATCTGCTCACAACCAACTCAGAGATGAGCTTGCTTCTAACGCAAAACAATGCACAAATCATTTGCATAACCGATCCAAACTATCACTTGTTGATTACGCGTTTTACACTTGCTGAATATATAAATTGGTTTAACACTCAAAAATAAGAAAAACTATGAAACGATTGTCTTTCTTTATAGCCGTTCTATTGTCGCCTATCGCGCTGATTGCACAGACCCTTGCTTTCCCGGGAGCAGAGGGCTTCGGAAAATATGCCTCAGGGGGACGAGGTGGAAAAGTGGTTACTGTAACTTCACTCGCTGACTATACAAAAGAGCAGACACCTATTGAAGGTACTCTGCGTTGGGCACTTGAACAATATGTCTCAAAACAAACTATTGATGGTAAGGAAGTTACAATATATGAACCGCTGACCATAGTCTTTAATGTGGCTGGCAATATCGAACTGCTTGAAGACCTCAAAGTTAAACGCGACAACCTCACTATTGCAGGACAGACAGCGCCTGGGCAAGGTGTATGCATTACAGGTCGATCAATGACTTTCAATGGCGCAACAGGAGGAGAGATGTGGTATCACGGACCAAGACGCAAAAATGTCATAATTCGTTATATGCGTTTTCGTCCGACAACACCGACGGAAGACAATAAATATATTGTGTATGGTACTGACATCGAAAACTACGAAAATGTCATTCTCGACCACTGCACCATGACGTGGGCCAATGAGGAATGTCTTGCCATCTATGACACTAAAAACACCACGGTGCAATACTGCATCGTTGCTGAAGGATTATATAAGGCCAATCACCCCAAAGGCACACGCTCGTATTGCGGTGTGTGGGGCGGACAGTTTGCTTCGTATCACCACAATCTTATAGCGCATAACGATTCTCGCAATGTACGTTTCAATGGTGCGCGTGCACATGACACTATTGCCGTGATTGATTATTACAACAATACAATCTACAACTGGGGAACCAACAACTCTGCTTACGGACTGGAAATAGAAATCAAAACACCGCAAACACGAAACGAACTCAACATGGTGAACAACTATTATAAACACGGACCTGCAACAGGATATAATGGTCAGAATGCATCGCAAAGCAATAAAATCAATCGTCTTGTGCGTATTGACCAAAATCAAGCAACGATAGACGAAGGTTACACATCGCACCACTATATTGAAGGCAATTTCATAACCAACTATCCCGAAATATCTGCCGACAACTGGTACTGCGGAGTGCAGTTTAATGTCTCTACTTACAACAACGATTCAGCCCTCGCAAAACAATATTTCCAAGCCAAAGAACCTTCCCTTGAAGTGCAATCGCTCAATTCTGAAATCGAATCAGCGCAAAATGCCTATCTTGCCGTTTTAGAACAAGCCGGAGCATGCGCTCCTTACCGCGATTGGCAAGACAGCAGAATTATTCGAGAGACACAGCAGGGTACAGCCATGGGGAAAGGCTCAAAAGGAAAAGACGGAATAATTGACAACCCTATTATTGTCGGCGGATGGCCTACACTTGAAGGCACACCATACACGGATACCGACCACGACGGAATACCTGACAGCGCAGAAGTGGAACTCGGACTTAATCCTAACGACTCTACAGACGGAAGCCGTATCGCTGATAATGGATATTCCAATTTGGAAAATTACATCAATAACATACCGCAAGACCTCACACTCAAAGACGCACCGACTATTGATGTACTTCAACAAGTGCAAGCAGACGAAACAATCAAAATACACAACAATACAATCTACTCGCAAACACCTCTGCAACAAATCAATATCTACAACTATCAAGGACAACTTGTCAGCACACAAACATTCCAACAACCAACAACACAAACTCAACTCAATACAACACTCAAAGGACTCTATTTAGTTGAAATTATGCTAATAAATCATAAAAAGATAGTACAAAATAACATTTTCTAACCAAAAAACTTGGTCATTTAAGAAAAAAGTTGTACCTTTGCAGCCCAAATTTAACAACTTATTAACAAGAATAACACATAAATTGTAAATAAAAATGAAAAGAACATTCCAACCTTCACAACGCAAAAGACGCAACAAACATGGTTTCCGCGAGCGTATGTCAACAGCCAATGGTCGTCGCGTTCTTGCTGCAAGACGCGCTAAAGGTCGCAAAAAACTAACCGTTGCTGACGAAGGACGTCACAAATTTTAATAGGCAACAACACTATAATCACACTAAGTGAAACCCATAGGGAAAAGAGTCTCGACTCGTTTCCCTTTTAGTGTTTTAATTTGGTAATAACGAAAATCTACAATCAAGTAACTATCGCGATAATCGTATGGAATCAACAAGACAACAAAAAGTAGCACGCTTACAACAAAAAGACCTCGCCGATATTTTTTTGAGGTACGCTAAACAACAACATGGAGTTCTGATCAGCGTTACTGAAGTCAGAGTGTCGCCCGACCTTTCTGTGTCGAATGTATATCTCTCTATTTTTCCGCCTCAAAGAGCGCAAGAAATTATGGAAGACATACTCATTTCTGCACCTCAAATACGCGGCGAATTGGGTCAGAAAGAACGCTTCCAACTCCGCATCATTCCTGAACTGCACTTCCATCTCGACACCACGCTCGACCAAATGGAACATATCGACGAATTGCTCGGTAAATAAACAATGAGATATGAGTTACGCATAGCGTGGAGGTATCTGTTTGCTAAGAAAAACACAAATGCAATCAATATCATTACCGGCATTAGTGCTGCGGCTGTAAGTGTCGTAACAGCTGCTCTCGTGTGTGTGCTCTCCGTCATGAATGGTTTTGGCTCATTGGTGCAAGATATGTTTTCCAATTTCGACCCTGAGCTCAAAATTACTCACCAATCTCAGTCGGTATTCAGAACGGATGAGGAAGTGTTCGACAAACTTCGCCGGTTGGACGAAATACAAATTTACTCCGAGACATTAGAACAAACCGGACTCGTTGAATTTGATGACAAACAAGTGCCGGCAATAATAAAAGGTGTTGACGAAAATTTTCAGCAACTGACCAATATAGATAGTATCTTGTTCAGCGGCAAGTATTGTCTTTTCGACGGAGCTTTCAACAATGCCGTGTTAGGTGTCGGGCTTGCTAATCAGCTCGGAATAGGCGTCGGATTTATTAAGCCACTTCATGTATATACCCCTCGCAGGACTCAAAAAATCAATACCCTCCGACCCGATAAGGCATTTAATAAAGCAAGTGTATTTCTCTCAGCTATATTCACTGTCCAGCAAGTTAAGTATGACGAGACTTATATGCTTCTCTCGTTGCCGCTCGTTAGAGAACTATATGAATATGATGACAATCAGGCAACAGCAATAGAATTGAAACTCAACAGTACGCTTTCTAAAAGAGAAGTTGCAAAGACTAAAAAGAATATACAACAATTGTTGGGTGAAGATTATGTTGTTGCCGATCGTTACGAACAGCAGCAAGACTTTTTCAAAATAATGCAGATTGAAAAACTTCTCACCACACTTCTTTTGTGTTTTATTCTTTTGATTGCTTCATTTAATATCATAAGTTCTTTGTCGATGCTGATAATCGACAAAACAGACGACATCAAAACATTAGAATCACTTGGAGCAAACAGTAAATCAATCCGTAATATTTTTGTGTATGAAGGGTGGTTGATTTCATCTCTCGGAGCACTCATCGGACTGTTTTTAGGTCTTGCTCTTTGTCTGATACAAGAGAATTTCGGACTTATCAAATTGGGTAATGGTGTGGAATATGTCATTTCTGCCTATCCTGTACAGGTTCAGGCGCTTGACGTGGTCATCGTTGCTGTTGCTGTGCTTGCTATAGGTTATATCACAGCGTGGATACCAACTCGAACAATAAAAAAAAGATGAAAAAACATACTTTATACATACTCGTTCTGCTAATTATTTTTTCAGGCTGCAAGAAAACATCTTCTGTCAGCAATACTGCCGTAGCAGACAACTCGCTTACTCATGGTTATGCCTTATTCTATGGCGACCACTACAACTATATTGACATCACTGAAAATGTAGTCGGGCTAAGTCTTTTCTCTAAGTTTTTAAGCACAGACAGTGCCGGTTATTATGTAGGCAATGGAACGCAACTTGTAGTAACCGATATTTTCACTTCTCCCTCTGACACTCTTTTGCCACAAGGTGGCTACACTGCAAATGACAACCATAGCCCGATGACTTTCCTCAAAAGTAAATCCTACGAAGGCAATCGGGTAGGGGCTTATATCGTGATTGTAGGCGCAACCGGCTATACAACAGAAACGCTGACTGATGGTGCTTTTGAGTTACAATACAAAAGAGACACCGTAATTATAACGTTTGATTTCAAACGAGAAAACGGAACGTCATATCAACCTGTATATAAAGGCTTACTGCCAATGTACGATGCTCGACCCAACAAAAAATAACAAAGAACTCATACAGGATTTCAAAAAATTCTTGCAGAATGAGCGTGGAGTGTCGAAAAACACCATCTCTGCCTATTTGCAAGATGTGGAGAAACTTGCGCAATTCCTCGAAATTGAAAATATCAACCTTGCCCAAACTAATGCTGACGAGCTCAAAGAATTTATCAGCAAAACATTCAACAGCGACCTCTCGACACGAACGCAAGCGCGCACACTGTCAGGAATAAAAGCTTTCTACAAATACATCAACTATCTTGATTCTGATCGAGCCAACCCAACAGAACTAATCGAAAGCCCAAAACTCGAACAACATATCCCGTCTGTCCTGACAATTGAGGAAATCAACGCTATGATTGGCGCTATCGATTTGAGCAAACCAGAAGGACAACGCAATCGTGCTATAATCGAAATGATGTACGGCTCAGGACTTCGAGTGAGCGAACTTGTAGAACTTAAACTCAGCAATATATATTGGGAAGAAGGGTATATGCAAATTGAGGGCAAAGGCTCAAAACAAAGACTTGTGCCAATATCTGACGAGGCTGAAAAACAATTCAAATTGTGGCAAATCGACCGTAATATAATCATATCTACTACTAATTCCAAATTCACCGATTATGCCTTTTTGAACCGTCGAGGTAAACCGCTGACAAGGAATATGATCTTTATAATAATTCAGCAGCTTGCACAATTGGCAGGCATACAAAAAACTGTCTCACCTCACACCTTGCGACACTCTTTTGCCACACACCTTTTGCAAAATGGTGCAGACATAAGAATCATACAGCAATTGCTCGGACACGAATCAATCACCACAACGGAAATCTACACACATATCGACATCTCCGACCTCCGTCAAGCCGTACTTACCTACCACCCTGCAAATAGAAATCATAACAATTAATTTAATTATATATCATTATGAAAACATTGTGCAAAACTTTTTTAGTGCTCACTATCAGCGCACTCATTTTTTCAGGTTGCGACAATAGAGGAAAACTCAAATATCGCACATCAACAGAAGAGTATTTTCAAGAACTTCCTTCGCTCTCTGCACGACAAGCAAAAAAAGCCGTTCTTGCAGGATTGAAAGAAAAAGAGTTTGAAGAAAAACAATACGAGAGTATAGCTGTCGGCTTCTATCAGTGCGACTCTCGTGCGGAAAGAGAAAAACTTTATAAGCTCAGTCTGAATGAAATCATAACATTTACTTGTCAGGAAATTAAAGAGAGCGATAGTCATAGCACCTATTGGGTGGATGTACAACTGACCGACAAAGGGAAAAAACTCGTACTTAAAAAAGACAAAAAATCATTTCCGGAAGACAATCTTGATGAGTCGGTGGTTGATTCCCTGCTTTCTCCTGTAAGTCTGAAAAACATATATGGCGAACTGATCTACGATGAGAATGTTGATGAAGCAGTAAAAAAGGTTGTTGCCGATTTCTACAAAGCTTGTCGTGACGATGTTTCAAACGCTATCGAATCTTACGGCTCAAGTGATCTTGTCGCAGCAAATAATCGTATCGAAGAATATAAATCTTATGGCGTCAGTGTTATCTATTCCGACCCGTTCAAAAGAAATTTGGAAATCAATGATTCTTTGCTTCAAACAAGTCGGCTTGTGAGATTCAACACCTATGAAGACGCTTATATTTATAGCATTGGTGAAGAAGATTTCTTGTTGGTTGTAAAGGACGCAGATGGAGTGAAAGTAATTGATGATGTTTTGCTGAGCAACCCGACAACAAATCGTATAAATTCTAACAACACATTGCGTTGTACCGCCAATAAGATTACTCGCAATCTCATGGCAAGTGCCAAGGCGCAAAAAGAGTATCGTGAAAAGATGGCAAGTTATTATTCCCAACGCAAAAGCCAGTACACAAGTTCTTCTTACTCCAATAGAAGTGCCGTAAGTCAACCCGTGCAGACAGTGATAGCAGACGATGTCGTAGATTCGTTTACACCATCATCTGCCGGTTTGCAGCATACCATTCATGAAGGTGATACAGAATACGAGCTTGCTAAGCAGAGAGAAACGAAAGAAGTTGTAAAACTCTATGCCTACAAAAGAAAAATTGAAAATGTAGATCATATCTCTGTATCTAAAGGTGAAGATAACCGCGCTGTTGCAACATGCCGTGTTGTCTTTAAAGTTGCTGATGTCAATGCTGTCGGCAGAATATTTGGCGAAGCGAAAGATGACGCAACAGAATCCCAAACTCTCAGCTTGACCTACTATGAAGATGGCTGGATACTTGATTGATAGAAGTGGAATAAAAAAAACTCGTAAGCCTTTCAAACTTACGAGTTTTTTTTTGATTAGAAAGATTTATTATCTTTGCCCGTTTAGAGGACAGAAAATATTTGTTTAAGCCTCCTGACTTCGTCACTCAAAAAATAGTCAAAATATAATTGCCTAATAAATAATTATTTGTAACTTTGCGCCACCTTATTTTGGGTGGCGCAATGACGAAGTCAGGACTATTACCATCTATATCCGTCTGCATTTATATACCACATATTTGTCTCATCATCTAAAGATACGTATATGCCATTTTGCCATAATATATATGTGCCCCAATCAAATGCAGCTAAATCGTCTTTTAATAGCTGATTAATCGGATATTTATACATATAATTTAAAAGACTATCTAAACCATAATTATTATAAATATTGTCTATTGCATCTACTGAATTAATTTTATATTGTTCATTTTTTTGATAATAATCTTCTGATACTTCAATTATATCTCCGTTAAACACTTTATTCATAAAATGATAATAAAATGTTTGTTCATCTAGAATTTTTATATTAAGATTGTAATATACATCAACAAGGAGATATGAAATAAGGCAAGTGTCTTTCAAATCAGTAATGTGATAAAAAATCAAACAATCATTATTTTGAATATTATTTATTTTATCTTTATTCGCCATAGAACATATAGCAAAATAAAATACTATTATGCTAATCACCAGCAGAATAATTATAGTCACGCAGAGGATAACCTTCTTTTTCTCTAACAATATTTTCATAATAAATTGAATTTATTTCATTTAAATCTCGCTTGCCTTGTTCGGCCGCTTGTTCTTTTTTTGTCCCTTTTTCTCCGTTTGCAATAGCTCTATCATATTTCACTGTATCTCCATTTTTATCATTTTCTGCATGCCCCAATTCATGAGCAAGCGCAGCTTCTGGAGGCCTTATTTGTCCATCTTTACGGATATTATCATCAGGATCGTATTTAATAGTATTTGTTAAATTATTGTCAATTCCATTTTTAGGATTGAAAGACTGGTATATTAAATTACTATCACACGCATAGAAATTCTGTATCGCCAAACTCTCATCGTCTAAACACTCCCATTGCAGTTGATTGTATTTAATATTATTAAAGCAATCATTATTATAATGATTATCCAATAAATTTCCAATTAACCATCTTTTAAAATCAATGCAAACTTTTGATTTTATTATATTTACAACACATATTTCTATGTTAATATTATCATTAATAGGATTCCGCAATTCAAATTTAATGGCGTTCCTAAAAGAACTATCATTCGAAATATTATTATATAGAAATAATATAAAAGAGTTACCATAATTTGTGTCTGTGTCTGTCTCTAATCTACAAAATAAATATTCATTTCTTATTTCAGAAATTTCAACATTTGTATTATATGCTTTGGAATATAATTGTAACCATATTGAATCTGATAGGTTTTCTGCTATATTACAATTCTGGGCAATACATAGAATAAATATATGTAGCGATATAAACAATATGCTATATTTCTTTTTCATTTAGTTCTAATAATAAAAATACGTCCATTTGATATTCCTGTTGTTTGTTTGGAATTAGTCCATATAAAATTTGAAAAAAATGCATTGACATCTTCTGGGTGAATTGTAATACATCCTTGTGAGCCACGACTATTATAGTTTCCATTGTCACTTTTCCCAGAATGCACATTTACATTCTGCA
The DNA here is from genome assembly GCA_017527495.1 of Paludibacteraceae bacterium. Lineage (GTDB taxonomy): Bacteria > Bacteroidota > Bacteroidia > Bacteroidales > Paludibacteraceae > RGIG6639. The sequence goes on from JAFXPY010000003.1 coordinate 34,774, forward strand.
TTATAACATCTTCACCTTGACTATTATATCCAGTCACAAATCTTTCATTATTGTTATCAACAATATTTAATCCTTTCTCCTGCCCCCCTTTATGTCCCCAATTATTACTAAATAGATAATCCCCTTCCTTAATTGTATTATATGATGTTGTATTGTCTTTATTTGATTTTGAATTTGGATAGGAACTACCTCTATATTCTCCTACTATTACACCATTTTGTACAACTACAATTTTTGCAGTGTATGAGGTTCCATAAGTTCCATCATCTTTAGGTCTATACATTTGATCATAAACATATATGCTATCTTTTCCATCCGGATCTACATACATCACAGGATTCCACCCGCAATAGGCATACGGATTTAGGCCGGGATAGTTGTCTGCTAATGGGTCAACGGATATAAAACTCGGGCAGATTGATGCATAGTATCTTGCTCCGAAATAGTCGTAGTCGGTTTCAGCATCTCGCTCCTTGCCAGTAAACTTAAACCGCTCATCGTATGCCGTGGTCTTATAGTTAATGTAAAGCTCTCCATAGGGCTGATAGTGTATAAACGGTATAGGCATACCGCTCGCATCTGTTATCCAACTTGCACTGCCGAGATGGTCTGAATGATAATAAAATAAGCCTTGCAATACTCCAAATCCATTTTTAGGATTGAAAGACTGGTATATTAAATTGCTATCACACGCATAGAGTTCTGTATTCCAATTCCACATTGATAGTGCCGGCTCGGTTTTTCTTCTTCTTACAAACATGTTTGCGCAAGTTTTAGGTACTTTGCAAAGGTACAACTTTTTCCTGTGTCACCCAAATCACCCAAAACAATATCATAACTCACTAATAATCAACAACCAATTTTTATTAATAAGACAAATTGACAGAAATTCCCGAAGTCAGGAATAAAATATTTTTCTTGTAGTCTCATGGAATTATATCAATTATTAAGTTTAACAAATACACTTAAATCTCTTTTTTCTGAAACTATTTTTGATAGTTCCTTATTGTCCCAACCTAAAGAGCAAGGTATATTTTTGTCTGCTTTAATATAATATACAATATGCTGAGTTCCATCCGCATATGTTTTTTTTGCTTTATACATTTTCATAAATAATTCTTTCTTTATTCATATCATTAGCTATTTTTTTATATTTATATTTACTAAAAAAAAATACATCAAGTCTAACATCAATTTCATTGAAAAGCATTATTTTGTTTAGTTCATGCCATTTCAATAGTAAAAAATGTGTGTCAGCATACATATATATAGACGAATTCAAAATTATTTTAGTTGCTCCATTCTGTTTTAGTATTGACATATTTTTTTCTATAAATTTTATATATTCTAATATGATTTTAGATCTTTCGTATTCAGTTGTGGCATAAATTATATCATGTATGAGTACAACTCCTCCATAGTTATATCGATACGTTAACTTACCAAGATTATAGGTGTCAAATTTCGACCACTGTTGATATACATGAATAGAAAAATTTTTTAATAGTAAGCTAATACTATTTACTTCAAAATTATCTCCTTCAACTATTAATGAATAACGATAGATACTCATAATTTATTATACACATTAAGGAAGCACATCTCCGGTATCAACCCATGCTCCAGATTTATTTCCTTTTAAATATATTTGTTTAGTTTTTTTATCTATGAATAAATCGGCATTGGTTGAACCTTTTAATTCATAGGTTCTTGTTCATATAATAAAAAAATATAATCATTATTTGATTTATCATATTTCTTTATAACATAAAAAATAGGAGATATATAATGTTCATAATAACAAATCGTTGGAGCATCTTCATAGTTATCATATTTTTTCCTAAATTGATCTTCGTATAAAATTACTTTTTTTTCGCTAATAAAGTTTATCTTATTGAAATATATTATTTCATCTATCACAATATTGTTATTATTTACACAAATAAATCTTGATTTATGGCTATCTAATATTTCAAAAAATCTTAGATCATAATATTTAACCCCGATTATTTCGGATATTTCTTTAGAGTCAGTAACATGAGAAAAAATATAAATATCTGAAATTTTACGGTTAAATATATTTTCAAAATTAATTTTACAAGTATCTATTCTATTAATGTTATGTTCATTTAAAAAAGTATCAGTTATGCATGAATCACAATTATTGTTAATAAAATCAACTATTTTTGATTCAGAATAATAACAGCACTGCTTAAAAAAAAATAAACATACTAAAATAAGCAAACATAACAAAATGATTTTTTTTTTCATAAAACTATTTATTTAGACCATTATTACCTTTTTTATTTAATTCTTTTATCGCAGCATCATATTGTTGTTGAGAAATACAAGTTCTTTTTATTAGTATTTTTCCATTTGGCTGTGGATCTGCAATCCAGAATCCATTATCCTTAAAGTCTTGCAGAACTTTTTCTGCCATTTCTTTATTACTTATTTTAACAAATAATCTCTATATTTATTTAATTACCACTACATAAAGAAAACATATTAGTACATTGACTATATTCTGGAATCCATCCTTGAATATAATTTTTGTTTACAATTCCAACTACTTTTAACCATGAACCTTTTATATCTATAATATTAAAAATATATGTATCAAAATCTAATTGTAAATTCCTAAATGTTGAATTATATAATGGCTTATCATATATTGTTAGTACAAATTTTTTATCAATATAATCTAAAATTACACCTACACCTATTTTTTCGAGCCTAACCCAACATTTATTTATTAATTTTAATTCTTGTGGATAATTTCCAATAGGAGAAAAACGAACAAAAGCTTTCCCATTTTTAATTTTTATAACTTCAACTTCACAATAATATTCGTAATTATCATTTCCTCCAAATATATAGTTAGGAAGGTCATTGTCTAAAATATTTTTATATATTATTGCGGTTGGTTCATTATCAGAACAATTATTAAATATCTCAATTGAGTCGCCCATTAAAATTCCAATTTGGGAAAAAGAATTTTTGAATATAACACACAACAATATGGATAAAAAAAACTTTTTCATTGTCTTTTTAATATAATTGTAAATTTATTAATATTACCTATTTGTCTTACAAATTGATCCCAACCTTTCTGTTTTACATTACCTGCATTATCATATTTTGTTGGTGCAATTATTAAACATCCTGTAGATAAAGGTTTTGCAATACCATTTTTATAAGGTAGCATATCTCCATTTTTGTTGGAACGATGAATCCATATTCCATTTTTTTGTGTTTTGCTATATGGATGAATAGGGCTGGGGTTAACTCCATTTATACAATTTATAGGGCCTCCATTATTAACCGAAAATCCCGAACCTAGTGGTCCATTTTTATTCTTTTTATTATACACACTATATGTTCCATCGTCAATTGCTCCATATAGGCTATAATTCGAACTCATAGTGAATGCTGGATATGTTTCAATATCATTTTCTTCATACCCATATACAATTGCCGAGGCAAGATTTGCACCTTCTGTAAAAAGATTATATCCTTTGCCCAACTTTTCATTTAAAGAACCATAAAATGCCACAACAACTTTATCAATGTATGTCCCATTCACCATATTTAAATCCATTTCTTCTTGAGACCCATAATTTGTCCATTTAATATTTCCCTCTTCATCTTGATACCAATCCATTCCATCCGGATCTACATACATTATTGGATTCCATGCACAGTAGGCGTATGGATTTAACCCGGGATATTTGTCGGCAAGTGGGTCAACTGATATAAAGCTCGGGCAGATTGATGCATAATACCTTGCGCCGAAATAGTCGTAGTCGGTTTCGGCATCTCGCTCCTTACCTGTAAACTTAAACCGCTCATCGAATGCCGTGGTCTTATAGTTGATGTAAAGCTCTCCATAGGGCTGATAATGGATAAACTGTATCGGCATACCCAAACTGTCCGTTATCCATGATGACGAACCTAAATGGTCAGTGTGATAGAAGTATCGCTGCTCTTGTAGTATCGGCTGATGTATTGGAAAAAATTTCAGTGTCTTCTTTATTATATTGGAATCACTGACCGCATAATTCTGAATCGTCCACTCCTCCTCATCTGTACACTCCCACTGCAAC
>JAFXPY010000022.1 GCA_017527495.1 Paludibacteraceae bacterium
AAATTTTTTCAGCCCTGAGTCTCGGCTCACGCACCCGTGTGCCCCTCTCAAAAGCGGGTGCAAAATTACTACATTTTTTAATACCAACCAAATATTTTTGCAACTTTTTTATAAATAATTTTTAAATAACTTAAAATCAACCAAATACATTATGCTAAAATATGTAAATATCAACAAAAAACAGTTAAAATAAAGGAAAAAGGAATTTTCATTGACTTTGTTTTTTACATTCTTTGCACACTTTTTTTCACGCGTTTGTGAAAAATTGTTGATTTTTGACGCAAAAAACAATCCTTAATCAATGACTAATTGTTATTAAAAGACATCTATAACGGGCAAGCGAGATGATATTGTGCGGCCATTTTCTATTAAAAGGCATTCCATTACGGGAAAAAGATGATTTGGATTTGTAAAAGGAGATTTTGATACCTTACTAAAGTTTCCTACATTGTTATGAGTTATAAACATAAGTTCTTAATCGCTCATCAACCGCGTTAGCGGTTTCATATTAATAGAAAATTTATATACATTCCATCTCTCCCAACCGCGTTAGTGGTTTCATATTAAAATACTATGCAATAAATATGAACATTTGACAATGTGCAACCACTACGTGGTTGGAGTTGAGTTTGTATTCTTGATTATATCTATTAATATGCAACGGCTAATGCCGTAATTTTAGTAAATGAGAAAGTTTAGTCTCCTATTATATATAGGTGAATAGTCAAAAATAAAGAAAATGTGAGAAAATGATTTGTTGCGCAACAATTTAGGAAAAAGAAAATTGTGCGGCATATATGCCGCACATTGAACTTTTTTAAACAATTCTTATTTTATTTTGTAGTGTTTTAGGATTGGCGGTGTGGGTTGAAGATTGTAATAGTCGAGTTCTATTATTTGCATCTTGAAATATACCATTGCATCATAACTTGGATAGAGTCTTGAGAGTACGGCATTGTTGTCATATATCCATTTTTGAGTTTCTTCAGAAACATCAAACTCTGCTTTTCCTACACATCTAACAGATATGTCTCCTTCCATGGCAAGGAGTTCAATATTCGGGTTTTGCTGCAATTGCTGATAAACTTGTTTTTTGGGGGAGGTGGCGAAATAGAGTACACTACCTTCTTGTTTCATGATCTGAAAAACTCTTATTTTGGGTTTATTTCCCTCACTTGTTGCAAAAGCGACATCTTTATGGCTCTGCAAAAATTCTAAAGCTGCTTGTATGTATTCCATATATACCTTATATATATAATAGAGGCATGACTATTTTGCCATGCCTCTTTGTATTGTTTGTTAAAATTATTCTTTTACTTCTTTCATGGGTTTTGTTTGTGGGAAAACAATCCAGAACAGAATTGCTACAACAAGTGCAAATCCGGCAAAGATATACCATGCTGTTTGCCATCCTTCCCACGCTGTTTGGGCTGCTTGCTGAATTGCTTCGAGTTTATCTGCTGCAATATTTGCCCAATCAATTTTATCTGCTTCATTGCGTACTACGCCTAATTCTTCCCATTCAAATTTTGGTACTACCTTATTTACTATTGCTTGAGCAGACAGTGTTCCGATTGTTGCACCAAGTCCGTTGGTCATCATCATAAATAGACCTTGCGCACTTGAACGCATTGACTCATCTGTTTCTTGATCGACATAGAGTGCACCTGATATATTGAAGAAGTCGAACGCAAAGCCATATACGATACAACTTAATATAAAGAGAATGACACCTGGAAAGCCGGGATTACCAAGTCCAAAAAATCCGAAACGGAACACCCATGCGAACATTGCCATAAGCATTACATTTTTTATACCGAATTTCTTCAAGAAGAAAGGAATAAACAAAATACATAATGCTTCACATATTTGCGATGTAGAAATCAATATGTTACTGTGCTGAACTCCAAAAGTCTCTGTCCAATCTTTAAAATACTCAAAACTTCCGAGAAATGGATTGGCATAGCCATTGGTTATTTGTAGCATCATGCCAAGCATCATTGAGAACAAGAAGAATATAGCCATTTTTTTCTGTTTGAAAAGCGAGAAAGCTTCCAGTCCGAGTGCTTGTGCGAGAGTTTTATTTTCACCCCCATTTTCTTTTATCGGACAATTTGGCAATGTGAGCGAATAAGCTGCAAGGCAAAGACTTATTCCACCTGACACGGCAAATTGGTAAGCTGTTGATTGAAAACCGAGCAAATCAACGCACCACATAGTTACGATAAAGCCAACGGTTCCAAACACACGGATAGGCGGGAAATCTTTTACGGTGTCTAATCCATTTGATATCAAGCCATTGAATGCAACAGAATTGCTCAATGCTATAGTTGGCATATAAAATGCCACACTTGCTGTGTATAGAGTGAATAGTGGTGCGAATTGTAATGCGTCACCTGCAGTTACTCCGTACCAACATGCAGCAATCATAAATATACCTGCAAGGGCATGACATAAACTGAGAACTTTTTGCGCCGGAATCCAGCGGTCTGCCACAATACCCATAAGGGCAGGCATAAAGAGTGAAACGATACCTTGTACGGAATAGAACCATCCGATGTTGTCGCCTAACCCATGTGAACCAAGAAAACGTCCCATGCAGGTTAGATAAGCTCCCCAAGCAGCATACTCGAGGAAATTCATAATGATTAGTCTAATCTTAGTGTTGTTCATGATGTTTTATGTTTTTTATGTTATTATTCTAAAAAAATAGTCGGAAAAGCGATTCCATTTCCGACTACAAAATTAAGCATTTTTTTTATATTATCAAAATTTGTTAATTTCCATTTTTCATTCAAATAATGCACCGATAAGCATAAGATATGGTGGTAAGGTATTGTTTTTGCCCCATACGAGCGGCACATGAAACAGGTCCTGCGCTGTTTTGCTTAGGTCAAATCCGTATGCTTCAAGCGATGGTCTAACCTTATCAGGATGCCGACAAGGTTCTGACGTCAATCTGGCACAAGGTCTCTCACCGCATAAATCACAACCTCCGGCAAAACCAAAAGACAATCCCCCACTCTGTTTTTCCATTTGCAATAGTTCGTCTCTAAGCTGTTTTATATATGGGTGCATTATTTTTTGAGCAGAACTCAGCGGTAGATTTGCTTGTTTCGGAATTATTTGAATACCTATGATTTTGGCTGTTGCGTAGTCTTTAATTTTATCCACTACATCATATTCAAATGGCGGACAACCATACCTACAACCATAATTTTTACATTCACAACATAACGACAAGAAGTAGTCACTCCGCCGATAATTGGCTATGTAATTTGCAACAGGGATTTGGGCTTTTAATCTGCGCGTTTGTATATTTATTGTTTCTTGAGACATTTATAACATTTTTTTGCAAAGATACAACATTTTGTGAAATTTTTAAAACAAATTGCTTGCGTATATTTGACAATTTGATTACTTTTGCCCACATTATTCTGAAAAAACATGTTCTATCAAATCATCAAACCATCAAAATCACTGCATAAACACATTAATCGCTATGTGTTTGTAAGAGCCGAAGGTTCTACTGACACGATGCAAGCTCCAAGCGACGATCCAAGGTTCATCAATGGCAAACATGTTCAGCCGCTTTTGCCCAATTACGGCAGTATGATTTGTGTGCGCAATGCTATAGTGAAAATAGCCGATATAATAGCAGATGGAGTATTTCTTTTAGGTGCTAATCAAACAACCATCACCCTTACCACGATGAGCGGATGGTTTGAGGGTCTGTTGATTGACTTTGAACCAGGAGGTATGCATGCTCTGTTTGGCATTGATATGCAGCAACTTTGTGGTAAAGTAAGGAATAACATACAATGTAAATTAGATTTAAATACCATTGAAAAGATCTTTAAAGAGACGCCTGATGCTGAAAATATAGCACTAAAATTAGACATAGCCTTCGGTAATTTATTATCACCTCAAGACGACATCAATTATTCTCGAATATGCAAGGTTGTTTCGGCTTGTGATTCCAGCAATGGTGATATTTCTGCCACTGAGATGGCCCAAACAGCATGCTTGAGCGAACGTCAATTTTTGAGAATTTTCAAGCAATATGTTGGTATTTCGCCAAAACAATTTATTCGTCTTCGTCGTTTTCACAGCACACTACAAGACATGCAGCAACAAGCGGCCAAAGGGGAAAAAATTGATTTACTCAGCACAATTCTCAATCATGGTTATTATGATTTAAGTCATGCTGCTTTAGAATTTCAGCAAATGGGCTGTCTCTCTCCAAGTCATTTCCGCATGCTTGGAATTCCATTGACTGACGATTTTTCAATCTTTTTTGCATAATGTCCGATTTTTCATAGTGCATACAATCTAAATGTTTTAATTTTGCAGCAAACAAAAACGAATAGACACTATGAAACATTATTTACTCACAGCAATGCTAATTGTCAGTAGCATCATTACTGCAAAAACAATAACAGGCAAAGTTATAGACCAAAATGGCGAGGTTATTCCATTTGCCACTATTTCAGTTTTAGACCAGGACTCTATCATTCTCACAGGTGCAATAACTGATGAGAATGGCATATACAAAGTTGAGTTCAACGACAATAACTATATACTTCAGGCTTCATTTGTGGGTTATACCACAGTATTTGGAGGACCGGATTTTACGCTCAAAGAAGAAACTGAACAATTATCTGAGGTAGAAGTTAAAGCCAAGCGTCCTCTTATTGAACGTCAGTTCGACAAATTGGTTGTCAATGTTAGTCAATCGCCACTTTCAGCAGGCTCAAACGGGAATGACATCTTGCGTCGTGCTCCGGGTGTACGTATTGACAAAGACGGGAATATCACTGTTAATGGGAAATCAGTAGAGATTTACATTGACGGCAAACCTTCTTACATGAACGGTCAGCAACTAAAAGCCATGCTTGACGGAACTGACGGAAATACGATTGAAAAAATTGAAATCATCAGTAACCCATCAGCCAAATATGATGCAAGCGGGCAAGGAGGAATAATAAATATCAAAATCAAAAGCAACATGATGCAAGGCCTTAATGGCACGCTTTCAGCCGCTTATGGGGGTATGTACTTCAGCGATATTCAGAAATGGTTGCAAATGGACATGGTGTCGCTCAATCTCAATTATCGAAGTAAATACACATACACCTTCGGACAATTAACACAAGTCTATGCAAGCGGTGATCAAACTCTTGAAACAGGTCGCACCCTTCCAGCTACTGCATTGGCAAACGAAATCAGCAACTATTCCTATTCAGGCTATTCCACTGCATTTCAATATTATATGCTACGTGCCGGAAATGATTGGTATATTGATTCGCTCAACACACTTGGTTTTATATTGCAAATTCCGTATGTTGATATTAAAATGAATTTGGACTCAAAAAGAAATTATGCCTACTCAATTCAAGGTGCCGACACAATAGAAAAAAGTATAACAACAACTAATACACATATCAAAACTCCTCAATATTCAGCCAACTTAAATTATACACACACCTTTTCAGAAAGTCTTGAACGTGAAATTACAACCAACATTGACTACAATCGCTATACAACAAACAATAGTAATCAACAAAAAACAGATTATCTTACTCATTCTTTGGAATTGGACATAGCTTCAAAACAGCAGGTTGATATTTATAGCGGTAAGATTGATTTTCAAACAAAATTTTGGCACACAGGCTTACTTGAGTGTGGAATCAAATATGCAATCTCTTCTACCGACAACAACATGAAAACAGACTCCACACTCAACGGCCTATATATTAGCCGGACTCCGTCAGACTTCAAATATCAAGAACACGTGGCTGCAGCATATATTACAGCCGCAAAACAGTTTGGTGAGCATTGGTCAGTAAAGTTTGGGATTAGGACAGAATACACATATAGTCATGGGGATTGGCGAAGTGCTGACTCCGTTACAACAAAATCGTATATTGATCCATTTCCAACAGCATACATAAGTTATACGAGTAAGCCTATGGGCAACAAACTTCAACAACCTATTGGCGTTGGAATTAGTTACAGCCGGTGTATTAAACGTCCTAACTATTTCATGCTCAACCCATTTATAACCTATTTAGATGCATACGCATTGCAGGTGGGAAATACTGATTTATCGCCTGAATTCAACAACGATGTTGAAATGCAGTTTTCATGGACTCAGCATCTCAATGCCACTCTGAATTTCTCTCACACACAAGATATGTTTTCTCAAAGAATCACTGTTTTGCCAAATGGCATTGGAGAAATGAAATGGGTTAATTTCGGCACCTGCACCACTTATGGCGGGAATATCTCACTGACCGAACTGCCTATAGTTCCTAAATTTGTAACGACAGCAGACGGCTCACTCAGCAGACAAGGTGCATGGGTGGCACTAACTGTCAATGTCGGTTGCTACCACTCGCAAAACAAATCGTATGAAAAAAACTCTGATGGTAAGCCAAGTTTCAACGTAGGCAGTACCTACGGATATGCAGGTGGAACATTATCTGCCTATTTACCAAAAGATTGGACACTTAGTTCTGATTTCAATTGGACATCACCGATGACTATTGGTTATAACCATCAAAGCAGCAATTACTATATGAGTATCGGCATAAGAAAAATGCTAATGCAACATGGGTTGATTTTCAATCTGAATGTACAAGATGTTTTGCGCTCAATGGTATTCAAAAGCGTAGATTTAGGCAATGCAGAGGGGTATAAAAGCTGGTCTCACTCCACTCTACGCCACCAAAGAGTTGTGCTTTCTATTACTTGGATGTTTGGCCAGCAACAACAATACAAGCACCGCCGTGTTGGAGAATTAGACGAATCATCACGCCTTGGTGGTAACGAAGGTATTGGTGCAAAATAGAAGTTAATACAATAAAACAAAGCTCTATACCTGCTTAGATATAGAGCTTTGTTTTATGTGTTACCACGGATTTATCTGAAAAGATTTTTGAAATTGTCGAAAATACTTTTCTTAGAGCTTTCTGTTGGTTTTGTACCATCGGCTTCACGCAATTTCTCCATCAAATCGCGCTCTTCTTTGTTGAGGTGCTCAGGAATATAAACACTCACATTGATGAGCAAATCACCTGTTCCATAGCCGTGCAGTTCGGGCAGTCCTTTCCCGCGCAATCTAAGTATTTTACCCGGCTGCGTTCCTGCCGGAATTTTGATATTTACTTTTCCGTTCAGTGTTGGAACTTCCACATCACCTCCGAGTGTTGCCGTTGGAACAGAGAGCAATAGATTGTGAATTAAATCGCGACCGTCACGAATGAAATCCGGGTGCTCCTCTTCTTCAATCAAAACGAGAAGATCTCCATTTATTCCTCCACGAGGAGCAGCATTACCTTTTCCGCTCATTTGAAGTTGCATACCTTCAGCGACACCCGCAGGGATATTAAGAGTTACAATCTCCTCTCCTTTTACAACTCCTTCACCACCACATTCTTTACATTTGTTCTTGATAATTTCGCCTTCACCGTGGCAATCCGGACAAGGCATTTGAGTTTGCATCTGTCCGAGAATTGTTCGTTGAGTACGAATTATCACACCTCGTCCTTTACATGTCGGACATGTTTCAGTCCCTGAATTGCCCTCAGCTCCGGTGCCGTGGCAATGCTGGCAAGGAACATACTTTTTGATTTTTACTTTTTTCTCAGTGCCTGTCAGAATTTCATTTAGTGTAAGTTTCACTCTGATACGCATATCAGAACCACGACGCATAGGGCGTCGTCCTCCGGCACTTGTTCCGCCAAAGAAAGAAGAGAATCCGCCACCATCGCCAAACAAATCTCCGCCAAATAGGTCTGACAAGTGCGACATTATGTCGTTCAAGTCCATACCTCCTGCCGAGAATCCTCCTGCCCCTTGAGGACCAGAGAAACCAAATTGGTCGTACATCTTACGTTTTTGAGGGTCGCTCAGAACCTCATACGCTTCTGCCGCCTCTTTGAATTTTTCTTCAGCTTCTTTATTGCCGGGATTTTTGTCGGGGTGGTACTGAATGGCTTTTTTTCTATATGCCTTTTTTATCTCTTCTGCAGAGGCATCTTTTGCCACTTCAAGCACTTCATAGTAATCTCTTTTTTCTGCCATAACAATTTTATATTATTGTCCTACAGCCACTTGCGCATGGCGTAAGACTTTATCATTTCTTGTGTAACCTTTTTTCACGCAGTCAAGCACCTTACCCTTTTGTTCTTCACTTGGTGCAGGAATCATTGCTATTGCTTCATGCAAATCAACATCAAAAACCTGATCGGCTGTATCAATTGATTTGACACCATATTTTTCAAGATAAGCACCCACCTTATTATATATAAGTTCTACCCCTTCGCGTAGAGCTTTAATATCATCAGATGCTTGAATTGCATTCATTGCACGTTCAAAATCATCAACAAGAGGGAGAAACTCTTTTAGCATATCATCTTGTGTTGCGTCTTTAAGATTGAGTTTTTCTTGCGAAGTACGACGACGATAGTTGTCAAACTCTGCCATCATTCGCAAATTTTTGTCTTTCAAATCTGCTACTTGATTCTCTAATTCAGCAATTTTCTTTTCTGCCTCAACCTGTTCATCCGTAACATTTTGCTCGTTGAGCTCTTCCTCCGCTTGACCTTCAACACGTTCATTCTCAGGCTGCTGTTCGTCAATCAATTCTTTTTCGTCTTCCATTTTATATATTATTTTATAATTTTGCTTTTTTTATAGCAAATACTTTGCCAAGTATGTAAATACTGACAATTTGGCAGATTTTTATTTTTTTTGACTTTTATATTGTGCAACACATATTCTATGGTATAATATTTGTTAAACAAAACTAAAAATAGAAACTTATGACGACTATAATTTACATACTGATAATAATTGTTGGGGTTATTATATTCAATTTAGCGACTTCATACTATAATAGAAAAAAGTCTAAAAAAGCAAAAAACAATGATTCTACCCCTGAAATAGACAATACACATAGTGAATTGCCGAAAAATGTTATGCCTGCTGCAAGAGAACATAGCTATGAAACACTGATGAAGTTTTTGAAAAAAAATGGTTGCCAAATTGAATCGACAGAAGATAAAAGCGATAATGATTTTTTAGTTTCGTTTGTTTTCAATGGAGGTCATTACGATGCACTTGTGAGCAAGGTCAAAAACGAGTTATTGCTTTACTACAACAATTTTTACGAGACAAAATCAGAGGATATAGACCGAATAACAGCTCTTGCAAACAATATAAACCAAAAAATAAAATACTACAAAATTGTATGCAGCTACGATTCTGAAAAAAACTCTTTGCAACTTCATTTGGCATACGAAACTTTTAGTATTAATCAAGAAGAATTATCATTTATCCTTTCTATGTTTCCGCATGTAACGATGGAAATAATGAAAGATCTGAAAGAAAGTGAAACAAGCATTAATCAGGAAAGACTAAACGACTATCGCCGAGAATATATTATGCTTAAAGCTGCTGAATATACTCACAACAAAATCCCACTCATTGCCAATCAATTACACCCGCTTTCTGTCGGTTCTGTAATTGAAAATATTTATGGCGACGACACTGATTTAGAACACTTGACTACATATAAACAAGGAAATATTGAAACACAAAACGGCAAAGAAACTATAATAGATTTTGACATTGTGAGTTTGATATTCAACAAGATTACCGGTCAACTATTCAACGATGCTTTGGCTGAGATTGAATCTAAAAATTATAAATATCTGCTTAATTTAGACACCATAAGCCAAAATAAATTTTCGATTTATTTTCGTCTGACAATTAGCAGAATACCCAAAACGGACAGCAACAAGATTGATGCCACGATAACACCGGCGACATACTCTTTTGTGGCTGCCTACGACAAGACGACAGAAAAGAACCAGCATAACGAATTCAAATATATGCAGCTTGATGCACAATATAAGATTCAGAATGGACAAGAAGACAAACTAACTGACGAGCAACGATTTATTGCTAAATTAGACAACTACATTGGTAAACAAGCCTACTATTCGTTCAAATTGTTCTATAACAAACAGTTCTACCAATCTATTGAGATAGCTAAGCCGCTTTTCAATGACTTGAAAAACAATTTCTTCACACTCAACGATGTGAACGAACAATTGTTCTACGAAATTGCTTACATAATTGGATTTAGCTACTGCGAACTCAACATTTACGACACCGCGTTTTATTATATTGACATAGCAAGAAATGCCGGCAAAGAAAACTATTTTATGGAATACATCAATTGTGTTGTCAATGCGACAGATGTGCGCGTTTTTCGAGACATAGACCAAATGATTGAGTTAGTCCGGGATCGTATCAACAAAAACACTGACGAATCCAGAGCTGAACAATACATGCAATTCTATGAATTTTTGATGCGCCGTAGAGGCTATGCGCTTATCAATTTCAAGCAATTAGACGAAGCCGAAAAATTATTTAGCGACATGCTTCAATCGCAGTTTTCGAAAGATTATGCACAAAACGAGCTTGACTACATAAAGCATATCAGAGAGCAACAAAAAACGGCTGAAAACGAGAATAAAGAAAACAACAAACAACAATAAACATTTCACAATCATGAAAGATTTTATTAAGTACGGAATTATTGGCATAAGCTGCATTGTTTGTGCCATAGTATTGGGTAATGCAATTACCTATGTATTCAAGTCACAACACACTATTTCAGTAACGGGCTTAGGTGAAGAAAACTTTACCTCAGACTTGATTATCTGGACTTCAACAATTAGTGTCGAGTCTAATAATCAGCAACAAGGTTATGCCGTATTGGAGCAAGCTCAAAAGAAAGTGGCAGCATTTCTGACAAAGAAAGGCATTCCGCAAGAGGCTGTTAAATTCAATTTTGTCAATGTCTCGAAACGCTACGAGAGTATCTACAACGACAATGGCAATTGGGTTGGTCAGCGCATGGTTGGCTACCAGTTGCAACAAGAATTTACCATCGAATCAAACGATGTCAGCACGGTTGAACAAGTATCGCGTGAGATATCCTCACTGATCGCCGAAGGGGTAAATCTTGACATTATGCAACCTCAATACTACTGCACTAACCTTGACAGCATCAAATTGCAACTCATAGAGAAAGCTTCAAGCGATGCTTATCAACGCGCACAAAAGATTGCAGAGAATGCGGGAGCCAAATTAGGTAAAGCAAATAATGTGAAACTCGGAGTATTCCAAATCACTTCAGCCACAGGTGAAGAAGAATACAGCTACGGCGGAACATTCAATACTTCAAGCAAAGACAAAAAAGGCCGCATCACAGTCAGAGCTGAATATTTGATTAAATAGGAGTAAGAAGTTAGACCGCTTCGCTGTTATAAGTTAGAGATCTCGAACTTTCGACAATTCGACATTCCGTTATTCCGACATTTCAATTGTTTCGATTGTTTCACTCATTTCAAAAGCGGTCTGGCAATAAGTTTTTTTACAGCTCTTATCACAAATTATGGTGATAAGAGCTGTAAGTTTTTTTCCGCACCGCAAGTTGTTGGTAATTTAAGGTAAGAATTGTTAGTATTTGAAAAAAAAGATTTACCTTTGCAGAAACAAAATAAAAAGAATACATTATGCACGAACATCATCACGATCATCATCATGACCATCATGGTCACCACCATCATCACCATTCTGCCCAAGAAGGCATAACAACAGCTTTTTGGTTGAACTTTGTTTTTGCCATACTCGAATTAGTAGGAGGCTTTTTTATCAACTCTGTATCTATTCTCTCCGACGCAATTCACGACTTTGGCGACTCTGTGTCATTAGGTTTGGCATGGGTATTTGAAAAAGTGGCAAAGAAAAAAGCCAACACTCACTACACCTTTGGTTATCGTCGTTTCTCACTTCTCGGAGCGTTAATCAATTCTGTAATCTTACTTGTAGGTTCGAGTTTTGTTATATATGAGAGTATTCAGCGCCTCATCACATACGATTTTGCTAATCCGTACGAGATACGCACAGGTTGGATGATAGGTTTTGCTGTGTTGGGTATTATTGTCAACGGAGCAGCGGTGCTTAAGACTTACAGCACAAGCAACCTCAACGAACGCGTAGTGTCGCTCCACATGATGGAAGATGTACTCGGCTGGGCGGCTGTACTGATTGTCAGTATTGTTATGTTTTTCTTCCCTAACCTGACATTTCTTGACCCTGCTTTGTCAATAATGATTTCCATTTATGTGATATTTCATGCATGCATCAACTTATGGGACGCGATGAAGGTGTTCTTACAGAAAGTGCCGGAAGACATTGATTTACCACACATCCGCAAAGAAATTGAAGAGATTGACGGGATAGACAATGTGCATGACTTTCATGTTTGGAGTCTCGACAATGAAACAATAATTGCTTCAATGCATATCATTTCAAGTCCTGATGTATGGCAAATCAAGAAAAAAGAGATAAAGCATTTGATGGCAGAGCACCATATCGAACATGTTACTATCGAATTAGAATCAGCAGATGAAGAATGTCATCATTGTGATATAGAAGAGATAGAAGAGCACCACTCTGCTCATCACCACCATCATCATTAGGAGTTCTTTAATACAAGTTCTCTGTATAGTGCAGCATATTTTTGAGCAATCACCTTGATGTCAAAATTATCCTGCACTTTTTTTCGTGCGTTTTGTCCGAGTTTGTTGTTCTGATTATTTTCCAAACACCATTTTATGCCTTCGGCAAAATCTGCTACATTCTGAGGTTTTGCTATATACCCATTTTGACAATGGTCAATCATATCACTATTTCCACCGATATTATATGCGACCACAGGTGTACCACAACTCAACGATTCCATAATTACACAACTCAGATTTTCAGATAAAGACGGAACAACAGTTACATCAGCAAGGCTATATAATGCTGCAAGTTGCTTTTTATCCGACACATAACCGACATTAACAACTTCAATATTGTCGTAATGCAAGTTTATGTCTTTTTCTTCTGCACCAAACACAACTAACTGAACCTTAAGATTCTTCTTATCCAAAATTTCTAACGATTTCTTCAGATACTCAAAACCCTTAATGTAATTGGTTGTTGCAGACATAGCACCATATACTATTACAGGCATATCTCTTCTGACTATTGGAATTTCATTTTCTATTTCATTTACAGAATAAGGTCTAAACTCATTTGTATCAATTCCATTTGGTATAACTCGAATATCTGCATTTTCCAACAATGCACTTTGTCTTGCCTGATTGGCTATCCAATTACTCGGGCACACTATATGCAAATCTAATTGTTCATATATTTTTTTCTTATGCAACCAAACTTTATTTGCGAGATCATTATTGTCATTTGAACCTAATTGTGGACATGAGCCACATTCTGACATAAACTTATCACAATCATAATGATAATGACACACACCGCAATATGCCCATTCATCGTGCATTGTCCAAACAATCGGCTTTTTTACTTTGGGCAATTCGTCAAGCGACAAAAACTTATCACATATCCAATGCAGATGAAGCACATCATATTCCATTTTTTGTAAGGCACCATAGAAATAGGTATATGACAAGTCTGATTTATAATTTTTGTCTTGATTGGGATAGCGGGAAAATCGGCGTTGCAGCCTCAAATTTCTGATTTTCTTACCTATGCGATAAATCAAATCATGCAGTTTGTTATGTGGTGCGAAATCAAGTAACGAATGAATTGCCGCGTCATTTTGTTCTTTATAGAAAACAATCATCTCACTATGAACACCGCAAGCATTGAGATTGGAGTGTATGCTCACAGCCACACGAGCAGCACCTCCGCGATTGTCAGAGGAACACAATGATAAAACTTTTATGCACTCATTATATGCCAATTATTTGCCTCCTTTTAAAGATTTATATAGTTTTATAATGGCTTTTGAAAATCGGTTTTGCGTTGCAAGGTATTTATATATGAATATTTTTTTATCATTTCTATTGGGTGAAGGAAGTATCTTTGCGAAACTCTCCGCATCATTTTTCAGGTTGATGCTTATTCCTTTCGGGTGCTTAAGCGGCATAATAGGGAATGTTGGCAAGTCGCCTCGTCCGTCATGGTTGTCCATTGTATGCGTTCCTTCTGCGTCAAAGCCAATATTAGAAATTAAATTTACACATGGATGGATACTTATCTTGTCGTTCATGAAAAGATGCATCTGCATTTGATAGTCCCAATAATGCTTGTTGCTGTCGGCTTTCACTTCACGGCACTTGAAAAACCACCAATCGGCTTCGGCTGGATTGTTGGTTAGTTGCTTTACCTTACGCCTCAGTTGCCAAGGATTGATATTTTTGATGTCGATATCATAGTTTTCCCATGTCCTGCGCCATGCAGCCCATGCACCTGATACCTTATAATGAGAAAAACCATAAGATGCATCACCACATTGCCATACATTTTTGTACAATGTTGCATTAACAAAAGCCAATTGAGGCTGTTCTTTGTAACGCAACAATAATTCTTCGCAATAGGGGAAGAAATCAGGATGCGGCAAACAATCATCTTCCATTGTTATGCCGTATTCTACATTGTCGAAAAACCATTTGAAGGCTGTGGCGGGACCTGCACCGCAACCCAAATTGACAGCTTGATAGTTTGTATGAAGCACCGTTTGCGGCGAGAGCTGTTTTACAGCCTCATCAACAACCTTTTCTATTTCTGCACATTTCACTTTGTCGGTCTCATTTCCTTCTCTCGCACCATCTCTAAAAACATAAAGATTAGCCGGTTGTTGTGCCAATATAGCTTCCAACACCTTGCGAGTATGAGTGGGACGATTGAAAGTGATCAATAATATCGGAACATTATATTGCAACATAATTATCGTTTGTTATAGAATTGATTATAAACTGATTGTATTTGCTCGTAAATTTTTTCTGCATTTTGTTCGGCAGAAAAATGAGTCATTGCATGTTTTTGAGCTTTCGTGCCATGCTCTAAAATCAAATCTCTGTTTTTAACATAAGTCTCTATTCTGTCGGCAAGTGCCTGAACATTACCTAATTCATAACTGAAACCATGCACTCCATCTTGCATTAATTCAGTATTTGCACCCGACTGACTTACGACAACCGGCATTTGCATCATCATAAATTCAATTGTAGTTCGCCCGAAAGCCTCATCACGAGCGGCAACAACACCCAAGTCCATATCTTGCAAAAATCCAAAGACATTATCTTTATGCCCGAGGAAATGAACATTATTTTCAATGCCGTTTTCACACGCATAAGACTGACATTTGCGCAAATAAGATGGTGGATTTTCCACACCGACAAACCATGTTTCAATCTCAACATCTTTATTATGCAAAAGTGCTTGAGCTTGAAGTAATTCAAGTTGGTTTTTGTTTTCGCTCACCACGCCTACACAAGCCACTTGTAGTTTGGAGTGAATAATATCTTTACGCTGATAATCAGGAGGATTGATTCCATTATATATTTTCTGCATTCTATCAACCGGCAAATACTTGCGATAGAACTTCATCATATAATCTGAAATCAATATGTAGCGTTTGTTATTTTGTGATAGAAAAATTTGTTTAGTCAGCCATTCAGAAAGAGAAAAATGCAAGGAGAATTGAGTCAGAGATTCGCGCAGATGCCAAATATGCGGAACACGGATGCGTTTTGCAAGCAAATAGCCGAAATCAGTGCATACACTATTTGAATAGACCAAATCTATCTGCTCGCCTGCCAATTGCTCAGCCATTTTCTTTGCTAAAAAGATATTTTTTATTTGCTTGCGCTTCGACATAAAATATTCAAATACTGTCGTTTTTTGATTTCTCACCCACCAATAGTAATGAATCACATAATATTTTATTTGTTGTTTTTCAAGCTCATCACATAGTTTTCCTGTGCGGAACATCAGAACAATCGGTATTATGCCAAACTTGTCGCGCAAAAGACACATCAATGCCACCAACGACTTATTGGCTCCATAAAAACCCTCATTATGTGTTACAAACAATATAGTCATTTGAATAAATGCTTAACCCTATACACCAAAGCCAATAACTGACTAAACTGAAATCCTACAACAGAATAAAGAAGTTTAGTCGTTGTTGAACTGTTTTCCACTATTCGCTTTGAAGGTGGCATAGAACGAATTATTTTATGATACTCAATGCGGTTTGCCCTATTTGTTCTGCATAAATAAACCGACAAACGATTAATATAGTGTTTTTTTATACTTTTTTCTATTATAGTCGTGTATTTTTTTGCATTTTCAGCTGAAAGATAGTCGGATAACAGACCCGCAAAATCGTACAATCGTTCAGAAACAGGAATCGTGTATTCATATATTTTTTTTGCAGAATACTCTCTATTGAACGAAACAGAAATAGCCCCATCCGTTTTTACATGCACATAAGCAGCTGTGCTAATTGACATTACACTTTGCGGCAAGAGTAAAATTTTCAGTACCCAATCTGTATCTTCCCAACAAACTTGCTCTGCAAATGTTATATTTTCCATAACCAACCACTGTCTCCTAACCAAAAAACGCCATGGGTAACCAATGTTTTGCATTACATTCTCTCCAAAATATTTGTTGACAAACTCAACACCCAACATGACTTGTGAGTCAGTGAAAACTTTTGGTTGTTTCAGGACTTTTCCGTTTGCATCAGTTTCTTTATAATTAAAAGCAAGTACATCAAGCTGATGGTCCTGAGCAATTTCCAATACATCGGTAACTTTCTCCGACACCACCATATCATCAGCATCAACAAACCATATATATTCACCTTTTGCCGCCCGCAAACAAGCATTGCGTCCTCCTCCGATATAGGCATTTTCATCGCCTTGCAAAACTTGAAAATTAGCATGTTGCCTTGCATAATGCTCTAATACTTCTTGGGTATTATCGGTTGAGCAGTCATTATAACAGATTACTTCAAAATCGCTTTCATGCAATGAAGTTGCATAGAAACTTTCTATACATTTGTTGATATAATCTGCAACATTATAACATGGTATGCAAAAACTGATTTTCATACTCTCATTTAATTAATTCTCGATGAATAAAATCGGCATCGTTATAATTTTTTTGTCCATCAACCAAAACCGGAATAATTCCTATTTTTTTCAGGTAAGCGTCTGAGTTTCTATTATGCCCGCCATAGGTATAAGCATGGAATTTTATCTGACCGGCGATAGGTTCAAGAATTTCTAAATCTTTTTGAATATTTTGTTCAAATTCTGTTCCCGATATTTTCTCAGCATTGATGTGTTGATGTCCGTGCGATTCAATCTCAATTCCTTTCTGTGTACTCAACTCTTTAAGCTCATCAAGCGTAAGATATTGTTCATTTGGGTCGTCGCGATACGACTTGCCATCCGTCATTTTGGAATTGATAAACAACACGATAGGTATATTGTTTTCTTTTAGCCAAGGTAGTATGTTTTTCAGTGTTGCCGTACCATCGTCTGCTGTTAGCACAGCATATTTTTTCAAGCGGAATCTGTCGTTTTTCAAATGTGCGTATGCCTCTTGCAACGAAATAAATTTATACCCTTGTTTTTGAATTTTTTGAATGTAATCAATCAAGTCTTGTTTGCTAATCCAATCAACTTTTCGCATTGTAACGGGATCAAATTCACCACTTGTTTGGTGGAAACAAAAAACTCTGATCGACTGAAAGCACATTTTCGTCAAACGATGTTTAAGGCGCCTTTTGAAAATAATTAATCTTACTTTTCTGACAATTTTTGGCACTTTCTTTTCAAATTCGTTCAACACATTTTCAAAATCACTAAGGCGATTTTCTTGCCTATAATGTTTGTAATTCCAAAGAAGGACTTCAACAAGATAGTTTTGAAAAAAACTATCTTGCGTGTATAAATAGAGTTCAAGAATGTGCTCGCGCTCTTCAACACACGATTCCATCTGGGTTACACCCGAGCTTATGCCTTCGCTATGTTTGACATACACTCCACCATCAAAATTCATCCAATAGCCTTTACCTGCACGCAAAAGATGATATATCTCATGTGTGTCACGATAGTATTTATAGTGATTTACCCAATCAAAATCAAACATCGACTTACGAAACACAAGAGTCAGCGGCTGAATGAGTGTAGTATAGAAATAATCATGCACATCAACGGTCATGCCTTCTTCACCATTTTTCAAGATATCATAGTGCCGAGGATATGTGATTTGTCCTGTTGTAGAGTTTATGTCATGAAAATTATGCAGACACAGGCTATAATCGGGATGTGATTCAAGAAAATCGACTTGTTTTTGCAGTTTAAGCGGGTCTGTCCAATAGTCGTCGCCCTCACAATAAGCGATATATTTGCCACGCGCACGATTATAGTTGAAGAAATCCATTCGAGTTTCAAATCCATGACTATATTTGTTTTCCGTTTCATAAATCGGGAAAATCAAATCCGGATATTTTGCCTCATACTCACGAATGATATCCGCTGTTTTGTCTGTTGATGCATCGTCATGAATCAAAATTTCTATCGGAAATGTTGTTTTTTGCATCAAAAAGCTATCCAAACACTTGCGAATATAAGGTTCGTGATTGAATGTTACGCAGCATATACTTACCAAAGGTTCTGTCATACTAATGTATATTCATTTAAAAGTTGTTGTGTGCGTTCTTTTCCATTGTGCATCAGCACATCTATAATTGATAAATTAGGTTCAAACGGATTGCCAAATTGATTGTATTCGATATGATGTGTTTCCACAAATTCAAGTTTTATTCCATATTGAGCAAATTCGTCTTTATCATATAACTCTCGTCCTCCGATAGCATTGATGAAATGCTTACTGTTTTCACGCCTGCAAAATTCAAAAACACGCGCCACTTTGCGTATAGGACGAGTTTTTTCGAGATATGGCAACTTGGAATAATCTGCTTCAATATCCTTGAGAATTTCTTCCATCTCAAGATAGCGAGAGTTGTCGTAATCAATTTCTGTTTTTATTTCAAGAAAATTTGCAACATCACATATCGTTTGCGCATTGAGTTGCATCAGTGTGTCGTATCTTTGCGTGAATAGTTGCTCCATTAGTGGATAAATTTCATCGAAGTACTCCGCTTTTGAATAATTAAGCAATATGGCTTTAAGTAATTTTTCGTTCCATTTGAAGCTATTATCAATCTGTATGTCGTTAATCAATGTGTTAGAACTTTTGCGTTGTAGCGGAACTGTGATGATATTCACAAGACCATTTTTTTGCCTAATCCTGTTGCGATTCATCCATGCGTCTTTAATGAATGTCAAGTTGCCGTAAAGAATATACTTATCGACAGCACTTATTGCTTGCCAATAGCCTATATATGGCATAAAATAGGGTTGCATGGCTGCAAGTTTGAAATCATTAGCTGTTTCTTTACACATATCGTTGTAGTATGTTTTCTAAATCTCCAATCAAATAGAATGGCAGATTGATTAATCTGAAATGTTTTTTTCCAATCACCGTTGTTACATCGTCAATCGAAAATGGTTGAGACCAAACTCTTACTGCTATTTTCTGCCCACTCTCTTCAATGAAACGATGCAAGGAACGCAGATAAGCATTATTGCCTGTTTTAACTTCTATCGGCACAAGCATTGAATCAAACTGATAGACATAATCTACTTCTGCTGAAGCATGAGTGTCTTGTCTTACCCAGAAATGGCGTTTTGCATCAACTTCATTAGTCAGTGTAAGCAATTCTTGACCAACAATTTGTTCGGCATAAGCCCCCTTCCAAACATCCTGCAAATCTACAGCTTCAATTATCGACTTTTTTATTTTCCCAACAGCGCTGACTAATCCACAATCGAGCCATAAAAGTTTTGGCGAACGGCGTTTATTACTCAACAGCGGTAGTTGAGTTTGCGTTGTGGGATAGACCAATTCAAGCAACATAGTTTTTTCCAATGTGCGAAAAGCTTCGCTCATCTCACGAGATTTGTAATTGGAGTTGGCAAAATTATTGAACGAGATTTGCTGACCGGCCATCAACCAACCATCATCTATTATTGTCCGTATTACATTTGTTGTTGTGGGCTTAGTTGAATATTTCTCAACATCGTCGCGATAACCATTGATTAGAGTTGAATATATCTTGTCAAGTCGTTTTATATCTTTATATTCGATATAGCTTTGTACTATTTCAGGCATTCCTCCTATCAAAGAGTACAATCCAAAATCAGAAATTAATTTAGGGTGTAACATAGTGGATTGCTCCGGCGATTTAGCGATCAATTCTCTTATGCTCTTGTCGCCTTTTGCAGACAGAAACTCTCTAAATGAAACCGGGTGTAAAGCCATATATTCCACTCGCCCGACAGGAAATGATATGTGTCTATCAATCATGCTCTCAAGCAAAGAACCAGCAGCAATGACAAATATGTCTGGAAGTTGTTCGTAGAAATAGCGCAACAAAGATACAGCACGAGAAGAATTTTGTATCTCATCTATAAACAGCAAGGTGCGCCCATCTTTTTTAGGCTTATTCAAAAAAGAAAACAACAAATCAAGTAATGCACTAACCGATATTGACTCTTCAAAGAAACGCTTTGTCATTTGGTCTTCAAGATTGACATACAAATAGTTGTCAAATCGTTTGCCAAATGTATTAACTATTGATGTCTTTCCAACTTGTCGAGCACCACGCAATACAAGGGGCTTCCGATTGGTATCATTTGCCCAACGCTCTAAATCTAACAATATGTCACGCTCAAAAACTGCCATTTTTTTATTTTTGTATGCAAAGATACTAAAAATAAATTAATTAACAAAAATTTTTGTAACAAATACGAACTTAAATCAATCGTTTTTTGCAACAAATACGAACTTAAATCAATCGTTTTTTGTAACAAATACGAACTTAAATCAATAGTTTTTTGTAACAAATACGAACTTAAATCAATAGTTTTTTGTAACAAATACGAGGTTAAACAATGAGTTTTTTGTAATAAATACGAACTTAATCTTTAATTACACTGATAATTCTTTCCATATCATCTTGCGTTAGGGCATGGTGCATTGGCAGGCAGAGAACACTATCAGCTATTTGGTTAGCAATAGGCAGGTTGTGTTTTGCTGCTGAGTCAAAACTCTTATACGGCGAGAACTCAGTAATCAAAGGATAAAAATAACGACGACTCAGAATATTGTTGGCTCTAAACTTATTGTATAGCTCGTCGCGCGACATTCCAAATTCTTTTTCATCAATAAAAATCGGGAAATAAGAATAATTGAATCGTATTTCACTTTGATCAAAAGAATTAGCAAGTGGCTTATATAGACTCACGCCCTTAACACTTTGAAGCTGGTAGGTATAGAATTTGGCTACTTTTTTACGATTTTCAATTGCTTGGTCAACATATTTCAGATTAAGCAAACCGTATGCAGCCCGTATCTCGTCCATCTTGCTGTTGATTCCCGGTGCAACAACAGTTACTTCGTCCTCAAAACCAAAGTTTTTCAGATGGTCTATTTTTGCTTTCATCTCAGCAGAATGGCATACAAGAGCACCTCCTTCTACTGTATTATATGTTTTTGTAGCATGGAAACTGAGTGTTGAGATATCGCCTTCCTGAAGGATTGACTTTCCGTTTCTGCTCACAGCAAAGGCATGCGCAGCATCGTAAATCACTTTCAACCCGTATTTGTCGGCAATATGTTTAATCCGCTCAGTATCGCATGGTGTACCATACACATGAACGGGCATTATTGCGCTTGTGCGAGGTGTGATGGCAGCCTCAATTTTGTCGGGGTCGATATTCCCGGTTAGTGGATCTATGTCAACAAACACTGGTTTGAGTCCATTCCACCATATTGCATGGCTTGTTGCCACAAAACTATAAGGTGTGGTAATCACCTCGCCGGTAACACGCAGAGCTTGCAGGGCTGTAATAAGTGGTAAGGTGCCATTGGTGAAAACGGAGATATACTCCACTCCCAGATAATCAGCAAGGGCTCTTTCTAATTGCTGGTGAAACTGACCATTGTTGGTTATCCACTTACTATCCCATATTTGTTGCAAATAGGGCATAAATTCTTCCAATGGTGGAAGTAAAGGTGAAGTAACAGTAATTTGTTTATCTGCCATCTTAGTATTTGTTGTTTTTAATTTTCTTTTTCATCTTAAAATATCCGCGCGGGTTGAGCAGAAACTTGCCTAATAGATAGGCTTTCGACGATTGTGTTTGTTTGAGTTCTGCTGCCGTTTTTAGATAGAATCGAAGATACATTCGCATCATACGCACCATTTCTGTGCGTTGTTCGATTTCCTTATCGCTCAACTCACAACCACGCATTATAGGCAAACGATGTTTCCACTTTTCAAAAAACAATTGATTTTGCTCAAGATACACCAGATCTGTGGTGCCTGTTGATTTATGTTCAATCAAGACCTCCGGAATAACTTGTACTTTCATCCCCATTTCGAGTATTTGGAAACAGATGTCAAGGTCGTAACAATGAAACTTATGGAAATTCATGTCGTCCCATCGAAGTCCTTTTCTGAATAAATCAGCGCGAATACACATCCACATACCATCAACCGCCACAACATCAGTCGGCTGTTCTACTGCCTTTCCTTCTTTTCTGGGTTCTTTATGAGCAACGTTGTTTTTCGTCTCCGATTGTATGACTTGCCCGCAATGCGCACCACCTTCCCAATAGGAGCACGGAGTGCATGGCATAAATTGTCCCCCCGTAATACCTATCAAGCCCAATTTTTCATCAGCAGCAAAGGCGTCAGCAACTTGTTTTCCCCAACCTACGGAATGAAAATCCAAATCGTCATGCATAAAACACAATATTTGTCCGTGAGCTTGCTCTACTGCATAGTTATAAGCTTCAAAGATATTATACTTGTTCTGCCCGTTATTGATTATAATGGGTTCATATTCGCAACCTATAGTTTGATTTATGTTTTCAGCCAACTGCGGATTCAGACTATCTGTACGATTGCAAATTATGATTGATATGGTGGGTTGAGTGCTCATTTTCCTCTCAATTTTCTCAGTATGTTAATTAGCCAATTTGGAATAAATCTTTTAATTTTCCTTTGTTCTATGCGTTTTTGCAGTGCTATAAATTGCAACCAATAGTCATGATATTTTCCATTCTGAAATTTATCGTACTCCTGAGCTAAAACTATCATCTCTTTAATCTGCTCACTTTGTATTTTTCTTGCCCACTGACTATTAGAATTCATCCTATAAACAGACGTAGATTGCTCAAACAATCCGATGTTTCCTTGCTGTGCAAGCATCACTCCTAACATCCAATCTGCAATCCGTAAGTTATACACATCTTGAGGCAACTTCTTTACACATTTGGTTCGAAAAACACAAGCGGACAGATTACCCAACTGATTACCTTTTGAAATTTGTTCTTCAACATCTACGAAATGCGGGCTATCAACATATTCCCACATATATGTTTGTAGTGTTTCTTTTTGCTGATCATAATATGCAATACGATTCATCGACATAGAACACTCTTTGTGTTGTTCAAGAAAATCAATGTGTTGCTGAATATGTTTTTCACTGCTCCAATAGTCATCACCCTCAAGCACTGCAATATAATCTCCATCAGCAGCATCGAAAGCGCGTTGATAATTTTTGCTTATTCCAAGATTTTGTTGCTCTTTCAAGAAAACCACTTCGAACGGACTCCTCGAAACATTATCTTTAATAATCTGCAAAGTAGAGTCAGTAGAAGCGTCATCTGCAATAATTATTTTGACGACCAATTGTTCACTGACCTTTTGAGCGAAAATACTATCAATTGCTTGTTTTATATATGCAGATTGATTATAACACAACAATATCACATCTACTTTTGTCATACTCGCCCATGAATTTTATTATTTAACCATGTCAAAGGTTTGAGTAAAAATTTTCCTAAACGATACGCTCGTGACGAATAAAGTTGCTCGAATAATCGCTTTGTTTTTACATATTCTCTACAATTCTCAGCATACCATGTCATGTCATAACCCTTAGATTCATAAAATGCCAATGCATCTGCCACAAATTCTTTATCGTCTGCATCCACTGCCAATAACAGCGATTGAGTAAAAACAGTGAATTTAATTTTGTCAACCACAGCATCACTAACAGCATATTTTTTTGCATAATACATTTGCATCACATATATACCACTCTCATATTTCCACCTACGTTGAATATCGCGAAAAGACGACAAGCTATTTTCTCTACTTCGATAGACCGTTGTTACTTTGTCTATAAAGTGTAGTTTTGATTCATGCAAAAAATCTAAGGTTGTAGCTAAACTTTCATCTACAAACCAAGACTGCATATCGATAAGTCTATCGAATTCACTTCGCCTTAACATCCAACTATTTGGTGCAATATATTTTGAATTAATTAGTTGGTCTTCAAAGCATATAGATGCAATTTCAGGCTCAAGCATCGGTGTTGAAAGTTCCTTACCTTCTTCTG
Source organism: Paludibacteraceae bacterium (assembly GCA_017527495.1). GTDB lineage: Bacteria > Bacteroidota > Bacteroidia > Bacteroidales > Paludibacteraceae > RGIG6639. The sequence continues at coordinate 24,450 of JAFXPY010000022.1, forward strand.
TACACTGAATTACATTAGTAAAACATAGACCTACATCACTATGAGTTTCCATGTAATCATATTGCATTTGAAATTTATCATCCACACAAAAATAATCATCTCCACCCAATAAGATTAGATATTTTCCACGATGCAAAGCATTTACAGATTGATAATTTCCTATTAAACCCAAATTCTTTTCATGCAAAACGAGTCTAAACAAATGAGGATATTTTTGCTGATACTCAATACATATTTGACGACTTTTGTCTGTGCTACAATCCTCTCCAACTATAACTTCATATTCAAAATTAACACGTTGACTCAGGATTGAATCAAAGCATTGTCGTAAGTATTTGTCGGAATTATAAACCAACACTTTGACTGACAACTGCGGATTTTTTGATATTTTCTCTTTATCTTCAATCAGCATAAATCATTCTTTCACACACAAAATGCAATCAATTACTTTGGATATTTGATTGGAATATTGTTTATTTTCATTATTTTTGCAAAGTTAAAACTTTTTTTACAATAAAAAAAACATGCGTAAAAATAAAATGCATTTTTATTTCACTATTCAATTTTTTTAATGTAATTTTGCAATAAAATATCATCTTTTATGAATCAAAAACAAGGCATAATAGTTCCTGAAGGTTTAGAGTCGGTTCTTCTCCATGCTTGTTGTGCTCCGTGCTCATCAGCTATTGTGGAATGGCTTTTGGCACATGACATCACACCAACTATATTCTATTTCAACCCCAATATCTACCCTCTTGAAGAATATGAAATTCGCAAGCAAGAGAGCAAACGCCATGCTGAAAGTTTGGGGATTAAATGGATTGACGGCGACTATAATCATGATGCGTGGAGGCAACAGATGTGCGGCATGGAAAACGAACCCGAACGCGGAAAACGCTGCGAGAGTTGTTTCTTCTATCGCCTTCAGAAAACAGCTCTGACGGCCCAACAACTTGGATTTCACTATTTTGCCACAACGCTGGCATCTTCGCGTTGGAAAAGCATAGACCAAATTAATCGAGCCGGAATTTTGGCAGCTGAAAGATATAATGGCGTTGAGTTTTGGCCACAAAATTGGCGAAAAGATGGTCTTCAGCAACGCAGAAACGAACTACTTAAAGAGTACGATTTCTACAATCAGCAATACTGTGGCTGTGAATATAGCCTGAGAAAGTAGTTCTAAAATTTGCACTTATTAGTTTTTTTTTGTACTTTTGCATATTATTTTTATTTTTCACACCCACAAATGAATTTTAAACCTATTTTTGCAATTGTTTTCATGGCACTTTCTTTGCCATTGTTAGCACAAAATCAAACAGATTCTCTTAGGAAATACACCCTTCAAGAAGTTGTTGCCACAGGTACTCGCAATCAAGTTGATTCACGTCTTTTACCTATGACCGTGAGTGCCATAAATCAAGAACAACTCACTGCACGTCAAGAAATCAACATTCTCCCTACGCTGACACAAGATGTTCCCGGCCTATTTGTTACACAGCGCGGTGTATTGGGATATAGCGTTAGCAACGGGGGAAGTGGCGGAATAAAGATTCGCGGTATAGGCGGTTCGCCCAACACCGATGTTCTTGTTTTGATTGATGGTCTACCGCAGTATGCAGGTCTCTACGGACACCCGATTGCCGACAACTATCAAACTATGCTTGCTGAGCGTGTTGAGGTCATTCGTGGTCCCGCTTCTCTTTTTTATGGTAGTAATGCTATGGGAGGTGTAATCAATATTGTTACTCACCAATCAAAAAAAGACACCGTCATGACGCACCTACACCTACAAGGCGGCTCATACTATACCCTCGATGCCGGCATCAGTAATCAAGTGCGTAAAGGCAAATTCTCTTCTGCTGTCGGATTTAATTATTCTCGCACAGATGGTCACCGCAAAAACATGAAGTTTGATGAATATACAGGGTATTTGCGGTTAGGCTACGATATAAGTCAGAATTGGTCGCTCAACGGAAGCGGTAACATTGCATATTTCAACACACATAATCCGGGCACTATCAGTGACCCTATCTTTGACAGCGAATTGCACATTTTGCGAGGAATGGCAGCAGTGTCAATTGAGAATGAATACGACAACACATCTGGTGCCATCAGAGCATACTACAATGGTGGCAAACACACAATAAACGATGGTCATGCTGCAAATGCGGCTCCAATCACTCAACTCTATCTGCACACCGACTACATGCTCGGCGTGTCGGCATATCAATCTGTGGCATTTTTCTCCGGCAATCGCACCACATTTGGTTTCGATTTCCAACAATTCGGCGGGCACGCATGGAACGAGACAATAGCAGACAAAACAACAAAAGACATCATTGAAAAACAACTCTACGAATTGGCTGCATACATCGATTTTCGCCAACAAATCAGTGACTGGTTCTCTCTTGATGTTGGCGGGCGCGTCAACTGGCATTCCGAAGCCGGTCTCAATTATGCACCACAAGCAGGTTTATCATTCATTTTACCCCACAACACAGAACTCAAAGCCCTTGCAAGTCGTGGATTTCGCAACCCGACAATTAGAGAGCTATATATGTACAAACCGGCCAATAAAGATTTGAATCCCGTAAGCCTTTGGAACTATGAGATTTCATATCGTCAGTACTTGCTCAACCGACGTCTCAAACTTGCTGCCAATATATTCTATTTGCATGCAAAAGACAATATTGAGACACGCATGATTGATGGTCGCCCACTGAATGTTAACACCGGAGAATTGGAAAATGCCGGTGAAGAACTTGAAATAAACTATACAATATGGAAGGGACTATATGCCAACGCCAATTATAGTTATTTGTATATGAAAAACCCTACTCTTGCCGCACCTGAACACAAACTGAATGTAGGAATAGGCTACAACGACAATAAATTCCGCATCGGCACTAACATTCAATATATAGCAGGACTTTATACAATGCTTAATCCTGCCACAAAAGAGAATTTTGTGCTATGGAATGCACATTTCTCCTACAATATTTGGAAGGGTCTGTGGGCAAATATCAAAGCAGATAATTTGCTCAATCAAGAATATGAAATCAACGCAGGTTTCCCAATGCCTAAAACAACTATAATGGGAGGATTTAGTTGGAAAATTTGAAATAGAAGTGAGAAGTAAGACCGCTAAGCTGTGAGATGTGAGACCGCTACGCTGTGAGATGTGAGACCGCTACGCTGTGAGATGTGAGACCGCTACGCTGAAAGAAGTAAGAGAACTCTAAACCAACAGTGAAGCTAACCAATACGAAGTAACATACATATACAAACTAACATAAAATGAGAAATATTTTATTATTTGCAGTAGCAGTACTTACATTGCTCAGCTGCACTAACCAGAAAAAGGTTAACGCTTCGGTCGGTCGTCCGGCTCCGAGCGACACATCCGTTGTATTTATGACTCAGGAGATTTCTCCTGCAGCTCTCGTTCGTATCTATGAAGCCTTAGGCAGACCGGCAACAGGCCGTGTGGCTGTGAAGATTTCCACAGGCGAATCAGGAGGACACAACTATCTCCAGCCACGCCTTATTGCTCAACTTGTAAACACTGTTGATGGTACTCTTGTAGAGTGCAACACAGCCTACGGTGGAAGTCGTGCCGGAACAGAAAAACACTGGCAAACAATCAAAGAACATGGTTTTCTCGACATTGCCAAAGTTGATATCATGGACGAAGATGGTGATTTCACCATTCCTGTTGAAGACACAACATGGATTTATTACGATCGTGTCGGCTCGCACCTGCAAAACTACGATTTCATGATTAATCTTTCCCACTTCAAGGGACATGCTATGGGCGGCTATGGTGGTGCATTGAAAAACCAATCTATCGGTGTAGCCTCTTCTGCCGGTAAAGCATATATTCATTCTGCCGGAAAGACAGAAGATGTAGTTAAATGCTGGCTCCACACCGGCAATCAAGATGGTTTTCTTGAGTCGATGGCAGCAGCCGCTCAAGCCGTTCATAACTATTTCGGCAATGGCGAACGCATTCTATACATCAATGTAGCAAACAATCTATCAGTAGATTGCGACTGCGATGCTCATCCTGCTGACCCTGAGATGAAAGACATTGGCATCCTGGCTTCTCTCGACCCTGTGGCACTCGACCAAGCTTGCGTTGACCTCGTGTTCAACTATCCTTCCGTTGAGGGCGACAATGCCGATGCACTAATAAAACGAATCAACTCAAAACATGGTGTGCACACAATAGAACATGCAGCACATTTAGGACTTGGAACACGAAACTACAAACTCGTCAATATTGATGGCGAACAAATGCTCAGCACTCTGAATGAAAATGGTTTGAGCCTTTTGGTACGCAACAAAGGTGTTACAACTCAACACACCAATCACGGAGTGCAAGACCTTCTTCAACTTATTCAAGAGCAACCCGAAAGACTCAAAGGAGCCATCGTGGCAGACAAGATGATTGGCAAAGCAGCAGCGGCACTGATGGTTGCAGGCGGAGTGAAAGAAGTGAACACAAACCTTATCTGCACACCGGCAAAAAAAATGCTTGAAGAGAATGGCGTCAGAGTGAATGCAAAAGAAGAAGTTGAGATGATTCTTAATCGAGACAAAAGCGGACAATGTCCTATCGATTCTCAACTTGAAGGCATTGAAACAGTTGAACAATGTGTTGAAATACTCAAAGGCTTAGGCAAGAAATAAAAATGTGTAAAAAAATGTAAAAATATATTTGCTTAAATCAGATAAAAAATGTAATTTTGCAACACATAAACAAACATAATAAATTAAACAAAATGAAAGCAATAAAATTCGTTGCAGTCGGTATGGCTGCCATTATGTTGAGCGCATGTTCGGCACTTCAAACAACATCAAACACAACAACCAACACAGCATCAAACAATAGTGTAAATATTTTCGATGCAGGTAGTGTGATTACAGCCAATAGCACAGCTGCTAATGCTGGTACAACAGCAGGTGCTTCACTCAAAAATCTTTACACCACCTATAAGCAACAAGGCAAATTGCCGATGAACGACCTCGGAACATTAATCAGCATTGCACAATTGGTCAATAGCTGCCAAAACTTGAAAAACTCAGATGCCACCTATAAGAAAGCCTTTGGCACTGGTTTGGTTCTTGGTTCGACAGGTCTCGTTACAAACCAAAACTCATTGTCGGTTACCTCTGCTTTGGCAAGCACAATGACAGGTGTGAATACCAACACTATCTCAAGTCTTTTGGCAGGCCAACAACGAACCACAACTGCCAACAATCAAGCTACAATCACCTCACTTCTTGGTGCTTTGGCAGGTGCTGCACAACAATCACAAACAGGCCAACAAGTAACATCTACTGTCAGCAGTGCTGCTTCTACTGATGCTGCAACAGCCAACGAAGTTCAAAATGTAAGCAACTCAGTTACCAACATACTGAATCTTTTCAAATAAGAATATCATCATTGCAATAAGTCGGTAAATGTGGGCAAACCACATACCGACTTTTTGTTTTTATACAGAGATTTATGAATATAACCGATCGTTTTCTCCATTATGTCAGTTTTCTCACCACATCAGACGAGAACACCGGCATGAATCCTTCCACTCCCGGGCAATTGGTTTTTGCTCAGGCACTTAAAGAAGAATTAGAAAATCTTGGATTGCAAGACATCAGTCTTGACGACAATGGCTACTTGATGGCTACCCTGCCTGCCAACACACAGGAACACAAGCCGACAATAGGCTTCATTGCGCACCTCGACACATCACCCGATGCATCAGGCAAACATATCAAACCTCGCATCGTTGCCAACTACGACGGCAAAGACATTCTGCTCAACGAGGAAAAACAGATATGGCTCGAAACAGAGAAATACCCTGAAATAAAACAATACGAAGGACAAGACATTATTGTTACCGATGGCACGACTCTGCTTGGTGCCGATGATAAAGCCGGTGTGGCAGAGATAATAAGTGCTGTCGAATATCTGCTTGCTCATCCTGAAATAAAACATGGCAAAATACGTATAGGCTTTACTCCTGACGAAGAAATCGGACAAGGAGCCGACAATTTTGATGTTCAGAAATTCGGTGCCGACTTTGCCTACACTATGGATGGCGGACAGATTGGCGAATTAGAATTTGAAAACTTCAATGCCGCTGCCGCCAAAATTACAATCAACGGTCTCAATGTTCACCCCGGATATGCCTACCATAAAATGCGCAACTCGATGCGTATCGCCTACCAACTTGCAGTCATGATTCCACGCTGGGAAACACCGGAACACACACAAGGTTATGAAGGTTTCTACCACCTGACAGGCATGCAAGGCGATGTGGAAAAGACAGTGCTGAGCTATATCATTCGCGATTTCGACCGCGCACGCTTTGAAAGCCGCAAGAAAGAATTGCAACACCTTGTGAATAAAGTGAATGCCGAATATGGAGAAGGTACCGCAGAGATAGAATTGCGCGACCAATACTACAACATGCGCGAAAAGATTGAGCCTGTGATGCACATTATCGACCTCGCAGAACGCGCAATGCGCGAAGTCGGGGTTGAACCCAAAGTGTCGCCTATCCGTGGAGGTACCGACGGAGCAAGACTCAGTTTCGAAGGTCTGCCGTGCCCTAACATCTTTGCCGGCGGACATAATTTCCATGGCAGGTTTGAATATGTACCTATTCAAAGTATGGAAAAAGCAATGCAAGTAATAATCAAAATTGTAGAATTAGCATAACAACATGAAAACAACACCATTTACCGACCTACACATCGCTCTTGGAGCTAAGATGCACGAGTTTGCAGGCTATAACATGCCTATCGAATACACCTCTATCACCGAGGAACACAAATGCGTTCGCAATGGTGTCGGAGTGTTCGATGTGAGCCACATGGGCGAATTTTGGGCAAAAGGACCGGAAGCCCTGCAACTCCTGCAATACATCACAACAAATGATGTAAGCAAACTTGAAGCAGGCAAAGCGCAATACACCTGCATGCCAAACGGCAAAGGAGGTATTGTGGACGACTTGATTATATATAAGTATTCCACCACTAAATACTTGCTCGTGGTCAATGCTGCCAATATCGACAAAGATTGGGCATGGATCAATCAAAACAACCATTTTGATGTCCAACTGACCAATGTGTCCGACCGGATGGCACAACTTGCCGTACAAGGACCTAAAGCAACAGAGATGCTCCAGAAACTGACCGACTTAGACCTCAAATCAATTCCTTACTACGCATTCCGCGAGTGGTCGTTTGCCGGCGTACAACCGGTGATCATATCCAACACAGGCTACACCGGAGCCGGAGGGTTTGAGCTCTATTTTCCACCCGAAAAAGGTGTGCAGATATGGAATGCTCTTTTCGAAGTAGGTAAAGAATATGGTCTGCAACCCATTGGTCTTGGTGCACGAGACAGCTTACGATTGGAAAAAGGTTTCTGCCTATATGGCAACGATATCGACGATACTACCTCTCCTATTGAAGCCGGATTAGGTTGGATAACCAAGTTTGTTGACGGCAAAGATTTCATCGACAAAGACCTTCTGCTCAAACAAAAACAAGAAGGGGTGAGCCGTAAACTTGTGCGCTTTGAGCTTCAGGAAAGAGGTATTCCACGCCATGGCTACGAGATATGCGATGCACAAGGCAATCAGATCGGACATGTAACATCCGGTATTATGCTCCCGACAACAAAAGTTGGAATCGGTATGGGATATGTGAAAACTGAATTTTCAAAACCTGATTGCATCATATACATAAAGATTAGAGAAAAACTTTTACCAGCCCGAGTGCATAAATAATTTGATATGGCCACAATTGGAGCATACGAATTAGCCGAGTTATATGCCAACAACACCAACCGTTGCATGTTTATCACCGGCAAGGCCGGCACGGGAAAGACAACATTTCTGAAACACCTGCGCGACACAACAACAAAAAACATTGCTGTCGTGGCTCCAACAGGTGTGGCTGCAATCAATGCAGAAGGAGTGACTATTCACTCCTTCTTTCAGTTGCCTACCCGACCTTTTCCCCCCACACAAGAAGCCTATCGCCTGCTTTTTGCAGAGCAACGTATTCGCAATAGGAAACGCCGTCTGTTCAAAAATCTCGAAATACTCATCATCGACGAAATCAGTATGGTGCGAGCCGATGTTCTTGACGCTATTGATGCCGTGCTGCAACACTACCGCAACCGCCGACAGCCCTTTGGCGGTGTGCAAGTGATTATGTTCGGCGACTTGTTTCAGCTCTCGCCGGTTGTCAGAAGCGGAGAAGAAGAACAACTGATGCGAACCTACTACCAAGGCCCGTATTTCTTCAATAGCCTCGTAATGCAAAACAACAGCATTATATACATCGAATTCGACCATATCTACCGCCAACAAAACCAGCAATTCGTTGACATTCTCAACGAAGTCAGAAACAACCACCTCAGCCCACAAAGCAAAGAACTGCTCAACACGCGATATATCCCCGACTATCAAAATACTGACTCTGACTTTCACATCACACTCACCACACACAACAACATAGCCAATAGCATCAACGAAAAACAATTAGACAAACTCCAAACACAAACTTTCCAGTTTGAAGCAAGAATCAAAGACATTTTTCCTGAAAATATCTATCCTGCCGACCAAAATCTTGAAGTCAAAGTCGGAGCACGGGTTATGTTTATAAAAAACGATGACTCACCTGAGAAACGCTACTACAATGGCAAAATAGGCATAGTGAGCGAGATAGACGAAGAGGAAGGCATAATCACTGTCGAATGTGGTTCTGAAGTTATTCAGACGGCACGTACGACATGGGAAAACATACGCTATCAAGAAGATATCGAAACAGGCAAGATTGAAGAAGAGACGCTCGGCTCATTCACTCAGTTTCCGCTCCGATTGGCTTGGGCCATCACAATACACAAAAGTCAGGGACTGACTTTCGACAATGTGATTATTGACGCCGCCAATGCCTTTGCCGCCGGACAGGTCTATGTGGCTCTCTCGCGCTGCCGCTCGCTTGAAGGTATTGTGCTGACCTCGTCACTTGACAATGTCAGACTCACCAACGACAATTCAGTGATTGAATACACTCAAAACCAACCCGACATTGAACAAACAAGGCAACAATTTGCTCTTTCCAAAGCACAATACAAACTCAATCTACTGATTGAAATCTACGACCTAAAACAAGCCAACCACGTGATTGACCAAATGATAGATCTTGTAACTAACGCCAAATCGTTCAACTCTATCTCTATTAAATTTCTGCATAGTTTGTCTGATTCTATCACACAGCACATTGCCACAACAGAGAAATTTCAGCGACAATTAGCTCAAATCATTATTTCAGACAAACCGGACGATGACTTTCTGACCCAACGCCTAACAGCCGCCGCCAACTATTTCAAACCCATATTGGAACAATTCATTCTCAAACTTCGGACAATGCCTTGCCGCACAAAAAACCAACAAGATGCAAAAGATTTTGGCGAACTGCTTATAGAACTCTACATCATGGTGCTGAAAAAAATACATTTGATGACAGTTACTGCCCAAAGTCCTAATATCCCCGATTATTTCAAAGGCAGAGAATCATTCCAAGCTCCGGAGTTTCAACTTATTGAAGAAAAGAAAACAAAAAAGAATACAAAAAAAACAACTAAAAAGAACACACAAAATGAATAGAAAATGTTTTACTTTGCTGATGTCAATGCTCATCATCTCGTTTATGGTGATTTCTTGCAAAAAGACAATTAGCACTCAAAGTGCTGTTGTAGCAGAACAAGATAGCAGCGATTTTGTGAATCTCGGCGATGTCATTCCCGATGCCATTCTTGAAATTCGTTACTACACGACATACAACTTTGTAGGTGCTCGTGTTGACGGCTATCTTCAACCCGTAGCACTAATGACTCGCGAAGCTGCTGATTCTCTCCGTGCTGTAAGCGACGAATTGAAAAAACAAGGCTATCGACTGAAAATATACGATGCCTATCGTCCTCAGTGCGCCGTCGATCATTTCGTTCGCTGGGCCGCCGACACCACCGACACCACAATGCGACAAGCCTTCTACCCCGATGTGGATAAATCATTGCTTTTCGAACAAGATTATATCATGGCTAAATCAGGTCATACACGCGGTTCAACGGTCGATCTGACTATCGTGGATGCACGAAACGGAAAGATTGTTGACATGGGTGGCACATTCGACTGGTTTGGAATAGAAAGCCACCCCGACTACTGCGGTAATCCGGAAACATTTGAATATATACCCCAAGAAGAAGGCATAACAGAACAACAATTCAATAATCGTATGATTCTGCGCAAAGCCATGCTCAACCATGGTTTTAAACCTCTCGACTCTGAGTGGTGGCATTTCACACTCAAAAATGAGCCCTACCCCGACACTTATTTTGAATTTAAAAATAAAGAAGTGAGAAATGAGAAATAAGAAGTGAGAAGTGAGATAATAGATAAAAGATATGAAAAGTATAAAAAATTGCATATTACCAATGCTTTGTGCTGTATTGTCATTTTCTGCATGCACAAAAAATCAAACAAATTCAACTAAAGACATGACACAACTAACATTCAATGAAGAGCAATCAGCATGCATGAGTGCTATTGCATGTTTTGAAGCAAAAGGCGATTTAATCAACCTCGAAAAAGAAATTAACAACGGTTTAGATGCCGGTCTGACAGTAAGCCAAATCAAAGAAGCTCTTTCACAGCTCTATGCCTATACAGGTTTCCCTCGCTCACTCAACGCTTTAGGTACTCTGCAAAAAGTAGTGGCACAACGAGACTCCGCAACAACACAATATGGAGCCGAACCGACTCCTCTTGCTGCCGATTATGACGAGCTCAAAGAAGGAACTCGAGTTCAAACCATGCTCACCGGTCAGCCTTTCAACTACACCTTTGCACCCGCAACAGATTTCTATCTCAAAGCACACCTTTTCGGCGACATTTTTGCTCGCGACAATATGACATACGCCGACCGTGAGCTCGTCACTGTCAGTGCATTGTCAGGTTTAGACGGTGTTGAGCCACAACTCAAAGCACATGTCAGCGGCGCCCACAACATGGGACTTACCGACCAACAACTTCTTGCTATTCCTCAAGCATTAAAGCAAAAAGTTGGTCTTACAGAAGCCAAACGCGCAAGCAAAGCTATCAGTGATTTTTTAGGCACATCAGACAACATCAGCCTGCAAGCAGAAAATGCCGTTGACCTCAAATCACGCTGGGCCAAAGGACAACCTAACGACGCTTACGCACAATACTTCACAGGCCGTAGCTATCTCAACCCTCTTGATGGCGGATTTGCAAACGTAACCTTTGAACCCGGTTGCCGCAACCATTGGCATATTCACCACGGAGCTGTACAAGTGCTTGTGTGCATATATGGGCGTGGCTGGTACCAAGAATGGGGCAAACCGGCTGTTCCGCTGACAGAAGGCACCGTGATTGCCATACCTGAAGGAGTAAAGCACTGGCACGGAGCTGCAAAAAACAGCTGGATGCAACACATCGCCTACCACACCAATGTACAACCCAATAGCTCCAACGAATGGCTTGAAGAAGTGAGCGATGAAGTTTACAACCAACTGCCGTAGGAGGATTTGAGGATTTGAAGATTTCAAGATTTGAGGATTTCAAGATTTCAAGATTTCAAGATTATATTTTACAATTGTAATTAGATGAATAAACGATTTCCCGTTAGGGAATATCTTTTAATAGCATAATGTTGTAATTTTATATTGCCATTTCCCGTTAGGGAATATCTTTTAATAGCATAATGTTGTAATTTTATATTGCCATTTCCCGTTAGGGAATATCTTTTAAATTCATTTCTCGACATAGAAATTCCCTAACGGGAAATCAATGGATAAATATAATCCGCTATCCTATTAAAAGAAAATCGCTACACGATAACATTTAACCAAGTGGGAAACTTTAGTTATATTAAAAAAAAATAAATGATCATGAAAAGTCGTATTCTTTTGGCAGCGGCCCTACTCATTTTAGCGACTACTGCATGGTCGGCTGGCATCAACTATGATGGCACAACCCTCCAAATGAACAATGATTTCACTCGCACCGAATGTGGTACGATGGCAAAAAAAGTAATGAAAGAAGTGAGCGGTATGGCATGCTCGCGTCAGACACAGGGCTATATATGGGTACATGGCGACGAGAATACCGACAACGACAAAAAAATCATCGCCATCAGTCCTTCCGGCTCTTTGGCTATGACGGTAAATATCGCAGGCGATCAGGGACGCGACGACTGGGAAGATATTGCAACGGGTTCTTTTGAGGGTAAAAACTATGTCTTTATAGGTGCCATAGGCGACAATGATTTAGCCTTTAAAGATGCCTATTATATCTACTATTTCGAGGAACCAGAAATCACTTCAGGAACAATAACTGCCAATGTCAAGTATATCCGCTTTGGCTATCCTGACAATAAAGCACATAACACCGAAACACTGATGTACGACAACATTGAGCATGTTCTATACATCGTTGACAAAGTTGAAGGCGGTGCTTGTACTTTGTATAGCCTGCCCTTCCGTACCGACTATGGCACAGGCGTGCAAAAACTCACAGAGGTTTGCAAACTCGGAAATGGTCAGAAATTCGACCTCGTGACAGGTGGCGACATCACTCCCGACGGTCAATGGATGGCAATAAAGAACTATAACTATATTCTTCTATGGGAACGCCAAGGCGGCGAGAGTCTGAGCGAGACAGCCAAACGCCTGCCACAACAGATTGCTGCATACGAAGAAGAGGCACAAGGAGAATCACTTGCATGGGCTGACGCCACAACATTCTACACCACAAGCGACCAAAAGAAAGATGTGCCTATCTATCAATACAAACGCGCTTCTGATCCTACCAAAGCTATTCTTACAGGCATAACAATCAACGGCAAGAAACTTGAAGAATTCTCCGTTGAGAAATTGTCCTATGATGTTGTCCTCGCTTATGGCACAACGACACCGCCTGTCGTTGCCGCCACTGCAGCAAATGACGCCGTTGTGTATATCAGCCAAGCAACTTCACTGCCGGGCACAGCTACTGTAGAATGTATCTCACGCGACGGTTCAAAGAAAGTTGTATATACTATCAATTTCACCGTCAGCGACACTCCAAGCAACGACGCCACACTGAAAAGCCTGAGCATCAATGGTCAGATTGTAGAAGGATTCAGCTCTGCCAAGTATGAATACACCTACGAGATTGCCTACATCGACGCACTGCCGATTATCACAGCTGAGCCTAACGAAGAACACGCAAGCGTACAAATCAACAATGTTACAGAAGTAACAAAGACCGGAACTAATGCTACTATTGTTGTTACAGCACAAGACGGCTCAACAACACTTACTTACACCATCACTTTCAATCGCGCTGATGCAATCAAAAAACTCAACGAGTTGATCATGTCGAACAAATATAATGCTTATATTCCTGACAATGATGCTTCGCGCATACAAGCATATTACCTCGCAGGCACACAAGAGCCGACAATTGAAAGCTACAAAGTGAGCGAAGGAGCCGCACTGACACAAGAAGGCAATGTCGTTACACTGACTGGTGCTGACGGTACAACAATCAGCTACACTCTTTCTGTTGAATCGGTTGAACCTGTTGAATTCACAACCGACGAATTTATTTTCGATGGCTCAGAATCATGGGTTAAAGCCGCCTATGGTTTTGATTCTACAAAGAAATGGAAATTCTCAAAGACAGACACTGACTATAGTCGTGAGATAGCAGGAAGGACACATGTTGAATTCTTCTTGCCTGCATGCGACACAGTGATTTTGAAATCGATGGATTCAAAAGAACGCGCCGTTAGAATCTTTGTCAATGGTGTTGAAGTGGGCGAAAAATTCACCCTACTCATTGCCGGAAGTGAGATTATTGTCAATCAGGCAGAACCATTCATGCTGTCAGTCGTTTCAGCTCAAAGCAGCGGTGACGGAGGTGTCAAAGCACTGCAAATGAAAGGACAGACACACAAAATACAAACTGCTATTCGTCCTACAAATGAAACTAAAGACAACAATGTCCGCAAAGTCATACGAGACGGAAGACTATACATAATTAAAGACAATAAGACCTACACTCCGCAAGGCAGCTTAGTAAGGTGAAAAGTGAAAGAAGAAAAAAGGCAACTCGGTTGAGTTGCTTTTTTTCTTTAATACTACGATTTGCTTTACATCTTTACAAATTTATAGGCACCGCTTTTGCCTGCGACATAGACCATATAAACACCTGATTGAAGTGAAGCTGTATTATAATTGTCTTTTGTCTTTGCTATCAACTTTCCGGAAACACTATAAATAGCAATTTTCTGATGTCCATCATTGATTATTGTTGTCCCGTTGTAACTTATCGGCATGCTCTCTGTACGAACAGAAGGTACTTCAGACTGCGTTCCTCCGCCATTGTTGACATAGAATGATTCAAGTGGTGGATAACCTAAATCGGCCATGAGTTGGTTCCAATTCTCAGGCAGTTCGACGGCTGCTGTTGAATAACCGCCACCCGGCATAACCTGCACTTTATTACGCGCCGTGTCGCCGGTGATGATAAAAACTGTCTCTCCTTTTTGCATTGTTGCTATTGTTGATTGCGTAGCTTCGGTACGGTCGTACCATGGCCCTACTTTCGTATTCTGCCCGCCCTCGTTTTGTTCTATATATCGTACATACTGGTCGAGAGTATAGCGGTCGTCTTTCATGCCACCTGTGTTGGCATAGAGATTGGCGAAAGCGCGCCCGCGCGTCGGACGACGCGAACGAACAATCAGACTGTCTTCAAGCTCGTCTAATGTTTCGTATTCCTTTGCAAGATTTCTTGCAAGAGGCTCTGTCATGAGTATGGTACGACTTGTGAATTGCTGACTACTTCCGAGGGCCAACTGTCCGCGCTCGCTGCAATCCCATGCAATAAGTTCCATCATCTTTTGCGGGTTCTGAGTTGAAATGGCCATGTTATTCCCCCACACGAGAGCCGAGGTAACGGTAACAGCACTTTGATTGATGTCAAGTCCTTGCTGAACATGACGCGGTTGCCAGCCTAAACGCTGGCATGCGGCATCATCTTCAAGTAAGCACCATGCCATAGGATAGCCGAAGGTTCCCATACGATTGGCCTTGACATAATAGCCCATCATGTTGATCATGGCAAGATTCAGGAAACGACCTATGCACATATTGGCTTCTTCATTGATTTGTCCTTGTCCCATGTCAACACCCAACTGACGGGCAACAGGTCCGTTGAGTACGCAATAAGGCACCCAACCATGTGTGGAAAGCAATGTACGGCGAAAATCAGGACCCGTCATTGCTTTTGTCAGGGCAATCAAGAGAGGCATGTGCTCAGGTTTGCAGCCTGCCATGATAGCATTGACTGCCACATGCCATGCCGTTACATTGCGATAGGCACCGGGCATAACAGCTATTGTCTCGTGCCATTTATAGTCGGTGTATTGCAGATACTGGTTAGCCTCCTCGTATGTTGGCGGAACGAAGGGCAGACCATCAGTCCATTGCATACCTTTGAAATAGTCGTCTATCTCACGTATTGTTCCGTAGAACACATCATCACGCAAATCGCCATGGTCAGCATTCTTGGCTGCATCAATCTCGGCTTGCGTTATCGGACGAGTCAATCCGTCAACAATCTGAGGCCACAACACATTACGCGTGTTTTCAATCAGTTGTTCGGTGGTATGAGTGGCAAAAGCTCCCGGATACTGAGCTACGCGCAGTACGGCAATATCATTGTTGTAAGCAGTATATTTGGCTTGTTCGGTAAATCCCGGACCTGCAATAACGACGGCAGGAATACCTAACGACTCGGCAGCTATGGCCGAACCTGTTTCTTTTGGAGTGCATATCCCGCAACCTCCATTACCGGCTATCACGGCATCTACCTTCATGCCAATCAGCTTCTGCTTAAATTCCTCTGCCTGCGGCCGCGTGATACCCAATCCCGGATACGGACCTGCATAACCTATCTCATCTTGCAAAATGACTTTGGCAGTGGGGTATTTTTCGAGTATAAGACGCTTTATTTCAGGGTGAGTAACAGAAGCCATAAAGCTCACCCCCACGACGGCTATCGTCTTGCCTTCAAGAGTTGAAAGGCGCGGACCTTGGTCGATGAGCGTTACAACACTACGCCCAACAGGAGACACAACGGCAAAATTAACACTGCCATCACTCGGTGTATGGCATGTCGAATCGCAAATAATGCGACCATAACTCATGACGCTAACCAAGAGCATCAAGAAAGGAATATAAAATCTTTTCATTGTCGTATATTTGTGTTTTGAGATTTTACCAATCCATATTATCGAGAAAGAGGTCCGACTCAGCAAAATCGTTCCACTCACCTGCATTATCGGCATTTTGACTATACACAGGCACAACACGGCTGTCTGATTTGTAGCTGATATAAGCTGTAAGCCCATATACAGCACAAGCAAGAAGTAAGGTGGCTGCAACACCATACCACCAACGACTTGAATAGTTGTATTTCGGTTTTGCCACAACAAGGTCTTTCAGCTGTTGAGCTGATTGTTCAAAATAGCCGTCAGGAGTACGATAAGGCATTTGTTTGCCTACCTGACAAAAATCGAATTGTTGTTTATCTGATTTCATTGGTGATTGAGAATATAATTACTTATTTTTTCTTTTGCAATATGATAATTTGTTTTGGCTGCACCCTGTGTAGTGTTTAATATCTCAGCAATATCATCGTACGGCAATTCGTCGTAATATCTGAGATTGAACACAGCCTGTTGCATAGTAGGCAATGAGATAATAGCCTGTTGGAAAAGTAGGAGCAACGCATCGCCTGTATCGACATATTCCTCAGCCATAAGCGAGTCGGCAAGCGATGAGACCTCATCCGTGTCGAGCGAGACAAACTCATGCTTTTTGCGCAACCACTGCAAGGCTTCATTTGTTGCAATGCGATAGACCCATACACGCTCTAAATCGGCATTTCGCAGCTCCGACAGATGCAGAAAAATCTGAACAAAAGTGTCTTGCAACACATCTTGTGCATCATCATGGCTTACCACAAGGCGCCTGATGTGCCAATAGAGCGGCTGTTGATACCGCTCTATCAACTCATCTGCCTTTGTTTTGCGCCGAAAGATCTGCATACGTGATTTTTCTTAATGGTTATTTGACTGTCTCTCGCGCAACTTAGCCCTACGGGCTTTCTCGTCTTCAAATATCATGTTTATCTGCGAAGGAGTCAGAACGGAACGAAACTCTTTGTAGTATTTCTCCCTCACATATAATATTGCACGACTCTGCGCAAAATTATTCAGAATACGCTCCTCAATGTCTGCATCCGACATAGCTCCTTCTTTAGGACTTTCATGTCTATACAGAACACTCACGGCATGAAGTTTCTTGTTGTACTCAATGTAAATCTCAATGAATTGCTCGGCTTCATCTTCATTGAGTGCAAATTTCTGCACATAATGATTTGCCATCTGCAGAGCTCGTTCATTGTTTCCTTGTTGTTCGCTGCGTTGTGCCGGCTGCGATTGAGCACTAATAATTCCGAAACCTATCAGAACATAAAATAGGAAAATTACACTACGCTTCATTTGTTTTAAATCATTTTAAATTATGTTTAAACACTTTACACTATTATAGGCAAAAAAGATATTTAAAATCTCTACATTATTATAGATGCACAAAAAGCTGAAAAGTTAAATCGATATCTATATATTTTTTTATTAACCACATTTTTCCACATTGCGTTTAGTGATAACCGCGTTAGCGGTTGCATATTAATAGAAAATTTATATACACATCCCTTCTCTCTCCAAACCGCGTTAGCGGTTGCATATTAATAGAAAATCTATATACATTCCTTCTCTCCCAACCGCGTTAGCGGTTGCATATTAAAAAACTATACAAAAATTCTGAATATTTGACAATGTGCAACCACTACGTGGTTGTTGTGTTTGTAATCTTGATTATATCTATTAATATGCAACGACTAACGCCGTTGAACACAGAGATATTCAAATTCTATTAACATGCGAGGCTTAAATAATTGTCTTTCATTTTGATTAATTTTTGACGAACTATATTAAAATTTGATGATTTTTTATAAAATATAGTAGTGTTTTTTGTCTCGTCGGGGGTGTTCCGACACCCCCTTGCCGACAGCGCTCCCCGCGGGGAGTATTATAATGGCGATGCATATATAGCCTTAGTGGCGGGCTTGAGTAGCGGCGGTTGAGAAACAAAGCCGTCCACATAAGGTAATCCGGATTTAATGACCGCGAATGCCTGACGGATCAGTTTGTTTGCAACAGCTATCAGAGCCACTTTGCCCGATTTACCATTCGCCCGCAAACGCTCATACAACTCACGGCAGGCCTTATTAAAGCGCATCGTTGGCATAGCAGAAATAAACAATTGACTGCGGAGATACGAATCGCCATTGCGATTGATGTGACCTTTGACATTGACTGATGATCCCGATTGAATAATGGTAGGACACAAACCCAAGTAGCGGGAGAACTGCTTACGTGAAGCCACCGGTAGCTGTTATAAGCGCAGAGGCTATCTTGTTGTTAATGCCTTTGATAGAGGTAAGTAACTCTAATTGTTTCTTGTACTCTTTCTTTGTGATGTTGGTCATATCCTCTTCTAAAGCCCGGATTTGCTTTTCTATAGAGATAATAACCTTCTTCACGGCATTCTTACTTAGTTGGTCTTGCACCGGTAGTACATCAAGCGACTGTTGCATGTTGGTCAGCATTGTATGCTGCTTCTTGAGTTGACGGAAAACTGTACGCTTTTGCTTGAGTATGAGAATGGTTTTCGTAGGCATCTTGTAAACAGGAGGCTGTTTCTCCTGCCCGTAACGGGACAAGAGTTTGGCATCCTCCGCATCTGTCTTTGTAACAGACAACTCCGTTTTTGCAAAGTTGTGTGTCTTGAGAGGATTGATGAGGCTTACTCTATATCCTTCTTTATCAAGCATATAAAGTAACGTAACGCCATAGTTTCCTGTCGCTTCCATAATGCAATGATGCTCGTCTTTGTTGAGCGTGTGCATAAAAGAATGAATACCTGCAGGAGTGTTTTTGAACTCACGGATTGTGTACCCTTTCTCTTTCGGATAAGCCACCACAAAGGTGGATTTGCTGATGTCAATACCTAAATAAGTCATACATTAAAAGATTTAAAAATGATTGATCATCTGTACATCTTAACTCTATCGTTGCGACATGCGGGGTTGTGCAAGTATTTTATGCTCCCTACGAACTATCCAGATTTTGAGATGTAAAAGTATGGGGGCTGAACGTCAAAAACTGTTTCTTTGAACAAACAAATAATCGGCCTTATTCCATACCTCGATGACTCAATTCAATTACAAAATTATAACTATTTTTTAATATACAACCAAACAAAATAATTGTTTCAAATTATGGGTTAATTTTTGGCCAAATAAAATTCGTAATAATTCGTTTAATTAGTAGATAAATAATTTTGTGTAATCTGCGGTGTATAACTTGCAAAAATTGAATATTTTTATTTCCCCTCAAAAAATGACAAATAAAATTAGGGCTAATTGAAAACCTCAACTGCAAAATTAATTAAAATAAAGAAAAAAAACAAATGAGACTGATTGTGGATTAAATGCAAAAATGGTAAGAAAAACAGCAAAATTGATTTTTAAATAAAGCTAAAATGTTGTAATTTTGTATTGTCAAAAAATAGTAAAGATATGAAAAAAATAAGTTTAATCATTTGCGCATTGTTGGCATTACTCGTTCCGACATACGCCCAAAACAAGTCAAACGATATGAAAAACAAAAATGTTTTAGTGGTTTATTTCTCTCACGCAGGCGAGAACTACTCCGTAGGCAACATCAAAGTGGGCAACACAAAGATTGTGGCCGACTATATCAGCGAATTTACCGGTGCCGACCTTTTTGAAATCCAAACAAACAAATACGATGGCATGGCGTACAAACCTCTTTGCGACCTTGCTCAAGACGAACAAATCAAAGACGAACGCCCTGCATTTACAGGTTCTATCGTTTCTGCCGAAGGCAAGACAATAGCAGCCAAGCCGACACAGGCCGATTTCGACAAATACGATGTTGTCTTTATCGGCGGTCCGGTATGGTGGGGCACTTTCCCTCAAGTTATGTTCTCCTTTTTCGACACCTACAAACTTGATGGCAAGACAATCATACCTTTCACCACTCATGAAGGAAGTGGGTTGGGCAACTGCGTCAGCGATGTTCGCAAGAACTATCCTCGCTCGGAAGTGCAAAGAGGCTTTTCAATGTACGGACACGAGGTACGCTCCGGAAAAATAAAAGTTGAGAAATGGATCCAAAGCTTAGGATTCTGAGGATTTGAAGATTTGAAAATTTGAAGATTTAAGGATTTGAAGATTTGAAGGTTTGAGGATTTGAGGATTTGAATATTTGAGAAATTCTATCATTTTAGGGGCGTACGCATGTATGCCACTAAATTATGTGCCTCAAGTTTCACAAGTACTACAACGCAAATTACCAGAAATTATTTATCTACTAATTAATCAAATTAAAACGAATTTTATTCTGTCCACAATAAATACAATTATTCGTTTCATTTCGTCAAATTCGTATTCTAAAAAAATTCACGAATTAATTGAATCAAACTAATTATTTGTAATTTATGTTTCGCGAGCAGGACAATGAGTCACATTGTAGGAGCTTACATTGCTTAAGTCAGATTTAAAGGCAAACCGCGTTAGCGGTTACATATTAATAGAAAATCTATATACATTCCTTCTCTCCCTACCGCGTTAGCGGTTACATATTAATAGAAAAGGCATATTTCTCCACCTCAGACCTACCGCGTAGCGGTTACATATTAAATTCATTCGATATCATTAAAAATATATTTAGAATTATACTCTATTCCACAAATTTCCAAAAAATTAAGATATTCTTCTTGAAATGTTTTCTTTTTATGATGAGTTTCATTATTTGTAATATAATTTGCAACACTATGAGAATTAGACAAATTTGTGGAAAATGCACCATAACC